>JBBQZL010000001.1:0-54519 GCA_038207745.1 Solirubrobacterales bacterium
CTTGCCGTCCCGACGGCACTGCTGATGCTCTGCTGCGCCGCGCTCAGCGCAACCAATGATCCCTATGCCTATCTGAGCACGCCGGCGATCGGGTATGCGCAGAGTGTGATCCCGATCGTCGTCTCGATAATCGGTGTCGGCGTTCCAATCCTGGTCGCCCGCGAGGCTGCCCGGCAGGGACACTCCGCCGTCGGGGCGGCGATCGGCGTTGAGCTGAACTTCGTGATTATCTGCGTGGCATCGATCTGGTGGCTCGGCCGCCGGATCGCAAAACGTTCGCCGGTGACCCCATGAAACAGAAGTCAGCCTTTCACGCCACCTCAGAGAAACCATCCAACCCGGATGCGGTTCTCGAGGTGCTTGGCCTCGGCCACGAGTACGGCGATCTCGTTGCCCTCGCGCCGCTTGACCTCGCTGTGGAGCCCGGTGAGCTGGTCGCGCTTGTCGGACCCAATGGTGCGGGCAAGACGACGTTCCTGACCGTTGTCGCCGGGCTTCTCGAGCCCTTCTCCGGTCGCGTAAATGTCGCAGGCGCGCCCGCCGGTTCCCTCGCAGCGAGGGCGGCGACCTCGTACGTCCCGGACGTGCCGGTTCTGTATGACGACCTGAGCCTGATCGAGCACCTCGAATACATCGCCCGCCTGCACGGAGTCGAGGAGTGGCAGCCGCGGGCAGATGAGCTGCTCGAGGACCTCGGGATGGAGAAGTGGGGTGACTCGCTTCCGTCCGAGTTCAGCCGCGGGATGCGCCAGAAGGCATCGCTGGCGCTGGGACTCGTCCGGCCCTTCTCTCTTCTCCTGGCCGACGAGCCATTCGACGGCCTCGACGCCGAGAGCCGCTCGGCCCTTTTCAAGCTGCTGGATGACGCGCGTGCCACGGGAGCGGCCGTGATCGTCTCCACACACCGAAGCGAGGTTGTCGAGTCGGCGACGCGCTGCGTCGCGCTCCGGGACGGCACACTTGCCTACGACGGAGCGCCCGACCCGGAGGTGATTGCCGACTTCGTCAAGGGCGCCTGAACGCCGGGCGCCTCAGTGTACGACCCATGGCCGGACCTCGACATCTCTTCGCAGACGTACTCGACGATCGTCGGATCGAACTGAGAACCGGCACAGTTCCTCAGCTCGGCCAGCGCCGCGCCCTGGCTCCTTGGGCTCCGGTACGGCCGGTCCTGGGTCATCGCATCGAAGGCATCGCAAATTGAGATCACACGGGCGCTGACCGGGATCTCCTCGGCAGCCAGCCCATCCGGGTAGCCGCCGCCGTCCCATCTCTCGTGAGTTGATCGAACGATCGCCGCAACCTCGGCAAGCGCCGGGGCTGCACTGAGGATGCGCTCGCCGATGATCGTGTGCGTCCTCATCAGCTCCCACTCGAGTTCATCCAGCGGTCTCGGCTTGTAGAGGACATCGTCGGGGATCGCGACCTTTCCGACATCGTGCATCTCAGCTGCCCGCGCAAGCACGTCGAGGTCATCAGCAGTGAAGCCCATCCGTCTTCCCACTGCAAGTGCCAGTGATGCGACCCCCACCAGGTGCTCGCTCAGCGAAGGCGCGCGCTCCTCGAGAACGCGGAGCAGGACGCTTCGCGTCTGCTGGTCGGCGGCGTTGGTTCGCGAGCCCTTGGACGAATACATCCGCCGATCCGCCCGTCGCTTTGCCTCATCGGGATCACGCGTTTCAGCCGGCAGGCTGACAGAGCCGAAGGAAGCTCCAACCGTAAAGCCGGCGCCGACTTCGGTCAGAGCCTCCTGCGCGGGCGCCAGTGCCTGCTCGGCGCCACCGATACCGGGTGCGACCATCACGCAGAATTCATCGCCGCCCAACCTGTAGGCGGATCCGACCGGTGCCACCGCCGCGGCGAGACTTGCGCTGACACGCTGAAGGAGAAGGTCCCCGGCCGGGTGTCCAAAGCTGTCGTTATGGGCCTTGAATCCATCCAGATCGAAGAGCGCGAGCAGGAAGGGTTCGGTGTCTCGCTCCAGCCTCTCATAGAGGTCCCGAAAAAGCCGGCGACGATTACCAAGCCCGGTCAGTGCATCGGTCACGGCCTCGTCGTGGACGAGTTCGGAAAGTCAGCGATTATCGGAAGCGCTGAGCAGAAGTCGCGCACAGACGGCGACCAATGTGAGGGAGGCGAGAACGACCGAGGAATCCGGCAACTGCGCAAAGTGGTCCCAGGTCAGGATGGTGACTGCGGCCACGGCTGCAAACACGGGATAGGTGATCGATCGCCACGGTCGGGTCGATATCGCAAAGCCGGCTGCGCGCGGGATCGCTGCGGCCGCGATCAGGACGTTACCGACCACCCAGAACGAATTGATGAACTCACTTGTGGTGTAGGTGCCCTTCGCCTGCTGATAGAGAAAGATGCCGTCGGCGATGCTCCAGAGCGTGAGGCCGGCTCCGATCACCAGCAACTGCCGGCTCGGCCGTCTGCCGCTGACGATTGCCAGGCCGGCGATGAAGGAGACCAGCAGGAGGTCGGCGACCGGATAGGCGATGTTGGTAAGTGCGGCGGTTGTCCCCCCGGTGGTCAGCCCGACCAGTGCGGGCGCCAGCAGCGCGGCAGCTATCGCGCCGACTGCGAGCGCGGCGATCGCTATAGAAGGTCGCCCGGAGCAGACAGGTCGCGGCGGCGGCGATCGAGACGGCGGGGGGAAGCCACCCGCCACCGAGATCGTCAAGAGCGGGGCGCCATGCACCCATCGTCCACGCCACGAAAACGCACAGCCCTGCCACCGCGAAGGCAAGCGGAAGCAACATGATCGCCTGGCGCCTGTCCTGCAATTTGAGAAGAGTCGGCATGAACCTTCCATCTATCGGCACACGGAGGGGATCACCTGACTCCCGATCCGGGCGACTCGGCCACTCTGAGGGTGAGTTACCGCGTACGAGGTTGGTGCCGGCAGACCACCGCCAAGTCAGGAATTGTGTTGCATGCGGGCGGGCGGCCCGTCGAGCCGCCACTAACTCTCGCGGGCCCCGCCAGACGCAAGATTGCGTCTGGCGGGGTGCGAGATGCTCGAACTGCCGAAGGCTAGATCCGGCCGGACGTCCTGGTGTTCTCCTCGATATCAACGATCACGCGAATGCCTTCGCCGACAGCGAAGAGGAACACCGCGTAGAGCACCGTGGTCGCGAGACCGAGAAGACCGATCCAGAGCCCGTGCAGGAATGTGTCACCGAAACCGTCGATCATTCCGACAACCGACGCGGCGATGCCCAGGACGATCACGATCACCGCGAGAATATTCGCCACTCCGGCAATCGTCATCAGCGCCGGGTAGCGCCGCGTCTCCTCCACCGTACGGTCCACATCGTTCATCAACGTCCTCCTTGGGAATCGGGGCGCCGCGGCAGGGGTTGTCCGCGATCGCATCGATCCTCTTCGGGGTCACCGGCCCGATACCTACCCGGAGCAGGCACCCGCCGCTGCATGAATCCGAAGACCCTCAGCCGCATGCGGCGACGGAGGCGAAGCGCTTCCGGGTCTCGTTCAACCGGACGCCAGGAGATACGAGATCAACCTGATCCGATCCTGAACGCCCTACAAACCTGCGCCGGCCCGCCTCGTGGAAATCAACTCCTTCCTGCTGTCGGTGCGGTAGCGTCTGACGCCATGCGATCGACTCTCGAGGGCAAGGGTGTTCTGATCACCGGAGCGGCGTCGGGAATTGGGTTGAACACTGCCCGGGGACTGGTCGCCAGGGGTGCCCGCGTCGCGGTTGTCGATCTGGATGCGCAGGCCGCGGAGAGCGCGGCCGCGGAGCTCGGCGGAGATTGCTTTGGCCTCGGCGCGGACATCACTGACCGGGAGGCAATCGCTTCCGCGGTCGACTCCGCCGCCGGCCGATTGGGCGGGCTCGATGTGGTCGTGGCCAATGCCGGCGTCGGCTGGATCGGCACCGCGCTCGAGATCGACCCGGACGTCTGGGAGCGAAATGTCGAGATCAACGTGCTCGGAACATGGCGGACGATCAAGCCATCGTTGCCTCACCTTGTTGAGAGCCGCGGATACCTTCTGGTCACCTCCTCCGTTGCCGCGCTTGCTGCCGTGCCGGCACTCTCGGCCTACGCGCTGAGTCGTTCCGCGACCGAGTCGCTCGGCGGGACGCTGCGCGTAGAGCTTGCCCACCACGGTGTTGATGTCGGCGTCGCCTATTACTCCTGGATCAAGACTCCCCTGGTCAGTGGTGGAGACGACGTGCCCGCCTTCGGCCGATTCCGGTCTTCGCTGCGCTGGCCGCTCTCCAGGACCTACAAGGTCGAGGACGCCGCCGCCGCAACCGTCAAGGGAATCGAAAGGCGATCCAGAAGAGTGATGTACCCGGGCTGGATTTGCCCGATGTTCGCGATGCGGGGGATGCTCGGTCCGATGGCCGAGCGCGACGGGCTCAGGGCGATGCCCGAGATCGAGCAACTCGACCGCGAGGAGATTGAGCGGGTCGGCCCGAAGCTGGCGCCCCTGCCACCCGCGCAGCGGCCGGGCGGCTGAGCGGCAGTTAGCGAAGCGCCTCGAGCAGCTCGTCGATCGTCGGTATCTCGCCTGCTCCTGGCAATCCGACTGACGCAAGCAGCTCGGCGCGGACCTGATCAGCAGAGTCTCCGCCGGCGAGTCGCTCTCCGAGCGTCACCGCCCCGTGGCGCTTCGCGAGCCGCTCTCCGTCGGGACCCAGCATCAGCGGGACGTGGGCAAACGAGGTTGGCGCCCTGACCTCGAGCGTCCGCGCCAGCCAGAGCTGGCGGCCCGTCGAACCGAGCAGGTCGTCCCCGCGGACGACCTCTTCGATCCCCTGTTCGGCGTCGTCGACCACCGTGGCGAGGTTGTAGGCGTGGACACCGTCATTGCGGCGGACCACGAAGTCATCGACCACCCCGGTCACGGTGCCATGGATCCGGTCCTCGAACCCAACCGTCGCGGCTTCGGCCCGAACTCTCAGCGCAGGAGGACGGCCAGATGCAACCAGCTCCCGGCGGCGCTCCACGGACAGGTCGCGGCAGGTTCCCGGATAGGCGCCCTCGGGCAGATCGACATGGGGCGCCGAGACGGCGCTTCGGATCTCGGCCCGGGTGCAATAGCACTCGTAGACCGAGTCGCCCGCGATCAACGGCCCCAGGGCCTCGCCGTAGATATGCGCACGACGGCTCTGGAAGATCGGATCCTCGTCCCAATCGACGCCGATCGCCCGGAGATCTCCGAGCTGCCGCTCCACCCAATCTGGACGCGAGCGCTCGGGGTCCAGGTCATCGACGCGAAGCAGGAAGCGGCTTCGCTGCGCGCGCGCAAAGAACTGCGCCAGGAGGGCGGTACGAAGGTTGCCGAGGTGGAGCTCGCCGGTCGGGCTCGGTGCGTATCTGCCGTCGGCACTCATCGGGCCATCTCACCAACCGCGTTCCCGGCCTCGTTTACGGCGTCCGCAAGCTGTGGCGCGAGGTCGCCGCGCGGCTCAACTCCAACGGCGACGAGGCCGAGCCATCCGGCCATCGAGGCAAGTTCCGCAGCCAGCTCGGTGGCGGTCTCCGACGGGGCATCGACCTCCCCGTGGGCCGCTCGCACGATCAACACACGCTCGGAGCGATCGGCCTTGAGATCGACCCGGGCCACCAGGCGATCTCCGAGCAGGAACGGGAGGACGTAATAGCCATGGACGCGCTTCTCCGCCGGGACATAGATCTCGATCCGGTAGCGAAAGCCGAAGAGCTGCTCGATCCGCTCGCGCTCGAAGACCAATGGATCAAACGGTGAGAGCAGGGCCCGGGCATCGACCTGCCTCGGTCGTCGTGCATTCCGGTGCAGATACGCCGGCTTCTCAAAGCTCTCGACCGAAGCTGCAAGCAGCGTGCCGTCGTCAACGAGCTCTGCGATCGCCTGCCTTGCCTGGGGAGCCGAGAGCCTGAAGTAGTCCCGAAGGCAGCGCTCTGTCGCGATCCCATGGGCCTTGGCCGAGATCGCGACCAACTCCCTGGCCGCCTCCCCGGAACTCGGATCCGGGGCATTCGCAATCTCCGCGGGCAGGACACGGCCTGGAAGGTCGTAGAGGCGCTGGAACTGCGCGGTGCGACCTGAAGCGGTGACCCGGCCGGTCCAGAACAGGTACTCCACCGCCGACTTGACCGCAGACCAGTTCCAGCCCCATTGGTCCCTGGTCCGCAGATGGTCGTGCTCGATCGCCGCCTCGATATCCGTCGCCGTGATCGGTCTCCGCTTACCCACCTCGAGTGCAACGGCCTCGACCAGCTCCGGTGCGTCGACGGCAATCCGCCGGATCATCCCCCAGGCCTTCGTGTCTGCCTCGGTCATCCTCCATCTGAGCAATCGGTGGGTTGAGGGCGGGATCAGTGAAGCCTCATGGGCCCAGTACTCGACCAGCCGCCGCGGGCTCTTCGAGCTGGCGCGATCCAGCAGAGCAGTGTCGTAGGGACCGAGACGGCTGAACAGCGGCATCAGATGGCTGCGGACGCAGACGTTGACCGAGTCGATCTGGATCACCCCGATTCGATCGATCACCCGTTGGGCGTGGCGCATCGTCACGGCATTGGTGGGTTCCGCGTCTGTGAAGCCCTGGGCCGCAAGCGCGATCCGGCGGGCCGCCCCGGCATTGATCCGCAGCGGCGCAGCCGAATGCGGATGCGATCGATCTCTGAGCCTGGGCTGCCTCACCGGACAGATGATCCCCTGCCGGCGAAATCACGGCCTTGACAGGATCGGCTCGATGTGTAAACTACTGCTATTAGTTTTGCTCCTAACACCAATAGTCCCAGGATCAGAAAGGCGATCGGATGAAGATCCAGCAGCACACCGACAATCTCACGCAGCTGACCCGATTCGGATGCGTCAACGCCTACCTCGTCCGCGAGGAAGACGGTCTGACGCTCGTCGACACAACCGTCAAGGCTTCGGCGAAGGAGATACTCGCCGCCGCCGAGCAGCTCGGCTCCCCGATCAGGCGGATCATCCTCACCCACGCACATGCCGATCACTCCGGCTCGTTACAGGCGCTGATCGAGGCGCTCCCCGATGCCGAGTACGGCGTCTCGGCTCGCGAGGCGCGCTTTCTCGCCGGCGAACGAACACTCGACAACGGCGAGTCCGGCAAGAAGCTGAAGGGCGGATTCATCACCATCGAGGCCAAACCGGACCTGCTGGTCGCCGAGGGTGATCGGATCGGATCCCTCGAGGCCATCTCGACGCCCGGGCACAGTCCCGGTCATCTCTCCTTCATCGATGTCCGGGACCGCTCGCTGATCGCAGGCGATGTCTTCACGACGATCGCCGGAGTGCGCTCTACCAGCCGGATCAATCCGCTGTTTCCATTTGCCGGCATGGCGACCACGGACGGCCCCACGGATCTGGAGTCGGCGAGAAAGCTGGCCGGGATCGAGTCGAGCCTGATGGTCGTCGGCCACGGCAGGATGATCAAGGACCCCAACCCGGCGATGCGCACGGCGATCGAACGCGCGACCGGGCTATAGACGATGGCAAGGGCCGGCCTCAGCAAGGATCTCGTCGTCGACGCGGCGATCCGGATCGCCAACCGGGACGGCACCGGCGCCGTCACCCTGGCCCGGGTCGCGAGCGACCTGGAGGTCCGGACTCCGAGCCTCTACAACCACATCGGTGGCCTTGGGGATCTGAGGCGCGAGATCGCTCTGAGGACCATCCACGAGCTCGGTGATGTTCTCGCCCACGCGGCGGTCGGGCTGGCCCGGGATGACGCGCTGCGCTCAATCGCAGGAGCCTACCGGCAGTTCGCCTTCGACCACCGTGGAACCTACGGCGCGACGCTCGCGGCCCCTGACCCCGCGGATTCCGAGCACCTGGCGGCGGCCTCCAAAGCCATCGAGGTGATCGTCACCGTCCTCGCGGGCTACGGGATCAGCGGCGACGAGGCGATCCACGCGACCCGCTCACTGCGCAGCGCGATGCACGGCTTCTCGAGCCTCGAACTCGATGGGGGATTCGGAATCGACCTCGACCCCGACCAGAGCCATGAGTGGATGATCGAGCTTCTCCTGGGGGGGATTTCGCGCCTCACCGCCTGAACGGAAGCGTTCATCTCTGCCGTTGATCGGTGTCCCCTGCGACAATCCGGGCGATGCGCGTCAACGAAATCCTTTCCGAGAGTGGCCCGACCTTCTCAATCGAGTTCTTCCCGCCCAGGTCAGACCAGGCCAGGGAGGAGCTCTACGAGACGGCGAGGAGCCTCCGGGAGCTGAGCCCGGACTTCGTATCCGTCACCTACGGTGCCGGCGGCTCGACGCGTGATGGAACCATCGAGATCACGCGGGCGCTCAAGGACGAGATCGGCCTCGAGGTCGTCGCCCACCTGAGCTGCGTAGGTGAACCGGCCGATGGACTTGCCGAGACGCTGAAGAGGATCGAGGGCGCGGGGATCGAGAACATCTTCGCGCTGCGCGGTGACCCACCCACGGGTGAGGAGAACTTCGTCCAGCCGGTCGGCGGCCTCGGCAGCGCCGCCGAGCTTGCCTCCTTCATCAAGGAGCGCCACGACTTCTCGGTTGGCGGCGCCTGCTTTCCGGAGGTTCATCCCGAGGCAGTCGATCTCGACACGGACCTCAACTATCTGAAGACCAAGGTCGATGCCGGGGCCGAGTATCTGATCACCCAGCTCTTCTTTGACAATCAGGTCTACTTCGACTTCGTTGCCGCGGCGCGCGAGAAGGGGATCGACGTTCCGATCATCCCGGGGGTGATCCCGGTCTCGACCCTCGAACAGACGCAGCGGATCTGCGCCCGCTGCGACGCAAGCATCCCCGAGAAGCTCGAGATCGCGATGCAGGGAGCAGGAGGAGACCCCGAGGCCGAGTTCCAGTTCGGGATCGCCTATGCGGCCCAGCAATGCGCCGAACTGCTGATCCGCGGTGCCCCCGGCATCCACTTCTACGCCCTCAACCGTGCACCGGCGACGCGGGCGGTCCTCGCATCTCTCAAAGCCTCGAGACCCTGGGAGCGTGCCTTCCCCGAGGCCGCAGGCGTCGCCGAGCTGACCCGAAGGGCATAGGCCAGATACCAATGGGCGAGTTCACTTTCGAAGGTTCACGGATCGCGTACGACGAATACGGGTCCGGCGACCGGGTGTTCGTGATGATGCATGGCCTGCTGATGAACGCCCACATGTTCGACCTTCTCGGCCCCGAGATCGCCGATCGCGGAAACCGGGTCATCTGTCTCGACCTGCTGGGCCACGGCCGCTCCGACAAGCCAAACGATCTGCAGCGCTACTCGATGCCCCTGTTTTCGAAGCAGGTGGAGGCCCTGCTCGATCACCTCGGCGTCGAACAGGCGGTTGTCGGCGGCACCTCACTGGGCGCAAACGTGACCCTTGAGCTGGCAACGCGCGAGCCAGATCGCGTCAAGGCGCTGTTTCTGGAGATGCCGGTGCTCGAGGATGCCCTCGCCGCCGTTGCCGGTCTCTTCACCCCCGTCCTGCTCTCGCTGCGCTTCGGTAAGCCGTTCTTCGGGCTGCTGGCAAAGGGCACGTCGCTGGTGCCGAGGACGACGCTGCTTGCCGACATCGCACTCGATTGGATCCGCCGTGATCCCGACACATCGATCGCGGTGCTCGAAGGGCTGCTGCTGGGAGAGACAGCGCCGCCGACACATGAGCGGCGCAAGATCGAACAGCCTGCGCTGATCGTCCGCCACACCGGGGACCCGCTTCACCCGTTCAGCGACTCGGAGATGCTGGCCGAGGAGATCAAGGCTGCCCGGGTTGTCGATGCAAAATCACCGCTCGAGTGGCGAATCCGATCCTCGCGGCTGAACGACGAACTTGCGACATTTCTCGACCACGTCTGGTCACACCGCGAAGCGGAGTCGCCCGCCGTTGGCTGACCGCCGGGAAGAGCGCGAGAAGCTGCAGGAGAGTCGCCGGCAGGAGGAAAGCGAGCAGTCCCGGGACCAGCGCCGCAGGCTGATGATCGGATACACGATCGGGGGCGTCCTCGTTGCCGTGATCGCAGTCGGAATCGTGGTTGCGGTCTCCTCGGTCGGAAGTGAGGATGGAGCCACCGGAGACGCCCACGTGAGCGTCGCCAGCGGGTCGACCAACGCCACCACACTCGACGAGCGCAGCGGTCCCAAGCCACATGCGATCGCCGAAACAGACCTGGCAGCCGCCGCCACGAAGGCCGGCTGCGAGATCAGGGCCGATCTTCCGGATGAGGGCGCAACCCATCTTCCGGTCGGCTCTCCGGCTCCCCCCTACAAGACCAACCCGCCGACCTCGGGCAATCACGTGGAGCCGCCCTACCAGCAGGCCGACGGCGCCTACCTCGACGTCCCGCTCGAGATCGACGTCGTCCACTCGCTCGAGCACGGCAGGATCGCATTCCAATACGGCCCCGGCCTCCCGGAGCAGGACCAGCTCGAGCTCCGGGGGATGTACGACACGCTCTACTCCGGCGCCCTGCTCTTCCCGAACGACAAGATGCCCTACGCGGTCGCGGCGACGGCCTGGCAGAACCTGATCGGCTGCAAGGAGTACAAGGGTGCCGCGACCCTCGACGCGTTGCGCGATTTCGGAATCAGGTACGGCGGGCGCGGCCCCGAGCCCTTCGGGGCATTCGGTCCCGTGACCGGCCCGTCGCCGATGCAGCCCCAGCAGGGCTGATGCCCGAAGGCATCAGAGGCGGCGGCGCCCGCCGGGGTCAGGCCGGTGCGCGGTAGGCCGGGAAGAACCCGTCTGCAGCATGGCCTGCACTGAGTTCCGCGTAGCGGCCGGGCAGGCAGATGATCTCCGAGGTGTGGAACGCCTCCTCGCGATTTGCGAACCCGCGCTTGAACTCCTCGAGGCGGTCTCCCGCGGTGATGCCGCCACCGAGGTTGAGCGGCAGGTCGAACCCCCAGGACAACTCGGTCATCGCCGCAATGATGTTCTTCATCGGCGAGTCGCGCAGGTGTTCGTCGTTGGTGCCGCTGAGGTAGTAGTGCATTAAGCCGTCGCTTCGGGCCGCGATCGAGGCGGCGGCAACCGTGCCTTCAGGTTCGATCGCCAGGACCAGCCAGGTCAGCGGCGAGGAGAGGACCAGCTCGAAGTATTCGGCTCCGAAGAAGTAGCGATCCTCGGCCTCGGTGCGACGCATCGTCTGCTCGTAGGCGAGCAGGAATGCCGCGCGCTGTACCGGGGTGGTCTCCGGGCCGGGGATGACCTCGATCCCGTAGCCGCGCCTCAGGTTCTTGCGGATCTGCTGCCGATCGCTCATCCGGCTCTTGGGAGACAGCGCGGGGTCGGCGATCTGGACGATGTTGCGCTGCGTCGCCCCGCTCAGCGGCGGGTCCGACCCGAGGCGGTGACGAAGGAAGAGCGAGACGATCCCGGCCCCGCCCCACTCGATGCCGGCGGGGTCGAGCGTCGGGTGGTCGACGGTGGAGCCTGGCGGGAGACGGTCGGCCGCGAGGTCGAGCGAGGTGTCGCCGGCGACGGGGCCAATGCCAGTCGAGCCGGACTCGGTGAGGCCCGGATACCCGTATGGCGATACCGCGTCGAGTGACTCGCTGCCAGGGATATCCCGGGCCAGGACCGGCGCCGCGAGCACCCGGTTTGCGGCGGTGATCCTCAGCGAGTGGGTGACCTTCTCGGCGGCGAGGAACTCCGGACAGCGGAAGAACTCGTCGGCCGCGGCGGCGCGTCCGGAATCGGCCAGGAGCCCGGCGGCGGCTGCGCCGCTCACTCGAAAAGGTCCGCGGTGGCGGCGCGGAACTCGTCGGGCAACACTCCCCAGACCTCGAGGTCGAAGAGCTCTCCGCCGCGCGCAACGTGCGAGCGCATCGTCCCCTCGTAGGTCCAGCCGAGGCTGGTCACGACCCGCTTGGCGGCCTCGTTGAAGGCTGGGATGCGACCGTAGACCCGATGCGCACCGAACTGATCGAAGGCTTTGGCGATCGTCAGCGCCTCGGCACGCCGGCCGACGCCCTTGCCGCGAACGTCATCGCCGATCATGCAACCGAGCTCGGGTGCCATCTGGGCGAAGAGCCCGTAGAGCGCGGTGAAGCCGACCGGCTCGTCGTGGCCCTCGACCACGATTGCGAACTTCCGATCCGGCCCCTCCCCCGCGACGGCGGCCGCCGTCCACCCCTTCGCGTTCTCGAGCGTGAAGCTCTCGCGCTTCTCCATAAGGGTCCTGGTCGCCTCTGGATTGTTGAACCAGCGGTGGACCGCGCTCGCATCGGCGGGCTCGAACGGCCGAAGGCTGACGGTGGGCTTCTCGCTCATCCTCAGAACCCTATTCGGGGGACAGGCCCTGTCCGCTCGCCGCGAGACCCACGGTCCTGAGGATGATCCGCAGGTCGAGCGCGAGGGACCGGTTGTCGACGTACCAGAGGTCGAGTTCGATCCTCTCGTCCCAGGGGATTCCGGCCCGGCCCTGCACCTGCGCCCAGCCGGTGATACCCGGGCGTACCTGATGACGACGATGCTGCCTCGGGGTGTAGTCGCGAACCTGCGCCTCGATGGTCGGGCGCGGGCCGACGATCGCCATCTCGCCGCGCAGTACGTTGATCAGGTTGGGAAGTTCATCGAGGGAACTGCGTCGCAGGAACCGGCCGACCCGGGTCACCCTCGAATCAGTGCTGGTGACGATCGCCCCGACGCCGACCGGGTCGGAGCCGGCGACCATCGTCCGCAGCTTCAGCATCTCGAACTCGCGGCCACCCAGGCCGACCCGGCTCTGGCGATAGATCACCGGTCCCCCGCCCTCGAGGCGTATCGCGATCGCGGCTGCGAGCAGGATCGGCGAGGTGATGATCAGGCCAACCGCTGCGATAAGCAGGTCCAGCGCGCGGTTCATCGGAGAACCCCGTCTTCCGGGTTGCGCCTGCTCATCGCGTCCCCTCCGCCTTTTCCCAGGCACCGGGTGGACCCTGCCGCCAGCGGTCCCAGAGCCCGAAAACGATCGAGGCCGTGACGATCACGTAGTAGCGCGCGATCCGGAGTGGCCCGAAGGGAACCAACGGCGCGAGGAAGGCCGCCGCGAGGAGCAGGACTTGGAGCCCCAGGGTGACCCGGTAGACCGTACCCGCCGACTGAGCGACCAGGACGATGTTGAGCCCAAGCGTGATCAGATGCAGGAACGGGGTCAGGTAGCGCAGCAGGCGGTGGGAGAAGATCTCGAAGGCAAACATCGGCGAGTAGCCGCGCGGCGAGATCATCCGCTCGCCGATCACGATGTCCCAGAGCCCGATCATCATCCGGCGCTTTCGTGACCACTCTCCGGAGAGTGTCGGAACCATCAGCTCGGAGGCGCGGGCAACGGGAACGTATACCGAGCGAAGACCCTGCCTGGCCATCTCGAAGGGAAACGAGAGGTCGTGGCTGCCGGAGGGTGGCAGCGCGACGTAGGCGCTGCGGCGGACCGCGTAGATCGCCCCGTTGCCCGCGGTCACCCCGCCCAACCCGGACTCGAGCTCGCGCACCTTCATCTCGTAGCGCCAGTAGATCCCTTCCTGATTGTCGCCGTCCTCGTTGATGAAGCTGACCTGCCCGCAGGCGTAGCCGATGCTCTCGTCGGCGAAGGGCGCGACGAGCCCGCGCAGGGCGCCCGGCTCCCAGAAACTATTTGCGTCGGAGAATGCGACGAGATCGCCCCTGGCACTCTCGACGGCGGAATTCTGGCCGGTGATCTTGCCGCCGCGGGGCAGGTCGAGGACGAGGTCGGCGCCTGCTGCCCTGGCCACGTTGACAGTCCTGTCGGCGGAGCCGTCGGAAGCCACGATGATCTGCAGCAGCTCACGGGGGTAATCGAGCGCGAGAGTGTTCGTGACCTTGTCCGCGATCACATCCTCTTCGTCGTATGCGGCGATTACCAGCGAGACGCTGGGCAGCGAAACGGCGTCCCCGCCGGCCCGGACCGCCCTGCGGCCAGAAAGCAGCAATCGCAGGATCGCCAGCGCAATCGTGTAGCCGACGTGGGTATAGACGATCAGGGCCACGCAGACCCAGAAGAGGGTCTCAAGCACCATCGTGGTCACCTGAGGACCCGAGCAGGGATGAGTAGAGATCTTTGGTCTGGAGGCCGATCTCGTCCCAGGAGTAGGTGGTGGCCGCGGCCTCGAACCCGGCCTCGGAGAGTTGGCGCCGGGCATCGGGGTCCGCGATCAGGCGGTTGAGCTCGGTGGCGAGCGCTTCGGCGTCACCCGGCTCGACAATCCGGATCGCCCCGCTCGACCCCGCCAGCTCGGGAAAGCCTCCCACCGAGCTGGCGACCATCGGAGTTCCGAAGGCAAGGCCGGTGTAGATGACGCCCGAGTGCTCGGCGTCGAGATACGGAAGCACCGCGATGTCGGCACGGCGAAAGAGTGCCGGGATCTCGTCCTCATCAATGAACCGGGTCACGAACCGGACCTTTGCCGAACAGAGCTCTGCCGCCTCGAGCAGCGGCTCGACCGGCATTCGTGGATTGCCGACAATCCAGAGTTCGGCACCCCTGACCTGCCGGAAGGCCTCGAGCAGCAGATCGACCCCCTTGTAGGGACGAAGCAGGCCGAAGAAGAGCACGACCGGTCCCTCGGCGCCCGCCAACTCATCTGGAAGCGGCTTCTCCTCGGGGAGCGCGGTCAGGTAGTCGAAGGCGCCGTGATGGATCACATGAATGCGGCCAGGTTCAACGCCCACCTCCTCGCGAAGGCGACGGGCACCGTGCTGAGAGTGAGCGATCACCGCGTCCATCTGCCCATACATCCGGCGGGCGATCCCAAGTTGCCGGCGGGATGGATCCGGCGCGAGTATGTAGTGCGCGGTGATCACGCTCGGGCGACGACGCGAGATCAGGTGGGTGTCGATCGCGGGCATCGTCAGCCACTGGTGGTGGACGACGTCGGGTTCCGGCCTGCGCCAGAGCGCCGCCATGTCGAGCAGGTGCTCGCCCGCCTTGAAGATCCGGCGCCCCGGCGCGTCGAGGCCGCGGGCCGCGGTGCGGCGATAGAAGGCCTCGGTGACCTCGTAGCCGTCGGTCTCGGGCACCGGTCCGTAGAGAAAGCGCGACGTGATCAACTCAACCTCAACGCCTGCGCGCGCCAGCGACCTCGCGAGGGCGTGGTCATAGGGAGGCGTGAACGCCGAGGGGTCCAGCATCGAGACGCGCATTCGGAAGCGATTATCGTGCCGGGAGCGTGGAACCGACACTCTCCTACTGCATCGTGAACAGCAATGGCCGCAAGTATCTGCTCGCCTGCCTTGCCGCGATCGCGCGCAATCACCCCCACGGGGTCGACTGCGAGATCCTTGTTCTGGACAACGCATCGAGCGATGGATCAGCCGATGCCGCGCGGGCCTGGAGCGACGAGAATGCCACAGCGGTGACCGTGATCGCGCTCGACCAAGCGGAGGGCAAGGCGGCCAACGACTCGCGCCTGATTCGGGACGCCAAGGGCCGCTACTGCCTGCTCCTCAACGAGGATTCCGAGGTTATGGACGGAACTGTGGCGGCATTGATTGCGGCCCTTGAAGCGGAACCGAAGGCGGCAGCCGCCGGAGCACAACTGCTCGACGGCGACCTCGTCCCGTATCCCTGTGCCTGGCGTTTCCCCGGGCTGGCGACCGCATGTGCCGGGGCGCTCTTTCTGCACCGCAGATACACGGTCCAGAGCGGCGGCGGCGGCGGCGGCGAAACCCGTATCGTCGATTGGGCGCAATCCAGCGCGCTTATGGTTCGCCGAGAGGCCGCCGCCCAGGTCGATTTCCTCGACCCAGAGTTTTTCGTCTACTACGACGAGTGCGACTTCTGCAAGCGCCTCGCCGACGCCGGCTGGCACACCCTCTACGTCCCCGGCGCAAATGCAATCCACCACAACCAGCTCTCGACCGACCTGGGCAAAGGCCTGCCACGGATCGTCGAGTTCCACCGCAACCGCGACCTCTACATGCGAAAGCACCACGGCCCGGCAGAAGCCGCAGTGGTCAGACTGCTGACCGCCTGGACCTACGGCCTCCGCGCCATCGCCGCCCTCGTCGTCCCCGGCCACTCGCCGAAGGTCCACCTGGTCCACGCTCGTCAGGCGCTTTTCCCCGGTCGCGGCAGGGGGATTCGCGACAAGGTCGAAGCCGGCCGCTGAAGCCCGGGGAGATACCTCCGGTCCGCGAAACCGAAGGTCACTGGTTCGAATCCTGTCGGGCGCGCTCTGGAAACCCACTCCAAAACCGCTCTGGCAAGCGCAAACGGAGAAGGTCAAGGCTCCGCTGCCGAAGTCTCCGAAATCCCCAGATCGGGGGGCCGCGCCTAGGAAGACTATCGCGCAGTTATCGCGCGGATCCAAGCCGAGAACCTCGGCGACGCTGACAAGGGCTCAGCCATCTTCTCTTCCCTCCTCTTGCCCGGGGCCTGTGTTGCATCTCCGCCACAAGGTGATTGACCTCATACCTTGACAATACCCCCCCAGGGTATTACTGTCAAGTCATGACCCGGAACCCGATCGCGGCGTTGGCCCCCACGGCGGGTACCCCTAAGACCGGCGAAGCGGAGACGGTGATGCGAGCCGAAGGAGTGAAGAAGGGCTTCCACCGCGGTCTACCGCCGCGGCGGCGCAGGACCGAGGTCCTTAAAGGGGCAAGCCTCGAGGTTCGCCGCGGCGAGTTGGTCGGCCTGGTCGGCGAGAATGGCTCGGGAAAGAGCACCCTGATGAAGATCGTCGTTGGCATGATGGAGGGTGACGGGGGAGAGATTGAGCGAAACGGAAAGCTCGGCTACTGTCCGCAGACGCCGCTGCTCTGGGAGAAACTGACAGTGGCCGAGCACTTCGAGCTGTTCGCCCGCGCGTACGACCTCGACCAGACCGAAGCGGACTCGACCAGCCAGAGCCTGCTCGCCGAACTTCAGTTCGAACGCTACCGCGGCTACCGGATCGAGGACCTCTCCGGCGGGACCCGGCAGAAGCTGAACCTGGCACTGGCCCTGATGCACGGGCCTGACCTTCTGCTGCTCGACGAGCCCTACTCCGGCTTCGACTGGGAGACATACCTGCGCTTCTGGGAGATGAGCGAGAGGCGCCGCGACCAGGGGATGGGCATCCTGATCGTCTCCCACTTCCTCTCCGAGCGCGAGCGCCTCGACCGCGTCTACGAGCTGCGTGACGGGAGGTGCATCGAGGCGTGAGCGGAATTGTGATTTCCAGCGCCGACTTCCTGCGCGAGCACCTGCGGGCACGGCTGACGCTGGTCATGTTGGTGGCGCTCCCGGCTCTTTTCGTGCTCGTCTCGGCCTCGGTGCTCGGAGAGTTCGCCTCGGCTCTCGGCGGCTCGGTCGCCGGCGATTCTGCCTCGGCACTGGGCGCCGGTTGGGCTGCGGCCTTTATGGCGGGTGCTCTCGGCTTCTTTCAGGTCGCCTCGGCTCGCGGGGCGGATCGCCGCCTGGCGCTGGCGGGAATGGGAGCGGTGCCGGTAGCGGTTGCGCGGATATCGGCCTCGATTCTTCTTGGGCTGCTGATATCAGGAGTCGCCTTCGGCACCCTCTGGCTAGCTGCCGGCATCGCTCATCCCGCCCACGCATTCATCGCGATCCTGATCTTCGCTCTGATCTACATCGGTATCGGCACCGTGGTCGGATCGTTCATCTCCGACCCGCTGGAGGGCTCGCTCACCGTGGCGTTCATCTTCCTGATCGACGCCTTCTCCGGCCCGGGGATGAGCGGTGGCGGAGGGCTGGCGCAGCTGATGCCGACCCGCAAGGCGGCCGACGTACTGGTCGCCGCCGGGGCGGGCCAGAGCTCGCCGGCCGGGGACTGGATCGCGGTGTGTCTGACGGCCCTCGGGGCCCTACTGATTGCGACGGGGGCCTTCTGGCTCTCCGCCCGGCCGAGGTCGGCATGAGCGGGCGCGCTTCCACGGCGATCCGGATGGGCTTCCGCGAGCAGCTCCGCCGCCCCCTGCTGCTGGTCCTACTGATAACCGTCCCGTTCCTCTTCATCAGCTGGAGCGTGGCGATCACCGAGCCCAACCCGCACCTGATCACCCTGCCCGGTGGCGATCAATTCCTGACCACGATGAAGGATCTGCACGGCGCGATCATGGTGCCGATCACCGTTGGCTTCCTCGCCGGCCTGGTCGGCCTCTTCATCGTCCAGTCGGCCCTGGAATCCGACCGCCGCCTGGTGCTGGCCGGATACAGTCCCGGTGAGGCGATCATGCCGCGCCTCGTCGTCCTTTTCACGGCGACACTCGTCGTCATCGCCGTTTCCCTCGGGGTAACTGCGATCGACTTCACCCCCGCTTCCTGGCTCCCCTTCGTTACCGGCAACCTCCTGGCCGGCCTGATCTACGGCGCGATCGGCGCCCTGGCGGGAGCGCTCGTCGGCCGCCTCGGAGGCGCCTATCTGATGTTCTTCCTGCCGATGCTGGACATCGGGGTTGCCCAGAATCCGATGTTCTTCCGAGGCACCCCGCAGGGGTGGGCCACCGTGCTCCCAGGCTACGGTCCGACCCGGGTCCTGGTCGACGGCGCGTTCTCGTCGAGCTTTGACGCCGGGGGCTCGCTGATCGTGGCGTTGCTCTGGCTTGCCGCCCTCTCAGTGGCCGTGCTCGTTCTGCTTCGCCGCTCCGTTGCCGGCTCCTAAGGACGAGCGCTTCCAGCAGGGTGGGTGCTGCACGATCGGCGAACTGATACGCCCTGAATTGAACCGAGCCGCCGCCAACTACCACGCCCTCGTGCTCTGCTCACCGCGCTACTTGCCGCTCTGCGACGAACCGCCCGTGGGGACATCAGGCGAGGGGCCACCTCCGTGCAGGTGGGCAATCAGGTCGGCCATCTGGTTCGCCTCGAAGGTCGGGAATGGGATGCCTTCCTCCGCGAAAGCGGCCTCCATCGCGGGGACGTGGTTCCAGATCCTGCCGCTCATGTTGGCGATGTCGGTGACGCTCTGCTTGCTCCTCATGAAGTCGAGCTTAGGAGCGTCGGTGCCACCCTGGCCCTCGAAGGTATGACACATCGAGCAGCCCTGGCTGACGAACAGCATCCGTCCCTGCGTCGCGTTTCCGATGCTGCTGGCTTGAAGCGACCCGCTCGAAGAGTTGCTCTCACTTCCCTTGACGAGGACACCGAACACCACCCCGACGCCCAATCCGAGAGCGGCGGCGACCAATATGAGAAGAAGGGCATTCGAGGACCCACGTTGATTCAACATCCGCTCAACGAATCGCGCCAGGTGACAGATCGCAACTTGGGTCGGTCCGACGCGCCGGTCCTCCGGAATTACAGCGGTGGGTGGTCTCGTAGCGTCTGGCAAGTGCCAGCTTCTCCTCGGTCCAGCGGATCGGTCGGCCGCTCTCTGCGCGGGTCTCGGGCCCGCGCCGATGCCCTCAGCCTCACCCGCCGCAGGAGGTCGAGGCACTCCAGCTTCTTGGCGGCGCGCAGGTAGCCCTTCTGGACGCTTGACGTTCCTTCCGGAGCATCGATCACCAACCCGCCATGGGTTCCCGGCGGGGGAGCGTAGACCAGCAGGGTGCGCTCGAGGACGCCGAGGCGGACGCCCTTGAAGGTCGAGGTCCGCCCACTCATCGCCTCTGCGCGATTCTGGCCGCCATCCGCCTTGCGATCTCGTCCAGGTCCGCTGTCGGCATATCGTCTGATGCGGTCCCGGCCCCGTCTCGAGCTGACCGGGGATCAGTGCATGCAGCCTCGGCGTCAAGTTGTGCTCTCTTCCGCGCCGTCTGGTCTACGTCTGATGTCGCGAGCTCCCGGATGGTCTTGCCCTGGCGGCCCAGGGGAGGGGGTCAGGATCACCCTCCCGTTGGCTGCTGCCTCAGCCAGCTTTCGAAGCAGATCGGGGCGGGATACCCCGCGATGGAGCGCCATACGGTCGATCTGTGCGGCGAGCTCGGAAGGCAGCTTGGTCGAGACGGTCTGAACCTTCTTGGTTTCTGAAGAGGCCACACAACAGGTATTCCGACGATTTCGCGGTGCTCCCCAAACGGACTCTTGAGGCCCGTGGGACCATCGCGCAGGTCTATCGCGCGGCGCTGCCGACGCCCAATGAATGGCTCAAAAGTGCCAGTCACCGGGAACCAGCGGATGGTCTAAGAAACCGAAGTCACTGGTTCGTCTCGCGAACCGGGTGATCGGGTTCAGCCCGGTCGTCGTGCCTTCAGTGCACGGTCGACCATGCGGTCGCCGGCCGCGTTCATCAGGCCCGGGAGGATGTTGGCGAGGCGACGGGTGAACCGTGCGCGGTGGCCGGGGATGATCATCCGGCGGCGGCCTTCCAGCCCGCGGATGATCTCTTCGCAGGCTTGGTCGACACCGAGGGTGCCCGAGAACTTCTTCAGCTCGAGGCTGATCGCGTCGCCGGTCCGGCGTTCGTCCTCGACCATCGCGGTCTCGACCTCCGGCGGACAGATCACCGAGACGGCGATGCCCTTCGGCTTGTACTCCAGCCTCAACGCCCCCGCCAGCCCCACAACCCCGAACTTGGAGGCGCTATAGGCCGCATAGCCGTAGTTCGGGACGATCCCGGCAAGGGAGGCGATCAGGGCGAGCTGCGCTCCCGGTTGCATTTGGGGGAGAACCGCTGCGGCGAAGTTGCGACTGCCGATCAGGTTGACCTCGACGACGAGCCGGAACCGCTCCTCGCTGAGCTCCTCAAACGTCTTCGATGCCTGGACCCCGGCCGAATTGATCGCAAGAGTCGGCGGCCCGGTCGCCGCAACCGCCTTCTCGACGGCCCGAGCCAGCGCGTCGGCGTCGGTGACGTCGACCTCGTGGAAGCCGGCGCCCGCTCCACTGTCCGCGTCGCCCCCGTCGCCTCCGAGCCTGCGCCTGGCTTCGTCACCGATCTTCAGATCGAAGACGGAAACCGCCACTCCTCGCGCCCGCAGCATCTCGGCCAGGCGCAGGCCGATGCCGCTCCCTCCGCCGCTGATCAAAGCCGTCTTCCAGTCCGTTCGCACGCTCATCGTTTTCCTCTCGTTGTCCGCTTCGCTAATCCAGCAGGCCCTGTCCGGCCAGCCACTGTTCGCTTCGCCGCATGCCTTCCTCCAGATCGACCTTGGGCTCGTATCCGAGCAGCCGTCGTGCCTTGTCGATCGAGTAGCCGCCGGTACGGGCCAACATCCTCATCGACTCGGCACTCACCTCGGTCTCCCGCCCCAGGGCGCCGAAGGTCATCCCGACCACACCGGCCAACCCCTTCGCCAGGGGGGTCGGCAGGGTCCGGATCGACTTGCCGCCGAGCATGCGGGCGTAGTGCCCGAAGAAGTCCCTCGCCGGCAGCCCGGCGCCGTCGCCGAGGATGAATACCTGTCCCGCCGCAACTTCAAGGCCGCCGACTGCCTCGAGCCCGTCGATCAGGTTGTCGATGTAGACCGGGCTGAAGACGCCCATGCCTCGGGCCGGCAGCGCGAACTGGCCCGAGCGAAGCATCTCGACCGGGATCCGCGTCCAAGGTCGGGAGCGCGGGCCATAGACATCGGTGGGACGGACGACGGAACAGGCGACCTCGCCCGCCGCGTGGGCCTGCAGGACGAAATGCTCGGAGGCGACCTTGGTGTCCACGTAGTGGTTGCCGTTGGGCCGCAGCGGGTAGGTCTCGTCGACTCCATCGGGGAAGTCGAACCCGTATGCCGCAACCGAGGAGAGATGCACGAAGCGACCGACACCGGCGTTCGCAGCGGCCTCGAGCGCCCGCCGCGTACCCAGCACATTCACGTTCCAGGAATTCTCCTCGGAGGCGACGTTCGAGACCACGGCCGCGGTGTGGAAGACGAGGTCGCATCCAATAAGCCTTCGCGCCCAGCCGCTCGGGTCGAGGATGTCGCCGGCGACGACGCCGAGCTCCGGCTCGGCAACCCGATCGAGCCCGCCCACCTCGGCCCCGGCAGAGCGGTAGCGCTCCAGCAGGGCCCGGCCGATGAAGCCGAGAGCGCCGGTGACGAAGATCTTCATTTCCTTCTCCTGATCGTGGTCGGAGTGAAGCCGGTCAGTCGCCACGCCCAGCGGCGCGGGTAGAGCAGCTCGACGTTCTCGCCCGAGGGAAGTTCGAAGTACATGACGCGGAAGATCCCGGCCTCGAGCGGCTTCTCGCTGGTCGGCCGGAATCCGCGATCGACCCAGCGGTCGTAGGTGCGGTCGAAGGTGGCGCGGTCGCGGGCGACGATGGCGATGTTCATGATCCCCTGGTCGCAGATCCGATAGCCATCGGGCAACGGCCTGCCGAGCGGACGCTGGTATTCGACCAGCTCGAGCAGCACCCCGCCGCCGTCGAGCGTGTGCTCGCGCCGCTCTGCTCCATCCAGTCCCCACATGGCCTCGTGCTGAGGGGAGTGGAGGGGGAGATCTGCGGTATCGAATCCGATGCCGTCGGCCCAGGTGTGGACGGCAGCGTCGAGGTCGGTGACCGAGATCGTGATCGAGCGCAGGGTCGCCGGGACCTCCGGTCGCTGCTTGGCGGGCTCGGAGGCGGCCAGGGGATCCGCCTCCATCAACTCGATCCAGTTGCCCTCGGGGTCGCGCGCGCATGCGCGGCGTTGCGGCCGGACCCCGAGTACCGGGCCCACCGGCTCAGAACCGAGGCGCGCCATCCGGCCGAGGGTTGCATCGAAGTCGCGGACGTGGAAGCCGGCGCGACGGTAGCCGTGATCGGCCGGGGTCTCATCGGGTCGGCGAGTGCGTGGGCGGGGGTGGATGAAGTGAAAGAGTTCGATCTGGGTCCACTCGCGTCCGTCGATCAGCCAGCGGGCGGTGAAGAGTGGAGTGGTGAGACCGTTGACCTTCGCCGCCGGTGGCCCGGCGAACAGTGACGCGCCGCTCGGAAGCAGCCCGAGACCGTCCCGGTACCACTCACGCATCTGCGAGCCCCCGAGGTGGTTGAAGGCGAGTTGGCCGATCGCGAGGTCACGCATACGCGGATCTCCCTGCCCCGCTGGTCCACCCATACTTGACGCCATCGGTCTGGTTCAGCCCGCGAGCCTGGGCCGGGTCCGCCTCTTGTACGGAGTGGTAGCTCATCCGACCTCGCCTTCGCTGGATCAAATCAGAACACAAGTCATGTTACAGTTCTGCGTTGGATGATCTCAGGCGATACCCCAGAGGCGACGACCGCGGATCAGGCGCAGACGCGCAGACGCCCCGTGCAGGCGCGGAGCCGGGACACCGTCGAGCGGATCCTCACCGCGGCCACCGAGCTGATCGAGGAATCCGGCGTCGATGCCGCCTCGACCCGGGCAATCGCCGGGCGGGCGGGCGTTTCGGCGCCCTCCCTGTACCGGTTCTTCGCGGATCGCGATGAGATCCTCGACGAGATTCTGAAGCGGCAGCTGCATCAGCTCGACGCTCATGCCGAGCACGAGGAGTCGGGTTGGCGCTTCGGCTCGGTCGAGGAGTTCGTCGGCCTCGAACTCGACCTCCATGTCGACTTCTACGAGCAGCACCCGAGCTTTGCGCGGCTCTGGTTCGGCGGCAGGGTGAGCCCGACGGTCGTCGCCGAGGTCCACGGCCGTAACCGGGCGCTTGCCTCGCGCGCGCGCAGGGTTCTGGTCGATGCAGGCATGATCAAGGCGGACACCGCACCGGGGGCTCTCGACCTGCTCGTGGAGCTCGGCGACCGGGTTCTGGAGATGGCGTTCAGGGAAGGGCCGAAGGCGGACCCCGAGGTGATCGAGATGGGGCGCGGCGCGCTGATCGCCTGCCTACAGGGCTGGATAACGGGCGGGAGATCGATTACCGCGGAACCGGAGGGAAGCAATGGGCAAGATTGACGGTGGTGAGCTTTTCGTCAGGGCGCTTCGCGCCGAGGGAGTCGAGCAGATCTTCGCGATCTCCGATATCAGCTACTCGCCGATCCAGCGCAGCGCCGAGGCTCACGGGATCCGCACGGTGGCCGGCAGGCACGAGAGCGCGAACGTCCACATGGCGGAGGCCTGGGCGCGGGCCTCGGGCAAGGTTGCGGTCGCGATGGCCGGCATGGGCCCGGGTGTGGCGAATCTCGTCCCGGCCGTGATCACCGCCTGGATCGAGGGCTTTCCGCTGATCGTCATCGGGACTCAACGGACCGATCGCGCCGACCGCTCGATCAGGCGCGGGCGGTTCCAGCACACCCCCCAACTCGACGTCTTCCGGCCGATCACCAAGTTCGCCGCCTCCGTGCCCGATGCGGAACGGGCACCGGAGTATGTGCGCGAGGCCTTTCGATCCGCCCTACGAGGTCGTCCGGGGCCCAGCTATCTCGAGTTCCCGGTCCAGGTCCTCCGGGAAGAGGTCGAGGAGGCGGACGTGAGGATGCCGCCACCGTCGCGCTATCGCGTCACCGCCGGTTCACCGGACCCGGGCTCCGTCGATCGCGCCGCGCAGCTGCTCGCCGACGCCGAGCTGCCCCTGATCCTCGCCGGCCAGGGGATCAACCACGGTGCGGCCTCGGACGAACTCCGGGCTCTGCTCCACCACACCGGTGCTGCGCTGATCACGACGCTGGGGGCGCGTGGGGTCATCGACGAGGACGACGATCACGTCGTCGGGCAGCCGATGTTCTCGCCCGCCGGGGCGCGACTGGCGCAGGAAGCTGACGTCGTGCTCGCGGTCGGGACCGCGATCGGCGAGACGCTCGGTTACGGCATGCCGCCGCAGTGGGCGGGACCCGAGAAGCAGCAGTGGATCCACCTCGACAGCGACCCGGATTCGATCGGCGTCAACCGCGAGGTTGATTGCGCGTTGGTCGGCGATGCCAGGAAGGGCCTCGAAGCCCTGCTGGTGGCCATCGGCGATCGCACCGGCCCGGCCGAGATAGGCCCGCTGCTGAGCGAGGTCGCGGCGCAGGAGCGCGAACTGATCGGTCAGCTTCGAGACGGCCTCGGGGCGAGCGATGCGTATCCGATCCATCCAGCGCGCCTCGCGAACGAGGTGGCGACGTTCTTCGGCGACGACGCGATCACCTGTCTCGACGGCGGCAACACGACACTCTGGGCGGTCCTCTTCCACCGCTTCCACAGCCCCCGGTCGCTGATCTGGACCAGCCACTTCGGCCACCTCGGGACCGGGTTGCCGTATGCGATCGGCGCGAAGCTGGCGAAACCCGAGCGCCCCGTCTACCTGTTCACGGGCGACAGCGCGCTCGGGTTCAATCTCACCGAGCTCGAGACCGCCGCTCGCGAGCAGCTCGATCTCGTCATCGTCGTCGCCTGCGACTTCGCGTGGTCGATGGAGGCCCTCGGTCAGCAACAGGAGCTTGGGCGCACGATCGGGCTCGAAACCACCCACGTCCGCTACGACGAGGCGGCTCGGGCACTCGGCTGTGATGGCGAGTTGGTCGAGCGCGCGGAGGAGATCCGCCCCGCGCTCGAGCGCGCTGTCGCTACCGCGGGGCCGGTGCTGATCCAGGTCAATATCGATCCGGGCGAGAACGAAAGCCCTCCGTTCCTCCAGCAATTCCTCGACATGTACGCCGCGGAAGACACCTGAGCGGCGGCCGAGGCCGCGGCAAGGCCACGAGACCGGTGGTCACGGGTTCGAGTCCTGTCGGGCTCGCTCTCAAGGCCCCCGACAGACCGCGTGGGAATGCGGCGTTTGCCGGTACCAAATTGAGCCTTCAAAAAGTGGCAAACTCGTCAAACCGCTTGGACATGCGGTCTCAAGCTGTCGCGCGACTATCGCGGGCAAGTGAGATGGCCAAATGGGATCGCAGCGATTCGGGAAAGCGAAACCATCGCGCAGGCAGGCACGCTCCGGCTGGCGACGAGGCCGAAATGAGCTGGTCGGTGATCAGCCTCGACGATGGCCTGAGCAGATAATCCTGGCTCTATCAGGCACCTGCCGGTCCGGGTGCCCACTTGACGAGTGGGTTCGAGACGATCTCGGCTGATCCAACGATGGGGTCCAGACAGGGAACCCGAGTACTTCGCATCTTCGTAGGTCTGGTCTGCGCGGTTTCGCTGGTCGCGTTCGGTGAGGGTGAGATCTTTGCGCCGGTTGCGCTTGGCGCCAACTATGTCTATTGGACAAATCAGGTTGGTTATAGCCTGCATCCCGGCTCGATCTCCTTCCTCAGCCTCGACCCCACCGAATCGCGGGGCAACCTGGGCACGACGGGCGCGACCCTCTTCAACCCCACGGCCGTCACGCTCGACCCTCCGAGTGGCCGCTTCTACTGGGGCAACCACGCCCCCGGCGGTATCTCCTACGCGAACCTCAACGGCTCCGGCGGCGGTGACCTCCACCTTGGGGTTGCAACCGTGAACTTCCCGGAAGGGGTCGCGGTGGATCCAGCCGCCGGGCGTATCTACTGGGCAACCGATGGAGCCGGCAAGATCTCCCTTGCGCTGTTCGACGGAGGAGGAGGAGGAGACGACCTCGGGACCGACTTCGCCACGGTGAGTAATCCGGTGGGCGTCGCGGTCGACCCTCTTGCAAGTCGGGTCTACTGGGGGGCCAACGGAGACATTTCCGCGATCTCCTTTGCCTCACTGGTCACGCCCACGGGAGACAACCTCTACACCGACGGCGCGAGCATCTCCTTCCCGGCCTACCCGGCTATCCTCGCGGCTCCAAGCGGGACGGGCGCCCCGACCATCGGCGGAGGCTCGGCGCCTGGCTCGACGCTGGCCTGCACGGACGGCAGATGGTCGGCGGGGCAGGTCAGCTCCTTCTTCTACCGCGCTCCCGAGAGCTTTGCCCACCAATGGAGCCGCAACGGGATTGACGTCCCCGGGGCCAACGCGAGCACCTATGTCCCCGGCTCGATCGGCGACTACGGCTGCCGGGTGACCGGGCGAAATGAGTCCGGCTCGGCGACCCAGCTGGGCGAAGTTCCGCAGGATGTCTTCCAGGTTGGCGCGGCGGCGCTGATGCCGCGCCACGCCAACGCGAATCTGCCCGTGATGGTCCCCGATCCGGGGACGGTCACCCTCAGCGGCAACCAGGTCGTCCCGAGGCACGTCGTCTCTTCAACGCTCACCGGAGCGGGCACGGTAAAGCTGCTGGTCAAGCCCAGGGGGTCGAAGAAGAGGAAGCTGAATCGGACCGGCCGGGTGAAGGTCACGGTCACGGTCAGCTACCAGCCGGACGCCGGGGCCGGCGGAAGTCAGATGAAAACGATTGGTCTGAGGAAGTCCCACTAGAGCCTTCGCCGGCTAGTTCACCGAGTCCTCGTCGCGGGACTCTGCCTCGTAGAACTCGGGGATGCCGCGCCCATCCCCTGGACGCTCCCCCTCCTCTCCCGTGGGCACCGCAAACGAGGCGGATGCCATCGTCCCGGCCCGCGAGACGAACTCCCTTGGGTGTCCGAGAATCGAGAGCCCCTTCAGCTCGGTTTCGGTGAAGAAGCCCGTGACGAGGAGCAGCAGCGGATAGGCCGCGAGCAGCACCAGCCGCCCTGCGAAACCCGCGATCCCCTCCCCGGGCAGCAGCGCCTCGCCGAGGCCGACCACCAGCGCCGAGAAGCCGACGATCCTGATCAGCCTTCCCCACTCGTATGGGACCGGGAAGAGCCGCTGGGTGAAGAAGTACATGAGGATCAAGACCACGACGTAGGAGATGACCAGCGCGAGTCCGGCGCCGACGATTCCCATCGAGGGGACCAGGATGATGTTGAGGACGATGTTGACCACCGTTGCCGCGATCGTCGCCGGGAAGTTGAACTCGGTGCGGCCGGTGCGGCCGAGGATCACGACCAGGACCATGTAGAGCGCGTAGAGCGTCACGCCGGTCGAGAGCAGTCCGATCGCCTCGTAGGAGTCGAAGAACTGTGGCGCGGCGAAGATCCTCACGATCCAGCGCGAAAACAGCCACATCCCGGTTACCACGAGGGTGCAGATGCCGAGAAACCATGTGACCACGAGCGCGTATGTATTCCTTGCCTCGTCGTCGTCCCTGATCGAGTAGGCGAGCGGCGGCCAGGCGAGCTGGAAACCACGGACCAGGACGTTGACCCCCTGCGAGAACTTGACCGCCAGCGAGTAGAGACCCGCCTCGGCGAGGCCGATGTAGCGGACGATGATGATCCGGTCGATGAAGTTGAGCGAGTAGAGGGTCAGCTCCGCGGGCATGGTCGGAAAGCCGAAGCGCATCAGGCGTCGAAGCAGCCCCCACTCTGGCCATAGCGAGAGCCGCCGCCAGTTGGCGATGACCAGCCCGGCCACGAAGAGCGCGCCCGACGCGTAGCTGCCGAGTAGGAGCCCGCGCGCGCCCTCGTCCATGAAGACAACCAGGACGATGGTCAGCGGGATCGTCAGGGCGACGTTTGCGATCGTGACGATGAAGTAGGGCCTCGCCCGCTCGTCGAGCCGGTAGAGGGTGAGCAGGTACTCGAACAGGGTCAGGACCCAGAGGCCTCCGATCGCGATCCTGACCAGACCGGGAGCCGACTGGTCGAGGAGCGCGTTCGAGATCGGCTCCGCAAATGGCAGCAACGCCGATGCCGTCAGCGTTGCTCCCCAGAACAAGGTCGCAAAGGAGGTGGAGACGACCTTCTTCGGATCCTCTCCGCCCGTGTAGTAGAAGCGCAGCAGCGCCTCGATCATCCCGAGTCGCACGACAATGGAGGCCGCGACCACTGCAGCGAAGAGAACCTCGGCTGCGCCGTAGTCAGCGGGGCTGAGGTGGCGCGTGTAGAGAGGCAGCAGCGCAACCGCGATCAACTTGGAGAGGATGCTGGCCGCCGTGTAGGCGGCTCCGGTTGTCGCCAGGCGGCGCAGGGATCCCGACACGCTTGTCCCCGAGCCTAACCCTCGCGGGCGGGGAGAGCGGGCAGGGAGCAGGCGAGCGCGAGCAGGATCCAGGTCACCGGGTCTTCAAAGAAGTTGGCGTAACCGAGCGTGTGGACGAGCATGGTGACAAAGAGCGCGAGGACGCAGGCGCGCGCAACCACGAATGTGTTGTCGCGGCTTTCCGGTCCGCCGCCCCCGATCCCCGGCATCACGCCGCGCATTCCCCGGCACATCACGACCAGGGCCGTGATGATCAGGGCGAGATAGACGAGCAGACCGATCAGCCCCTGCTCGGCAGCAACCGTGACCGGCTCGGTGTGCGACTCGGAAACCGGTGCCCTGCCGTTCTTCGCAACGTCCTTGAGGTAGGCGATCGCAAACGAACCGGAGCCATAACCTTGCAACGGCCGATTGCCGAATAGCTGACCCCCTCCCTCGACCAGATTGGTCCGGCCGCTGGATCCGGTCGAGTCGAAGAGACCGACGCTGAAGGCCGCGACCACCGCGACCAGGGTGCCGGCGCCACAGATCGCTGCGGTCCAGCGGATGCTCCAGCGCATCGCTGCGAGTACGGCAAGGCCAACCAGCAGGGCGGCGAAGCTCGAGAGTGAGTAGGTCGTGACCAGGCCGAGCCAGAGGATTGCCGTGATCACGGTCAACGCGGCGGCGACCTTGCGATCCCGTGCCCACAGCAGCACCCCGACGACGCCGATCAACACATACGAGAGGTAGCGGCCGTAGATGTTCGGGTCCCAGAACAGGGAGTTGACGCGGAAGTAGATGTGGAATTGATTGGCCTCGATCACCTCCGGATTCCAGATCAGGTGCCTGGTCGCCAGCTCGCCGAAGCCGAAAAGGGCGAAGACCACTGCCTCGACCACGAAGACGCCGAAGAACAGCGTCAGCAAGCGGCGGTCCCACTCGCACTCGCGAAGAAGGACGAACATGATCGTGAACGGGACCAGGAAGAAGCAGAGGTCCTGAAGCGCCCTCGAGAGATCATCCGAATAGAGGCCCTGGAGCGCGTAGAGACCGACGAATGCAACCAGCAGCCGCGGCAGCCAGGCTGACCAGCGGGTCTGTAGACGCGGCCGGGATGGATCCGTGCGAAGCACCGTGACCACGACGCCCGCGACGATCACGACATAGAGGGGAAGCAGGAGATTCGCCTGATCGCCTCCGGACTCGAGCGGAACCCGGAGCGGCAGCGCCGCGGCGATCCCCAGGGGAAGGGCAAGCGGATACCGCCGGATCAGCGCAACAAGACTTGCAACGATGAGCGCGCCCAGCGCCAGGCCGACGGCGATCCTTGCGGGGCTGTCCCGGAGATCCGCCACGCGAGGCGTGTCCCACTGATCCCCGAAGACCAGGACCGGCAGCAGGACAAGTGCCAGCAGCATCGCGGCCGATCGTTCTCTCGAGGGGGGCAGAAGGATCGCCGCGCACGCGGCACCGGCAACCAGGACCGTGCCGAGGCCCGAGAGCAGCGATGTGATCACTGTGTCGCCGGCTTCTTGTCACAGTCGGGGCGCTTGTTCGGCTCAACATCGTGGAGGCGCAGAGGCGGCCCGGTGACGAGTGTCCGGTCCTGATCGATCAGGTGGACGCGAAGCCGGTACCTGCCGGCCGGCTGCATCTCGTCGTAGTTATTGCGACCGTCCCAATGGTAGTTGAAGAACTTGTAGCTGCGCAGAAACTTGTCCTTGGCGAGCGTCTTGACCAGGTCTCCTTCGGGGGTGACAATCTCGACATCGGCGCGGTCGTCCCGGGTGACCCGGAATGAGATCAGGCCGAAGTCTCTGCCGCAATCGTTGTTTGGGGTGAATACGCCGCTGATCTCGACCTTGTCGAGGACGAGGGGCTCGCGCTTCAATCGCTGGGCGATTGCAAACGAGGCGATTGTCGCGACCAGCAGCAGTACGAACACCGTTGGTGCAAGGAATCGAACCCGCGATCGCTCGTCTGGATCTTTCACGGCGTTTGGATTATCCGCGCAAGACGAAGAACTCGCGGCTGTCCGAGTCCTCAGCCCGCCGGGAGGTTGCCGAAGTCCTGGCCCAGGATCACTGCCACCGGGGCGCCCTGGGACACTCCCGCCACCTCAGATGTCATCGGATCCACGCGGGTGATGCTGAGAGCATCGGCCAGAGAGGTGGCATCGGAGCGATTGCCCTGCGCGTACATGACGGCGCTCTCGATGTAGGTGGTGGTGGACGGTGCATTGGTGATCGGCTTGGGATGGAAGCCGTTCTCTTCAACCTTGTTGGCGAAGGTCGTCGCAAGGCCGGCTGTCGGTGTCGCATTGAGAACCGCGACCTGGGTCTGATCCCCGCTCGCCGCCCCGCCACCCTTGTTGCCGGCGTTCTTGCCGTTCTTGCCCTGGGCCTGCTTCGTGGACGTATCGCCGCCGCCCACGACCTTCGAGACTCCGTACCCGGCTGCGCCGAGAACCAGGACTCCGACCACGATCGCCGCCACCAGGCGGGGCCAGCCGCCAGAGCGATCGAGGAGCGCGTCGAGCCGGCCCTCGCCCTCGCCTCCCTGCCTGCGACCGCGTCGCGACTCGCGCTGCTCGGCAGCCTCGGCCTCGGCCCGTTGGACGCGCTCGATCTTTCGAAGCTCCTCGGCGCGACCGGCGGCAACAGCGGAGGTCGCCTCCTGCAGCTCGGCGTCGCGCTCGGGAGCGCGGCCTGCCCAGTCGCGGAGACGGCGGACATCGCGTGCCTGGATGAAATACAGCAGCCAGAGAACCGCAAGCCCGATGAAGGCTGCAAGTCCGGCAACTGCTCCGATGTCCCTCACTACGTCGGGAAGAATGTGATCACCTGGGATTGGAAATGGAAGAACCCTGTTCGCTGATCCAACCGGGGCATGTTAGAAGCAGGAGGCCCCAGGAGGGACTCTCCTACGTGTCTCTGTCCATGGTTGTGGCTCTGTCTGGAGACGGCGCGGTGATCATCCGGACGACGGTTTCACCCATGTCCGACTCGTCTCCGGTCAGGACAAGGTCCTCCAGGCGGCTGAGCAGCGCCTGGACGAAGTCGGGGTCCGGCGGACTCTCGGCGACGGCCCGGAGGATCCGCTTTGCCGCAGTCGGCTGGGCCTTCTCCCCAGTTCCAAACAGCTCCTCGTGGATCTTCTCGCCGGGCCGGATACCTGTGAACTCGATCGCGATGTCGACGTCGGGCTCATACCCGGCCAGCTTGATCATGTTGTTGGCCAGATCGACGATTTTGACCGGCTCGCCCATGTCGAGGACGAAGACCTCGCCTCTTCCGGTGCCGATGTCACCGGCGCGAATCACCAACTGGACCGCCTCCGGGATCGTCATGAAGTAGCGCGTCATCTCCGGATGGGTGACCGTGATCGGCCCACCGCGCTCGATCTGGCTACGGAAGATCGGGACCACGCTTCCCGAGGAGGCCAGGACATTCCCAAAGCGGACGCTGACGAAGCGCGTGTGTGGATGGCGCTGGCCGGCCGCGTCGACGATCCACTCGGCCATCGCCTTCGAGGCGCCCATCACCGTCTGGGGGTTGACCGCCTTGTCGGTCGAGATCAGGACAAAGCGCTCGACATTCGATGCCGCTGCGGTCTCGGCCGTGATCTGGGTGCCGAGCGCGTTGTTGCGAATCGCCTCGAGCGGGTTGGCCTCCATCAGCGGCACGTGCTTGTAGGCCGCCGCATGGAAGACGACGCTCGGCTTGTATCGCTGCATCACCTCGAGCATCCTGGCCGGCTCCTTACAATCGGCAAGCACAGCCTCGGCCTTGGTGAAGTGCCGCACCTCGACCATCTCGCGGTCGATCTGAAAGAGGTTGTCCTCGGCTCGGTCGAGCATCACGAGGAGGCGGGGATCGACCCGCGCGATCTGGCGGCAGAGCTCTGAGCCGATCGAGCCTCCGGCACCGGTGACCAGGACGACCCGATCCTCGAGATAGGCGCCGACGGTGTCGAGTTCGACCACGACCGGCTCTCTCCCGAGCACGTCCTCGACCTGAACATCGCGAAGCTGCTTGGTCAGCTGCACTCCACCGCGAAGGAGCTCGAAGACGGTCGGGAGGGTCCGGACCCTGATTGCGCGATCGCGGCAGGCCGCGACGACGTTGGCGCGCAGCACGCCCGGTGCAGAAGGGATCGCGATCACGACCTCGTCGGGCTCGGTCTCGTCGAGGATCGAGGCGATCTCATCGGTGGTGCCGAGAACCTTGAGGCCGGCGAGTCGCATACCCCGCTTGCCGGGGTTGTCGTCGAGGAATCCGATCGCGGTCTTGCCAAGGTTCGGATTGAGCTGCAGCTCGCGTACGACCATCTGGCCGCCGGAGCCCGCCCCCACCACGAGGACTTCGCTGCCCTTGGTGATCCGCGTCCCCGCGGCCGGCCGCTCGAGGATCAGACGAGTCGCCAATCTGGCGCCCGCGATAAGCATCAGGGTGAGGATGAAGTCCGAGACCGCGACGCTGCGCGGCAGGCTGGCGCTGAAGGGCTGGATCACCGTGAAGGCGATGACCAGGATCGCGCTTGAAACCGCCGCGGCCCGGAAGATCGCCAGGAAGTCGCGCCCGGCCACATAACGCCACCACTTCTGGTAGATCCCGAACAGCGCGAAGATCGCGATCTTGCCGACGATCACAAACCCGATCGTCTGCGCCATCAGGGTCAGGTAGCGGTCGGGAATCCCACTCGGCTCATCGAGAAAGCGAAGCTGGAATGCAAGCCCAAAGGCAATTGCGACCAGCGCCGCATCGGCCAGCATATGCAGCCCTCTGATGCGGTAGACAGGGATATTCCGACGACGCATGGAAGTCGGCCTAGTTTAGAGCCTGACCGGCCAAAATTGGCAACCGTGCGCCCACCCGGAGGTGGGGAGGCAAGTCCCTTCCCACGATGGATTCGTCGCCCCGGCTCTGCTGGCGAGCCGCGTATCGGGGCAGCGTGAGGGTGATCGGCACCGCCATGTCTGGACATGGACTGAAGGTGAACTCAAGGCCGAATCCGTAGAATGACCCCTTCTCCGGCCCGGTCTGTCGCCCGTTTGGCGAACCGACCGTGGCGACTTCGCTGTATCTCAGAACTGGGAAATGACAAACTTCGCGAGCATCACAGGCATCTTCTTGGATCCGATCGTCAATGCGGCGACGGACTTCATCGACGCGACCGGAGTGGTCGGGATCTTTGTCCTGATGACCCTGGAGTCTGCCTGCCTGCCCATACCCAGCGAGGCGATCATGCTCTTTGCCGGGTTCAGCGTCTCCAACGGCAGCCTTACCCTCTTCGGCGCAGTCACCGCGGGCGTGCTCGGCAACCTGGTCGGCTCCTGGATTGCCTACGCGGTCGGCTACTACGGGCGCCTGGAGCTGCTGGAGAAGAACCGATTCATCCACGTCCCCCACAAGTACGTAACCTGGGCGGACGACTGGTTCGAGCGATACGGAGCGGCGACTGTCTTCTTCACCCGGATGATCCCGATCATCCGCACCTTCATCTCCCTCCCCGCCGGAATTGCCCGGATGCCCTTCTGGAAGTTCACCGCGTACACGTTTGCCGGCTGCGTTCCCTGGATCCTGATGCTGACCCTGATCGGCAGGGAGGTCGGCAGCAACTGGACCGAGTGGCGCGACAAGCTCCATTACCTCGATTACGCGATCGTGCTGCTGATCATCGTCGGTGTCGTCTACCTGCTGATCAAGCGCCGGCGTGGTGGCAATTCTGACGGCGACGGCGGCCTGACCGGGCCCAAGAACGTGATAGCCGGCGAAGTTTGAGCGAGTCCGCGGGCGAGCGGATTCCCGGCAGCCGTGCAGTCGCCCTGGGCTTGATCCAGGGACCGGCGGAGTTGCTCCCGGTCTCGAGCTCCGCCCATATCGTCCTCGTTCCCTGGCTGGCAGGCTGGGATTGGGCCGACATCGACCCGGAGGTGCGGAAGAGCTTCGAGGTCGCGCTCCACGCAGGCGCCGCCGCGGCGCTGCTGATCGGCCAGCGCGAATTGATCGCTTCAGAGATGCGCGCCTTTGATCTGCGCCGCGCCGCCGTCCTCGGGCTCTCATTCCTCCCCGCGGCGGTCGTCGGGTACCTGTTTGAACGGCCGATAGAGCAACGATTGGGTGGGCCCCGTACAACTGCCTACGGATTGATCGCCGGTGCCTCGGCCATGCTGGTCGCGGATAGGAGTCCGCAGCTCCGTGGCCGCGGTGAGGCCCGCGCAGCCGACGGCCTCGCGCTCGGTATCGCCCAGGCCACCGCACTTGCTCCAGGGGTGTCTCGCAATGGTGCAACCCTGGCTGCCGCGAGGTGGCGGGGCTTCTCTCGCCAACAGGCCAACATCCTCTCGAGGACGGTCGCCCTGCCGATCATCGTCGGCGCCTCCCTGCTCAAAGGTGTGCGCCTGGCGCGTCGCGGCGTCCCGCCTGGTCTTCGGCGCTCGCTGGCAATCGGTGTCGGCGCATCCTTCCTCTCGACGCTCGCCTCCCAGCGCCTGATCAGGTTGGTCGAGCGCGATCGGGCACTTTGGCCGTACTCCGCATATCGAACCGCATTGGCCGCGATCGTTCTGGCCCGGCTATCGCGTCGGAGGCGCTCCAGCCGCCCTGCCCCGGACGCGATGCCGTACCCGGATCCGTCCAGCGTGGTTGAATCGGTGACCAAGTGAGCGCCGAAACCGATTCCTACGCAGCAGCAGGGGTTGACCAGTCCGCCGCCGACTCGGCGGTTTCGGGGCTTGTCGCGGCCCTCGGCGCGATCAACCTCGGCCGCCCCTCGCGACAGGTTGAGCTTCCGGGCCACTACGCGAGCATCATCAGGATCGGCGAAAACCTCGGGATCGCGCTCTCGACCGACGGGGTCGGGACAAAGCTGAAGATCGCCGAAGAGCTCGGCCGCCACGACACGATCGGAATCGATTGCGTGGCGATGAACGTCAACGATGTGATCTGCGTCGGCGCCGAGCCGCTCGCGATGCTCGACTACATCGCGATCGAGAAGGCCGAGCCGGAACTTTGTGCCGCGATCGGGCGCGGACTCGCGGCAGGTGCCGAGCTGGCAGGGATCGAGATCCCCGGCGGTGAGCTCGCCCAGCTCGGGGACATGGTGCGCGGATATGACGTCGCCGGTGCCTGTTTCGGAACGATCGCCCTCGACGCGATTGTCGACGGCGCCACGGTGGAGCCGGGCGACCCCGTGATCGGGATCCCGTCATCGGGCCTGCATTCGAATGGCTACACGCTTGCAAGAAGCGCGGTCGAGGGCATCGACCTGGGAGACGTCCGGCTCGGTCGTCCACTCGGCGACATCCTGCTCGAGCCGACGGTGATCTACGTCAAGGCGATCGTCGAGCTGCTCAACTCGGATATCGAGGTCCGCGGCCTTGCCCACATCACCTCGGGTGGGCTCGGGAATCTGCTCAGGCTCAAGGCGCCGGCCGGCTACGAGATCACTTCGCCGCTTCCGGTGCTGCCGATCTTCGACCTGATCGCCGAACGCGCCTCGGTGCCGGAGGACGAGATGTACGAGATCTTCAACATGGGTTGCGGCTTCTGCTGCGTCGTCGCGCCCGGCACGGAGTCTGCGGCCATCGAGCTGCTCGCCAGCCACCATCCAGGTGCCGCGGTGATCGGGACGGCCACCGACCGGGCCGGCGAGATCGAAAGAGCTTCAGGCGGCTGAGGAGAGGCGGAGCCGATGCAGGTCGTAATCCCGATCTTTGATGGAATCACCGCGCTCGACGCCGTCGGCCCCTATGAGATCCTCTGCAGGGTGCCGGATTGGCAGGTCTCATTTGTCGCCTCCGAGGCCGGCGAGAAGCGAACCGACACCGGCAGGCTCGGCCTGATTGCAGACCGCAGCCTCGCCGACACCTCCGAAGCCGACATCCTCGTCGTGCCGGGCGGGCCCGGCAACCGGCTGCTGCTCGATGACGAGCCGACTCTCGGGTGGATCCGCCAGATTGACGCCACGACGACCTGGACGACCTCGGTCTGCACCGGCTCGCTGATGCTCGGCGCCGCGGGACTTCTGAGGGGCAGGCGTGCAACGACCCACTGGCTGAGCCTCGAACTGCTCCGGGAGTACGGTGCCGAGCCGACGGGGCAGCGCGTAGTCGAGGACGGCAAGATGATTACGGCAGCGGGAGTCTCGGCGGGACTCGACATGGCGCTCCACCTCGTTGGGGTCGAAGCCGGTGAATCGATTGCGCAATCGATTCAGCTCGGGATCGAGTACGACCCCCAGCCTCGCTTTGATGCCGGCTCGCCCGAGAAGGCGCCGCCCGAGATCGTCGAGGCGTTCAGGGCCCGGCGGTCTCCCAAACAGTCCCGGTGAGCATCGGCACCGCGCGCAGCCGCCACTCCGCTGCCGCCTTCCAGAGTTCCGCGGCAACCGGCGGTGAGGACATCCCGGTCAATACCTCGACCTCCCTTGTCGCCGCCCTCCCGAGCCACCCGACTGCGGCGGCCGGGTCAAGGGGTGGCCTCGCGTCCTGCTCGGCTCCGGCGGCGAGCAGCGTCTCCCGATAGGTCTCGAGCGTCTGGCGGCCCCAGAGAGCGCGACGAACCCCGTCGGCGCCGATCACCACCATCGAGGGGAAGGACGGCCGGCGGTGTCCCTCGGTCTTCCGGACAAGGGATTGATCCTCGATCTCCCCGACCAGGGCCCTGACCTCCTCGAGGTCGTTGCCGAAGCTCTCGATCAGCGCATTTGAGGCCACATCGATCCGAAAGGTCGCGACGTTGAGGCCTGCTTCGCCGGCAAGCTGGATCAGAGCCTCCGGAGAATCGAGGCAACGGCGCTCCCAGAAGATGCCCTCGCGGAGCTTCCGCAGATAGGTCAGACCGGCCCTGCCGCTCTGCTGCTGGGCAGCCTTCACCGCAATACAGGCGGGATAGGTGCTGGTCAGAGGACTTTGAGTCCAGATCCGCGGATCGATCGGCATACCGGTTTCAGCCGCGATGTCGAGCCAGTGCGAGATCAGGTCCGCGTAGCAGTCCGGCCCCGAGCCGATCGCTCCGTCATCGTCGCGATAGGCAGACCCATAGGCTCGGGCGAGACCGCCCATAACGGGGATCAGCTCGAGGCTGTCCCCAAACTCCCATTCCAGCCTGCGAAGCTCTGGTTCGACAGCAAACGACCAGGGGCAGGCGGGATCGGTGAAGTAGCGAACCTGTACTGACATAGGTCATCGACAATACCTGCGAGATGCAATCCGACACCCAGAGACAGCACCGATGGACGCCCGCCCCGCCAGCTCGAATCTGATCGGGTCGGTCCTCTCGGGCCGCTACCGCCTCGAAGCCAAGATCGGCAGCGGGGGGATGTCGACGGTCTACCTGGCCCGAGACGAGACTCTCGACCGCCAGGTCGCGGTCAAACTGATGCACCGCGAGATGTCCGAGCAGCCCGAGCAGTTCGAGCGCTTCAACATGGAGGCGCGCGCGGTCGCCAAGCTCTCCCATCCGAACGTGGTCACCGTGATCGACGCGGGCGAGGACGAAGGTCGCCCGTACATCGTCTTCGAGTACGTCGAGGGCGAGACGCTCAAGCAGCGGATCAGCAGGGTCGGGGCGCTGGACGTCCAGGAGGCGATCGCATATTCGATCGAGATCGCCAGGGGGCTTTCAGTGGCCCACGAGCGCAACCTCGTCCATCGCGACGTCAAGCCGCAGAACATCCTGATCGACCGGACCGGCCGCGCGAAGCTGACCGACTTCGGAATCTCCAGGCAACTCGAGCAGGACGGGATGACGGCGACCGGCCGCGTGCTCGGGACTACCGATTACGTGGCTCCGGAGCAGGCGATGGGGCATCGGGTGGACCCACGCTCCGACGTCTACTCACTGGGCGTCGTCCTCTACGAGATGCTGACCGGAGACGTCCCGTTCGAGGCCGAGAGCCAGGTCGGCGTTGCGATGAAGCACGTCAACGAGCTGCTTCCCGATGTCCAGATACGGCGACCCGAGGTTTCGGCAACTGTGGCGCTGGTTGTGGAGCGGGCAACCTCAAAGGAACCCGGCGAGCGCTACCAGAGCGTCGGCGAGATGATCGACGATCTTCAGACCGCCCTCGAGGTCGAGGCCTCCCGCGCAGGTTCGACCACCGGTGAGGCGACCAGCATCCTTGACGCGGTGCCGCCGGCCAAACGCAAGCTCTCCCGAAGGACCGGGGTGTCAGTGGCCGCGGTGCTCGCGATCATCGCCGTCGCAGCCGCAGCGCTCGGCCTCGTGCAGTTGATCTCCAGCGGCAATGCGCCGGGAGGCAAGGGCGGGAGCAGGCCCGCGGGAGAGGAGATCGAGATCACCAGCGCCACCGACTACGACCCGGTCGGCGGAGACGACGAGCACTCGAGCGAGACCCCGAATGCGGTCGACTCGAATTCATCGATCACCGGTGGAGCCTGGACAACCGAGACCTATGAACAGAACTTCCCGGCCTCGAAACCCGGAGTCGGGATCTACGTCGGTACTGCCGCACCCGCAGCCGCGAAGACGATCGAGATTCGCTCGACCGCCCCGGGGATGAACGTCGAGGTCTACGGCGCCGCAGAAGTCCCCACCGGTGACGATGCCGCCGATCCTCTTGCCGGATGGACCAAGCTCGGTGAGCAGGGCGACGTCAAGACCACCCAGTCGATCGCCCTCGACCAGGGCATTCCCGGGGCCGAGTTCAGTTACTACCTGGTCTGGATCACCTCACTGGCCGATTACCCGGACGGCTTCCGGGCGGAGATAACCGACGTCAGGCTCCTGGGCTAGCTCCTAGAACTGATGGGAGCGGGCGCGCCGGTGGCGCTCGATCGCCAGGTCTGCGAGACGGTTGCAGAGGTCGGGATAGGTGATTCCCCCCGCTTCGAGCAACTTGGCGTAGACGCTGGTCTTGGTGAAGCCGGGGATCGTGTTGATCTCGTTGACCAGCACCTCGCCGTCTGGTTCGACGAAGAAATCACACCGCGCGAGGCCACTGCAGCCGGCAAGCAGGAAGACCCGCCTCGCCAGGGTCTCAACCTCCGCAATCGTCTGCTGCGGTAGATCGGCGGGCACCGCCAGCTTCATCCCACCTTCAGTGTATTTGGACTCGAAGTCGTACCAATCGGAATCGATCACGATCTCGCCGGGCGGGGAGGTCATCGGGTCCTCGTTGCCGAGCAGCGAGCACTCGACCTCGCGACCCCGGGCCGGCGCCTCGACGATCACGCGGGGGTCGTGTCTGAGCGCCAGCTCGACGGCCTTGTCGAGCTCCTGGTCGAGTGAGTCTACGCGGGAGATACCGACGCTGGACCCGAGCCGCGACGGCTTGACCCAGACAGGCAGACCCATCTCGGCGACCGTTTCGCGCCATCCCTCCTCACCCGCCTCGACGAAGCCGACCTGGGGAATCCCGTGGAAGCCGAGCACCCGCTTCAAGGAGAGCTTGTCCATGCAGAGCGCAGACGAGAGCACGTCAGATCCGGCATACGGCACGTCGAGGCACTCGAGCAGGCCCTGGATCGAGCCATCCTCGCCGAAGGGTCCGTGGAGGATCGGGAAGACCACATCGACATCGAGCAGGCCGCCTCCCGGACGCAGGACCACCTCCTCGGGACCGACGCTCCAGACACCCGACTGCTCGATCACGACCTCGGCGACCTGGTGCCCGAACTCGCGAAGCCCCTCGGCAACAGCGGCGCCGGAGAGGCGCGATATCTCGTGTTCACTCGAGCGGCCACCGGCCAGGACTGCGATCCGCATTTCTCTTGCTCCTCAGGGAGTGGTTGTCGTGCCAGGGGGAATCGGCGTAGGCGCAATGTACCTGCCGACCACCAGGGTGATCCCGCTGCCGACCGGGACACTCACTCCGGGGGCAACCGACTGCTGGAGAACGAAATTGCGCTCGGTGATGTCTGAAGTCTCCCGCTCGCTGACGGTGACATTGAGCCCGAGCCCCCTGAGTGCCGTGACCGCATCGGGACGGGCGTTGCCGACCTCGTCGGGAACCGTAACCTTCGCCTCGCCTGCCGAGACGACCATCGTGACGGTGTCACCACCCTGTGCGCTCTCGCCGGGACCCGGAGATTGCGAGATCACCTCGCCCGCCGGCTTCGAGCTCTGTGTCGATGTGGAACTGGGAACCAGGCCCCTTGCCCGCAACCTTGCCTCGGCAACGTCGAGCTGGACTCCGATCAGCGCGGGAACATTGATCGACTTCGGGCCCTTCGAAACCTTCAGGGTCACCGTCTCGCCCCGAGCCAGCGTCGTGCCCGGTTTCGGATCTGTGGTGATCGCGATCCCAGCTCCGAAAGTGCTCGAGTTCTGGGTCGCGACCGCGACGTTGAAGCCGCGTTGCTCGAGCTTGTCGATCGCCTCTGCCTTTGGCAGCCCGGCCACCTTCGCAACCGTGCCGTCGCCCGGCCCGGCGCTGACGGTCAGGGTGACCGTCGGCTTCTTGCAGCCGAGGTGAAGGAACGAACATTTCATCTGGTGGGTGCCGGGGGCGGGATCCTGCTCGAGGACCGTGTCCCTCACCGCGCTCGACTCGACGTAGCTGGTGTCGAACTCGAAGCCGCTCGAAAGCAATCTCTGGCTGGCCGTTGCGAGCGTCTGGTTGATCACGTTCGGGACGTCGGTCCTGGTCTCACGGCTGAGCGCATAACCGGCAAAGATCCCGAGCAGGATCGCCGCGATGATCCCGGCGATGATCAGGCGTTTCCTGCGCTTGCAAGCGGCCTCGGCAGCATCTGCATCTTCGACCTCGGTCGGCGGCAGAGGCGCGAAGGCGGCGGTATCGGGGCCCGATAGCGACGGGTCGCGCTGCGCGGCGTCAAGTGCGGCAACAAAGGCCTCGGCACTTGCGTATCGGCGATCCGGGTCCTTCTCCAGGGCTCGCATCACGGCGGCATCGAGCGCCGGCGAGACAGCCGGATTGAAGGAGCTCGGACGCTGGGCTGCCTCCGAGACCTGTTTCAGGGCGACGGTTATCGCCGTGTCACCCTCGAATGGGACCCGGCCGGTAAGGGCCTCATAGAGGATCACGCCGATCGAGTAGAGGTCAGACTTCGCGGTCACGGCAAGGCCCTGGGCCTGCTCGGGCGGAAGGTAGTGCGCGGTGCCCATCACCGAGCCGGTCTGGGTGATCTCGGAGACTCCGGCCCGGGCAATTCCGAAGTCGGTGACGGTTGCATGACCCTCGACATCGACGATCACGTTCGAGGGCTTGAAGTCCCGGTGGATCACCCCGTGCCGGTGGGCATAGGAGGCGGCCTCGAGGACCTGCCGGACGATCGCGCAGGACTCGCCCGGGGTGAGGCCGAAATCGATCAACTCGCGGAGCGTGTGCCCCGACAGGTACTCCATCGCGATGTAGTAGGTGTCGCCGACCTGACCTCGATCGAAGACCCGGACGACGTTGGGATGCTGGAGGCTGGCGGCCGCCTCCGCCTCGCGCCGAAACCGGGCCACAAACTCGGCGTCCTGCGCGAATCGCCGATACAGCACCTTGAGCGCGACGTGGCGGCCCAGGCCCGTGTCCTCCGCCAGCCAGACATCCGCCATCCCACCGGAGCCGATCCGTTTGATCAGCCGGTAACGGTCGTCGACCACCTGCTCCGGGACGAGTTCGCTCATCCCTCGGCCGCCAGAACGGCCTCCATCACGGACTTCGCAATCGGCGCCGCGATCGTGCCGCCGAAACCATCGGTGCACTCGACGGTCGCCGCGACCGCGACCTTCGGGTCGTTCGCGGGTGCAAAGCCGATGAACCAGGCCTGGTTCGGGAGACCGTTGCAGGTGCCACTGCCCGGGACCTCGGCCGTGCCGGTCTTCCCGGCGACGTCGATACCACTCAACGCGGCCGCCGTTCCCGTTCCCTCGTTGACCACGCTCTGCATCATCGTGTTGAGTTCGGCGGCAGTTTCCGGCTTCATCACCTGCGACTGGGTGGACGGCTCCTGGGAGTTGAGCGTGCGGCCCTCCGGGTCGACGACCTTGTTCCAGATCTGCGGTTTGATCAGCTTCCCGCCGTTTGCGACCGCCGACGCCACCTCCGCCATCTGGATCGGGGTGACGCGAAGGCGCTCCTGCCCGATCGCGACACGACCGATGTCGATCGGGTCGTCTGGTCCGACCCGCTTTGCCCCGTCGTAGACACCGCTGATCAGCTTCTCGTCCTCGGGAAGATCGACCTGTGGCTTCTGGTTGAAGCCGAAGCGATCCATGTACTCGAACATCGTTTCCTTGCCAAGCTTCTCGCCGACCTGGGCGAAGACGGTGTTGACCGAATTGGTCAGGGCGGTGGTCAGCGAGATGTCGCCGTACGAGGCGCCGCCGTCATTTGACAGGGGGATGCCCTCGATGTCGATCGGCGAGGCTCCGTTGATGATCGAGTCCGGCGTGAGGGCACCGGTGTCGAGCGCCGCGGCGGTGGTCACGACCTTCATCGTCGAGCCCGGTGGATACCCGGCCTGGACCGAGCGGTCGAGGAGCGGTGACGCGGGATCCTTGTTGAGCAGCGCAAAGTCCTCTGGAACGGTGTTCGGGTCATAGGGAGGGACGCTGACCATGGCGCGGATCCTGCCGGTGCTCGGTTCGATCGCAACCACCGAGCCCGCCCTCCCTGCCAGACCGTCGAATGCCGCCGTCTGGGCCGAGGGATAGATGTTGGTGTAGACGTTGTCGCCCTGCTTGCGGCGGCCGCGGATCTGATCGAGAATCGAGGTGAACTCGGAGGTTTGACCGGTCAGCTCCTCGTCGTGGAACTTCTCGAACTGGCTCTGGCCCTTGTCCGTGAAGCTGTACCCGATCGGGTGGCCGAATTGATCTCCCGTCGGGTAGCGGCGGACGTAGTAGCGGCTCGTCCCCTTGCCCCTCCCGACCGATTTGGCGATCACGGTCCCGTCCGCGGCAAAGATCGTCCCGCGTTTGATCTGCTGTGCCTCGAGCAGGGTGCGTCGGTTGACCCGCTCTGCCTTGAGGGATTCGGAGTCGAAAACCGACCAGTACGAAGTGAAGCCGATCAGCAGCCCGAAGAGGACGACGATGAAGGCGAAGAGCTTGATGATCTGGGAGTTCACAGCAGGCTCCCCTCCTGCCGCTCCCGCGCCTCGCGCCGGGCGCGATCGGAGATCAGCAGCAGCAGTGCGAGCAGCACGAAGTTGGCGAGGATCGAACTGCCGCCGTAGCTGACGAAGGGCAGGGTCACCCCGGTCAGGGGGATCACCCTGGTCACCCCCCCGATGATCACGAAGGCCTGGATCGCGAAGACCGCGGTCAGCCCGGTTGCGAGGAGCTTCGAGAATCCATCATTGGCGAGCAGTGCGACCTTGAAGCCCCTGGCTGCGAAGAGCAGGTAGACGATTACGATCCCGGTCGCTCCGAAGAGCCCGATCTCGTTGACGATCAGCGCATAGATCGTGTCGGTCTGCGCCGCCGGAAGCAGGGCATTGTTGGTGCCCGGAATTGTGATCAGCGCCTGGCCGAACCCCCTTCCGAACAGTCCGCCGTCCGCCTGGGCAAAGATCGACTGAAGGATCTGGTAGCCGGTCCCGGTCGCGTCCTGGTAGGGATTGAGCCAGGTCTCGACGCGGTCGTGGACATGCGGGACGGTCTGCGTGATGAAGAGGGCGCCGGCGAAGAACATAGCCATTCCGATGACGACGAATGAGAACCGGCCCGTGGCGACGTAGAGGAGGGCGAGGAACGCCGCGAAGAACATCAGCGAACTTCCCAGATCGCGGATGAATACGAGCATGAACATCGAGGCTCCCCAGACGACGAGAAGCGGCCCGAGATGTTTGAGCGGTGGCAGGGTCACGCCAAGGACCCGGCGGGCGCCGACGATCAGGACCTCGCGGTGCTCCCGCAGATAGCTGGCAAGAAAGATGACGATGCAGATCTTCGAGAACTCGGCGGGCTGGAAGGCGAATGGGCCGATCTTGATGCTCGGGTACGCGCCGTTCTGCTGCAGGCCGAGCCCGGGAACCCTCGGGACGAGCAGGAGGATCAGGCCGATGGCGGCGATTGTGTACCGGTAGCGCTCGAGGACGTCGTAATCGCGGAAGAACTGGATCGTCAGCGCAAAGAGGAGGAGCCCGAAGACGAACCAGTTCGCCTGGTCACGCGCCAGGTCCGGGTCGATCCTGTAGATCATCACCAGCCCGATCGCGGTCAACAGTGCCGCGAGCGGGAAGAGGAACGGGTCGGCGTTGGGCAGCCGGATCCGCAGGTAGATGTGGGCGGCGACGCAGATCGCGAGGAAGTAGGCGCCGTAGATCAGGCTCAGGTCATCGAGCTTCGGGCCCTCCTGGGCGAAGACCGCCGTGAAGCCCGCGGTCAGCAGAATCGCCACCGGCAGCAGCGCCACCAACTCGCGATTGCGGGCGCTCACGGAGTTGAGCCGCCCGCTGACCCGGTGTTCCCCTGCTTGCCCGGCTGCTTCGCCGGCTTCTGATTGTTCTTCCTGTTGCCCTTCTCCTTCTGCTGCTGTTTCTTCTGCTTGAGACGCTTCCTGGCCTCTGCAGCGCGGACCGTATCCTCGATCCTCGCGATCAGGGAGGTGGCGTCATCCTCGGAGCGAAGCTCGTGGTCGGTCACCTGGGATTGATCCTTGGACCCGAGCTCCGAGGTTTGGATCGGCGCCGTATAACGCTCGGAGTAGAGGCTGATGCCGAGCGGCAGGTCATAGGGGAGGCCGCGGTAGAGCGAGACCCGGCCGCCGGAATCGGTGCCGAGGAACCAGACCTGCCGATTGCCCCACCAGGCGCCGAAGCCGACCAGACCGATCACCGCAAGCACGATCAGGGTCTTTGCGACGCGACGGGCCCGGCGATGCTTCTGGCTCTCGGCGCGCTCGCGGCTCCGGGCTGCCGCGACGCGACGGAGGCGCTCTGGCTCGGCCTCCTCGACGCCGGACCTGGTGATCACGGTCGGCTGCTCGCCCGTGGGCGCAACGACGCCGGCAGCGGGGATCAACGGCGCGTTCACGTCATCGACCCGGAAGGCGAGTGCCGTGATGTTGTCGCGCCCACCGGCGTTGTTCGCCGCATTGATGAGTTCCCTGACCGCCCCATCGAGGGTGGCGGCGCCGATCATGATCTTGGCGATCTTGTCGTCGCCCAGCATCGTCGTCAGACCATCGGAACAGAGCAGGAAGATGTCGCCCGCGATCGCCGGGACCGTCTGGACATCGACCTCGACATGAGGCTCGGGCCCAAGTGCCCTGGTGATGATCGAGCGCTGCGGGTGGTCATGTGCCTGGGCCTCGGTGATCTGACCCTTGCGGCGCATCTCCTCAACCAGCGAGTGATCGCGGGTCAGTTGCTCGAACTTGAGACCACGCAGGCGGTATGCGCGGCTGTCCCCGACGTGCCCGATACTAACTTCCTCTTCCCCACCGTTGATGATCGCCGCAGTGATCGTCGTTCCCATTCCGGCACGATCCGGATCCTCCCGGGCAAGCTCGTGGATGCTCTGGTTTGCCTCCTGGATCAGCTCACGGAGGACCTCCTCGTGGGGTCGGCCCTCGGGCAGGTCCCGGTCGAAGGTTCGGGCCGCTGCCTCCGAGGCAACCTCGCCGGCCTTCGCACCGCCCATCCCGTCGGCTACGACGAAGGTCGGAGCCCGGAAGAAGTAGGCGTCTTCGTTCGCGGTTCTCTGCCGACCGACATCGGTGCGACACGCTTGTTCGGCTGCTCTCAGCAAGGCGTCACCCGAGGTCGAACCTGAACTCGGTATCGCCGATCCGGATCAGATCGCCGTTGATCAACTCCGCCTCGCCATTCAGCGGCGAGTCGTTGAGAAGCGTGCCGTTTGTCGACTGCATGTCCTCGACATAGTGCCTGCCGCTCGACTCGAAGACCCTTGCGTGTATCCCGGAGGCGTAGCGATCCTCGATCCGCACGTCGGCATCGGCCGATCGGCCGATCGAAAGCCCGCCGAACATGTCCAGCCGATCGCCCGGCCGGAGGCCGCCACCACGCTCGACCACCAGCCATGCGTCGGTGCCGACCGCGGGTCCTTCGTCGAAGCGCGGCTGTGCGTGCATGCCCGTCGCGTTGGAGGTGGGGATCGTGGTTCCCCGGAGGTCCTTGAGCGCGCTTCGCGCGATCCAGAGAAGGAACAGATACAGGATGGCGATGAAGCCGAATTTGAGTGCTACTGAGAGCGGCTCGTAATCCACAGTGGAGGCCTATCGCTCGATGTCGAACTGGAGCGTCTCGGTACCGATCGTGATTCTGTCGCCGGGGCGCAGGCGCGCGGAGGCCGCGCGGCGTCCGTTGATCTTGATTCCGTTGGTCGAACCGAGGTCGACCACCTCCCAGTCGCCGTTCCCTGTCCGTCGCAGCTCCGCATGCCTCCTGGAGACGTTCGGGTCCCTCAGGACGCATTCGCAGTCCTTTGAACGACCGATTGTCGCGACCGGCCCGTCGAGGACGTAGCGGCGACCCTCGATCGCGACGATCGCACGGGTGCTGACCACCGGCGGCGCTGCCGTGCCGGCGCCCGCCATGGCAGCGCCGGGACCCGGGTCACTGACAGTCGAATAGATCATCGTCTGGCCCTCCTCTCCCTGGCGCGGCCTCTCGCCTTCATGGGCCGGCGGCTTGACCAGACGGGTCTGGATTCCGAACTCGCCGAGACGAAGGCGTTCGTCGGTGGCGAACTTGACCGCCGGCCGGGTCAGCAGGTCGTAGTTGCGGCGACGGGCATGCTCGAGCAGATATCCCGATAGTTCCTGCTCCAGGGACCGCTCGTAACCCTCGAGCTTCGTGCGGTCCTGTTCGGAGAGATGCACCGTGTACTCGTTGGGAACATAGACCCGGCTGACCGAGGCGGTCTTGTGGGAATCCATCTCCTTGGAGAGCTTTCGCGCAAGTTCGACCGGCTGGACCTCAGAGCTGAAGGCGCGGCTGAATACTCCTTCAACCAGGCCTTCGATCCGGGCTTCGAGGTTTCGGAGAACGCTCATAGGTCAGTTTTCGGCGCTTCGCTCATGGAAGTGTCCTTGCGTTCCGGGAGGGAAGTTCCCGGTTCAATCCTACGGAAGAGCCGTTCAACGCCCGCCGCCGACGCCCGTTGCGGGTTGGTTGGCGAGCGAACCGCGATCCGCTGTACCGGTGTCCTCACGGTTGCCGGGCAATCTGCTGCGCAGTGGCACGAGCAACAATCCGACCAGCGAGGCGATGCCGGCCCAGATCGCCGCACCGAGCAGAAATCTCGGATCGGTCAGCAGCGGAATGACCAGGTCACCCAGAGCGTCGAGCGGTGATCGCTGCCATCCGGAGGCGATCGCGGCTGGGCCACCGGGCATCCAGGAATTGCCGGACACAACCTCCCCCACGACGACCCAGGAGTAGCCGGTCAGGGCGATCAGAACCCGATCCCGCCAGGTCCCGGCCAGGGCGGCGATGAATGGAAACAGGGGCGCCGCTCCGATCGGGCCGAGGATTGGTGCGAGCAGGAGAGAGGCAAGTGCACCGCCTCGTCCCTGGAGGAGAAGGGCGCACGGCAGGGTCAGCAGGACCACCACCAGTGCGGCGCCTCCCATCTCGCCGCCGAGCGCGAGCCAGAGGGTGACCCCGATCGCGCCGGTCAGAAATCCGAGTCTCGGCAGGATCACCCCGAGCAAACCGGCCGCAAGGGCGAAGGCGAGCCCCCAGATCGGCCCGCCCCCATTGATCGTCAGCATCGGCACCGCGGTCATCACCGCGAGAGTGCAGCCGACAAGGAGGTCGGAGGTCGCAGCGCCACCCTCGGGTCGCAACCCGGTCAAACCGAGGCCGTGGCGGTCGAAGCCGTCATCTCTCTCGGCGATCAGGGGGATTGACCGCTCGATCACCGTCCCGAGCTCTTCCAGTGTGGGCCGATCCGCGGGTTGGCGGACCAGGCACGCGTCAATCGTCTCGGTCAACTCCGCCGGCAGGGATCGCCTCACCCGCCCCAGATCCGGGACACTGCGCCCGATTGCACGAACCGTTGCAGCCGGGCTGTCGCGGACATTCGGGTTGGACCCGGTCCAGCATTCGTAGAGAGTCAGGGCGAGCGAGTAGACGTCGGCTTCCGGGCCGGCCGCCCGGCCCTCGGACTGCTCCGGCGACATGTAGGCCAGCGTTCCGAGCACGTCTCCCGGTGAGGTGAGGGTGACCCCATCGGTGAGGCGCGCGATGCCGAAGTCCATCAGCTTTGTCACCGAATCACCGTCGGAGATCAGAACATTCTGCGGCTTGATGTCACGGTGGATGACACCACGTGAGTGGGCGTAGTCGAGTGCCTCGCAGAGGTCGGCCCCGATCTCGGCGACCTCGAGATCGCTCATCTCGCCGCCCAGAACCTCGGCCTTGAGCGTGGGGCCGTCGATCAGCTCGGAGACCAGGTAGGCGGTGCCGTTCTCCTCTCCGAACTCATAGAGCGTGACGATGCCCGGATGATTGAGGCGGGCTGCGGCCTGTGCCTCGCGGGTGACCCGGTCGCCCGGGCTGTCGCCGGTCTCGATCGCCTTCAGCGCCACCTCGCGTTCGAGACGCTCGTCCCATGCGCAGTAGACCGTGCCGAACCCGCCGGCACCAATTCGCCGGTCGACGCGGAATCTGTCCAGGATCAGTGAGCCCACCACAACTCCTCCGGGTTCGGCAGTTCGGGCCGCAACCCTGCTGCCGTAGACCCCTGATCAAGGCCGGCGGGAGCCTCTTGCACGCAATGTCCCCTGCAGGACTTGACCGCGACAGGGTGTGAGTGTTCATACTTCCCCTCGGCACAAATACGCATGGAGACTCACTTTGGACTACCTCGACGAGGAGCTTGCAGCATCAGGCGATCAACCCGAACGGCCCGCGCGCCAGCGCCGGGCTCGTGGTGGCGGGCGCCCGCCCCGCTCCGGCGGCGAGGATCACCAGCAGATAATCCTTCGCCGGGGCCTGGCCCTCGGAGCCGGTCTCGTGGTTCTTGTGCTGCTTGTGCTCGGCGTCCGCGGATGCCTGGACGCACGCAAGGTTCGTTCGCTCAAGGACTACAACCGGGATGCGTCGTCGATCATCGCCGAGACACAGCAGACCAGCGACACCTTCTTCTCGCTGCTCACCGATCACAGCTCTCTGACCGACACCGAGTTCACCAATGAGGTGAAGTCCGCCCGCAGCGCGGTCGATGGATACCTGACCCGGATCCAGAACCTCAGCACTCCCGGCGACATGAACAAGGCGGAGAACGGGCTCGAACTGGTCTACCAACTCCGGGCAAGCGCGATGACCGTGATCGCCGACCAGCTCCCGACTGCCCTTGGCAACGCCGGAGCAGAGAAGGCCACCAAGGAGATCACCAACCAGATGCAGGTGCTGTTCTCCAGTGACATCGTCTACTCGACCGTGGTCAAGCCCGAGATAGAACGCGTTCTGACCGACGCCGGCATCACCGACGTGGCGGTGCCTGACAGCACGTTCGTTCCCGACGGAACCAAGTGGCTGTCCGAGAGCACCGTCTCGAGCGCGCTCGGCGGAACCGGTGCGTCGAATACGGCCTCGACCCCGGGCACCCACGGAACCGGGCTGACCGGTGTGGCGATCAACGGCACCGACCTTTCCGCGGATGCACCGACCACGGTCCCCGCCTCCACATCGGCGGAAGTCGTGGTATCGGTCACCAACCAGGGTGCGAACGACGAGTCGGCGATCACGGTAAGCGTCACCGTCGATGGCGGGACAGCCGAAGAGGGAACGATCGATACGCTTGCCGCGGGTGAAACCGGAACCGCGACGATCTCCCTTGCTTCAGTCCCGAAGGGCAACGCGACGATTGACGTTTCGGTGGCCGCGGTGCCTGGCGAGCAGATCACCGAGAACAACAAAGGCAGCTACGACGTCACCTTCCAGTAGCTCCGGGGAGCGGGCGAAGTGAAGATCGCCTACCTGGGTCCCGAGGGGACCTTCACCGAGGACGCGCTCAAGGAGGCCACGCAGGGCTTCGGCGAATTCGAGCATCTTCGGAAGGATTCGATCCACGACGCGATCATGGCGGTCGAGCGAGGCGAGGCCGACCGTGCGCTGGTCCCGATCGAGAACTCGACCGAGGGCACCGTGCGTGCAACGCTCGACACTCTGGCCCTGGATGCGACCGGCGTCACCGTGGTGGGGGAACACGACTTCTCCGTCCGGATCGCATTGCTGGCCCGTGAGGAGATCCCGCTCGACCGGATCGAGCTGGTCACATCGCACCCCCAGCCGCTCGCGCAATGCGCCCGGTTTCTTCGAGCCAAGCTCCCGAATGCACAGACCAGGGCTGCGCCCAGCACGGCGGAGGCGGCGCGGATCGTCGGTGAGAGCCCGCGACCGTGGGCGGCGCTCGGAGCGAGCTCGGCTGCCGGAATCTACGGCTGCGTCGTGCTGCGAGCAGGGGTTGAGGACCAGGACGACAACATGACCAGGTTCCTCTGGGTCGTGCCCGAGGGTGAGACTTCCGACGAGCTGGCCGATCCTCCTGGAAGAGGCCGCTGGAAGACCTCCCTTGTCTTCTCCGAGCTCGGCGAGGACCATCCGGGTGCGCTCGTCGAGGCCCTGCTCGAGTTCTCGAGCCGCGAGGTCAACCTGATCCGGATCGAGTCGCGTCCGCTTGGCCACGGACTCGGCCGCTACATGTTCTTCATCGACCTCGAGGGCGCCGCCGGGGATCCCCCGGTTGCCGAGGCGATCGTGAGGCTCAGGGACAAGGCCGAGAGTGTGCGCCTGCTCGGCTCCTATCGCGTCACCTGAGGAACCAGCCAGGGGAATCTCTACACTTTTCGGCAATGCGTACGCCGGGTAACTCGGTCGCCGTCGGCTCGGCCTTCCAGGCCGGGCCGGATGCACGCCGGAATGGCAACCACCGGCTCTACGGGGTTGGATCGCTAGGTCGTGTGCTGGTCCTCAACGCAAGCTACGAACCCGTCAACGTCTGCACTGTCCGGCGCGGCACCGTGCTGATCCTCAAGGAGCGGGCGGAGATCATTGAGAACGCCGCCGATCCACTGCGCTCGGAACGCGCCCAGTTCGAGAGGCCGGCGGTCATCCGGCTGCTCAGATATGTCCATGTACCCCGCGACGCCCACCGACGGAGGATCACCCGCCGCGCCGTCCTGGCCCGGGACCTCTGGACCTGTCAGTACTGCGGAACCACCAAGCCGACCGGGATGACCGTCGATCACGTGATCCCGAGAAGCCGGGGGGGCGAGTCGGTCTGGGACAACATCGTCGCCTCGTGCGCCCCCTGCAACCGCCGCAAGGGCGACAAGCTCCCCCGTGAGATCGAGATGCACCCGACCCACGTTCCGGTCCCCCCGGATCCCACCGTCTTCATCCGCGTCGCAAGCCCCCGTATCCCGGCCTCCTGGGAGCCCTACCTGCCCCAGATAAGACGGATGCGGATGGCCGCCTGAGAGGTTCCCGCTGTTCCCCCCTGCTCGAAGCACGCCCGGCTCGGGCGAGGTGGCCCTTCGCCGTCGCTTCGGAGGTCGGCCGTCCAATCCCTGGGAGGGAGGAGGCCGTTCAACGGTTTGGAAGAGCCGTCATCCCGCCCCGGGAAAGAGAAAGGGCCACCCCGCCTGAACGGGGTGGCCCTACGGGTACATCTGCGAATGGGAGATTCACGGTCAGATGGGACGTAGGTCCGACCCCTCCCTTTCACCGGTGCCCGGGTGAGATTCCACCGGGCGGTCCGCAACCGCCTAGCGGCCCTGCACCTCCAGCGTCCCAAAAAGCATGTCACTCAATGTCGGACCACCTCCTTTCTCTGGTCTCGCAATTGAAGCAGATCAGGAGGTCGGACGAAGGCACTCTCTACTCGGTGGGCTCGGCCTCCGGGTCTTGATCGGCTTCAGTGGCGCCGGCTCCCGTGGCCTCGCCGTCCTCAGCGTCCTCGGGCTCCGCCTGGCCAGCCGGTTCGACGGACCCGGATTCCCCGACCTCGTCATCCATCGAAGCCCCGATCGACTCGGCGAGCTCGCCCTGGGGGCCGTTAAGCTCGATGCCCTCGGCGTTGTCGGATTCACCATCGGACTCGACCACCAGCGCGACGGCGCTGATCTGATCATCATCGCGGAGGTTCATCACCTTGACGCCCTGCGTCGGCCGGCCCATCCGGGAGATGCCGCTGACCGAAGTTCGCTGGACCATGCCGTTCTGCGAGATGAAGAGCAGCTCCTCGTGCTCGCGCACGATGATCGCGCCGACCAGGCCACCCTTCTTCTCGGTCAGCCTCGCGGTACGTACACCCTTGGTCCCGCGGCCCTTTACCGGGTACTCGGAGACCGGGGTCCGCTTGCCGTAGCCATTGTTGGTGACCACGAACAGCTCGGTGTCGTCGTGGGCGACGTCCATCGCGAGGACGCGGTTGTCGCCGTCGGCGACATTCATGCCCTTGACGCCACTCGTATCGTGGCCCATCACGCGAACGTGCTTCTCCGAGAAGCGGGAGGCATTGCCCGACTTGGAGATCAGCAGGAGGTCGTCGTCACCGGTGGTCATCCGTACTCCGACAAGCTCGTCGCCCTCACGGATCTTGATCGCGATGATCGGCTTTGACTTGAGCGGCGTGTTGTAGGACATGAACTCGGTCCTCTTGACCAGGCCCTTTGCGGTCGCGAAGGCCAGATACTCGGCCTCCTTGAACTCCCGGGTCGGAATCACGGTCATCACCTTCTCGCCCTCCTTCAGCTCCAGGAGATTGGTCAGGAAGCTTCCCCGTGCGGTCCGCGAACCCTCGGGCAGCTCGTAGACCTTCTTCCGGTGGACCACGCCCTTGTTGGTGAAGAAGAGCAGGTAGTCATGGGTCGAGCAGATGTGGAGGTGCTCGATGTAGTCGCCCTCCTTCAGGTTCATCCCCATCACCCCGACGCCGCCGCGATGCTGTTGGCGATAGGTCGCCAGTGGCAGTCGCTTGATGTAACCGTCGGAGGTGATCGAGATCACCATCTGCTGTTCGGCGATCATGTCCTCGATGTCGACATTGCTTTCGAAGGGCAGCAATTCGGTGCGGCGGTCGTCGCCGTACTTGTCGCGGATCTCAACCAGCTCCTCGTTGACGATCCCGAAGATCCGGAGCTCGTCGCCGAGGATCGCGCGTAGCTCCGCTATCCGCTCGACCAGTTCATCGTGTTCAGCCTTGACCTTGTCGGACTCGAGCGCGGTGAGGCGCTGTAGTCGCATGTCGAGGATCGCCTGCGCCTGCTCGCGGCTCAGCTCGAAGGTCTCGATCAACCCGTCGCGTGCGGTCTCGGGATCCTGAGAGGCGCGGATCAACTTGATCACGGCGTCGAGGTTGTTGAGTGCGATCAGCAGGCCGACAAGGATGTGGGCCCGGGCCTCGGCGCGACGCAGTTCGTATTGGGTACGGCGGGTTACGACCTCGCGCTGATGCTCGACGTAGTGGTGGATCATGGCGTGAAGACCGAGCGTCTTCGGGACCCCGTCGACCAGCGCGACCACGTTGACGCCGAAGGTACTCTGCAGCGCCGTCCGCTTGTAGAGGTTGTTGAGCACGATGTTCGGCACCGCACCGCGCTTGAGTTCGATCACCAGACGCATCCCGTTGCGGTCCGATTCATCACGCAGATCGGAGATGCCGTCGAGCTTCTTGTCGCGGACCAGGTCGGCGATCTTGGTGATCAGACCACCATCGCCACCCTTCTTCACCTGATACGGAAGCTCGGTGACGATCAGCGCATCCTTGCCGCCCTTGAGCGGCTCGGAGTGGACGCGGGCTCGGACCTTGATGCTGGCGCGTCCGGTCTCGTAGGCCTGTCGGATCCCTGTCGGATCCATCAGACCGCCGCCGGGGAAGTCCGGGCCCTTCATGTGCACCATCAGGCCGGCAAGATCGATGTTCGGGTTCGCGATATACGCCGTGACCGCGTCGATGGTCTCAGTCAGGTTGTGCGGAGGGATGTTGGTGGCCATCCCG
>JBBQZL010000002.1:0-39374 GCA_038207745.1 Solirubrobacterales bacterium
CCGACGCGCCCGGAGTCAGCGAGAAGGAACTGGGCAGTCACGTGCTCGGATCCGGACCTGTCATCGCCCGCGGCTCGACGCTCTCGCCGAAGGTTTTCGAGCTGCTCGTCGAGGCCGCCGAGGATGCCGGGATCAAGCACACGATCGGGGCCAGCGGAAACGCCACACACACCGATGCCGACGCGATCCAGATCTCACGCCGCGGTGTCCCGACCGGTCTCGTCTCGATTCCGCTTCGCTACATGCACTCTCCGGTCGAGATGGTCGACCTTGCCGACCTCGAGGCGACCGTCGAGTTGATCGCCGCGTTTGCCGGTCGGCTGGGCGCCGATCCAGACCTGACCAGATAGCCACGAGCCCGTCCGAGCGGTACCGTACCCGGACTGGTTTGCGCAGCCCCAAGGGGGAAATCATCACTACGGGGGGAGAACACATGCCGTCTTCGGCGCAGCACAGCACTCACGCATTCGCCCGGGTTTTCATCTTCGCGACGGCATGCGCGATCTCGCTTGCGCTGATCGCCGGACTGATTTCGGCAGGCGCCCTCGCCCAGCCGGCCCCGAGGCCCGTCGTGAAGATCACCCGCACAAGCGAGGGGAGGATCCTCGCGACCAATCGGTTCCGCGTCCGGGTCAAGGTCAGGTTCCCGAGCCTCGCAAAGGTCTCGATCTCTGTTGGCGCACCCGGCGCCAAGCCGCGAAAGGCGTCGCGACCGGGAAAGACCAAGTTCAAGAACCGGACTCTCGCGGTCGTCAAACCGGTGATCACGACCGCGGGCAGGAAGACCCTCCGCAGTTGCAATCCCAAGAAGATCTACGCCGATCTCGAGGTCACCCCCCGAGGTGGCGGCCGGACCGTTCACGTCAGGCAGAAGGTCCTGCTGCACCGCGACCTTGCTGAATGCGTTGTCGGTTCCGAGAACCCCGTCAGGGGGCCCTACTACGGCGACCGCATCCCGACTCCGCATGCTGATCGTTGCGACTTCCTCGACACCTCGGTCTGCCTATACCCCTTCCCGAACAACCTCTACACGACGAAGGACCCGGGCACGCCGACCGGGCGCCGCCTCGACATCGCCAAGGACTCGATGCCGATCAACAAGCCAAACCCGTTCACCCCCAAGGGCGTCCACATGGACCCGTCGGATCAGAACCGTGGTGACGGATTCAGCCCCGGCAACGTGATCATCGTGAAGATTCCCGAGGTCGAGACACAGGCCGCCTTCGACAACTCCGGGTTCGTCCCGATCGATGATCTGCATCGCTACAAGGACGGCAGCCAGCCGGTTGTCGTGATCGACGCCAAGACCGGCAAGCGTCATCCGATCTGGGCCGAGATCGACTCAAACCCGCAACTCACCGACCCCAACAACACCCGCGACGTGACGCTGCTGATCCGCCCGGCGCGCAATTTGGTGGAAGGTCACCGCTACATCGTCGCCCTGCGAGGGCTCCATGATGCAGAGGACGCCCCGGTCGAGGCGCCGATGGCATTCAAGGTCTACCGGGATCGCCTGATCACCCACCAGAAGCCGATCGAGGCACGCCGACACCACATGGAGAGTCTCTTCAAGACGCTGAAGAAGTCCGGGGTCAGAAGGTCCAACCTCTACATGAGCTGGGACTTCACGGTCGCCTCGGAGCACGGCCTCTCGGATCGCGCACTTCAGATCCGCGACGACGCCTTCGCGCGCCTCGGCGACACCAACCTCGCTGATCGCCTGGTTCAGGGCAATTCCCCGACCTTCCAAATCGACTCGGTTGATGAGAACCCGGCCGAGTGGCCGAAGTTCCTCCGCGTCGTCGACGGGACGATCACCAACATCCCCTGCTATCTCGATACCGACGGATGCCCGACCGGTGCCAAGTTCGAGTTCGACGCCAACGGCGAGCTGGTCATCCACCGCACCTACACCACGGATGTCCCGTTCCGCTGCATGATCCCGCGGTCGGTGCTCGGCCCGGGTCCCAACCCGGTCCCCGTTCCGGGCAACCACGTCGACCAGGCGGCACCCGGTACCTACGGGCATGGCCTGCTCGGAACCCGGTTCCAGGTGCGGGGCCAGCAGGAGTTCTCATTCCGCACCAACTCGCTCTGGTGCGCGATGGATTTCCAGGGTTTCGCCGACCCCGACCTCGGCACCGTCGTCAATGCGATGGGCGACCTGTCGAACTTCAATCAGCTCGCGGACCGGATGCAGCAGGGCCTGCTCAATTTCATGATGCTCGGCCGCGCCCTGATCCATCCTGCCGGCCTCAACACCGACCCTGCCTTCCAGGTTGATGCCGGCTCGGGCCTCGAACCGGTGATCGACACGTCGAGCCTCTCCTACTTCGGGGTCAGCCAGGGCGGGATCATGGGAGGCGCGCTGACGGCGCTCAACCCGGATGTCAGCAGGTCGGTACTCAACGTCCCGGCGATCAACTACTCGTTGCTGCTGCGCCGAAGCGTCGACTTCGACGAGTACGCCGAGGCTCCGGACATCGGCCTCTACGCCAACTACCCGAATCAGCTCGAGCGGCCGTTGATCCTCTCGCTGATGCAGTTGCTGTGGGACCGTGGCGAAGGCGACGGATACGCGCAACACATGACCAATGATCCGCTGCCCAACACACCCAGCCATCGCGTCCTGATGCAACTCGCCTTCGGCGACCACCAGGTGGCCAACGAGGCGGCCGAGGTCGAGGCCAGGACGATCGGGGCGAGCGTGCTGAAACCGGGCCTGAACGCGGGAAGGCACTGGGATCTCGATCCATTCATGGAGATGCCCGCAATCACGTCGTTCCCATTCGCCGGTTCGGCGATGGTCTACTACGACGGCGGCCCGACCGGGTTCATGGGAACCCAGGGCGAGGGCTCGAATACGCCGCCGAACGGCAACATCCCGCCGCGGACCGAGAACGGCTACGGAGGCGATCCTCACGGATACCCGCGCCGCGCCGAGGATGGCATGCAGCACGAGCAGGACTTCCTCTACGGAGCCGGCATCAACCCCTGCCCCAGCACCGGCGGCTACTGCTATTCAAACGGCTGGACCGGCCCCTAGCGCTTCCTGATCAGCTTGACCGTCCTGGTGGCGGTCTTCGCCTTGCCGCCCTCGGGCTTGAACTTGAATTTGGCCTTGACCTTCGCCTTCCCGTTCCTGGCGAGGCTCTTCCTTGCCCTGCCGGTCGGCTTGATCGTCAGCTTCAGAGTCGAGGGCTTCTTGACCTTCAGGTTGACCGACCTGGCGCCCTTGCCTGACAGGGAGAGCTTGCCGGTGCTCGGCAGCTTGACCGAGGCGACGGCTGTGCCCTTCTTCCTGTTCGCCTTGATCTTCTTGACGACCAGCTTGTTTGAACCGGCCTTCTTCCTGAACCAGATCGGGCTCGAGTAGAGCTCGATGAAGGAGAAGGGACCGCGGACGATCTCGACCGAGTATCGCCCGGTCCCCCTGCTCGGGAACGAGGTCGAGAAGTCGTCAGAGGTGATGTCCTTGTGGGCGACCTCGACGCCGTTCTTGAGAAAGCGGAGAACCTGCAGTCCCGGACGTGCCGCTCCCGGTCCCGAGCCGGTGACCGTGACCTTGAAGGTCGCGCTCGGTGCCTTCATCGAGTCGCCGATGATCTTGGCGCCCTTGACGTTCGGGTGAACTCCGGTGAGACGGACGTCGGGGCCGCTCGGGCCGTACATCTTCACATAGGTGTGGGCGCCCTTGACGGCGTTTGAGATGCCCTGCTCGGAGAGGTCCTGTGCGTGGACCACGGTCGCTGCGTCGCCGATCGGGGTGTCCGAGCCGCTCTGCGTGTGGACGTTCTGGTGCGAGTCGCTGCTGCCGACCGCCGCGATGTGCGCGCCAGTGTCAAGCGCATGCTCGTAGTAGTCGATCGCGCCCTGCGTGAAGGGGTTGTAGCCGGTGTCGTCGACGAAGCTCGCGAATCCCGTCTGGACCTCGATTGCGTTGGTCTTCGAGAAGTCCGTGTCGGCGTCGCTGTACTCCCAGAAGCAACCACGACAGGCGGGATTACCGCCGATCGCGTCGGGCGCCGGCGGGTAGATCGCGGGATGGTTTACCTGTGCCCAACCGCCGGCGGCGATGACCTCGGCGAACATCTCCCTGGGCGGGACAGATCCACGCACCTGCGTGTAGGTGCCGTCCCCCCCGTTGTCGACGTAGACGAAGACCGGACCTGTCCGGAAATCGACAAACCTGCCCGAGGCCTGGTTGTTGAAGTGGCCGTGGTAGGTGGTCACCTCGGTGCCGCGGATGATCAGCTTGCCCGGGTGAGCGGCCTGGTAGCGGCCGATCTCCCCGTAGGCGACATCGTTGTTGTGGTCGACCAGGGTCATGAAGTCGAGTCCCGGCCCCCCCTGGTCCTTTGGTGTGAAGGCCGTGTTGAAGTCGTCGGACATCAGCGCATTGCCGGGCTCCTCCTCGCCATGGGCGTGGAGGTCCCCGATGTACCAGCCGGCCTTGGTGCTTGCGGGCGTCGGGTCGTAGGGAACGCTCGAGTAGGGAGTGTTGCTCCAGTCGGCGTCGCCGGTGGTCTCGACGCTTATCGACCACTCGTACTTGTGCGAGACCGGGTCCTCAGTTACGAGCGCGCCGAGCCCCAGCTCGACGGCCCACTGCCCCTGCGGCATCGCCCCGGCCTGGTAGGCGCGGGTGGTGTAGCCGTGGACGTACTTCTTGCGGTCATTTGGAGAGTTGTTCTCGTAGACCGCCGCCGGCGAGTAGCCGTTCTTGGCAATTGCGAGATCCTTGACAGCGCTGCCGCTCCAGCCGCGTCGCTCGCTGGTTCCCCAGTATGTGTCGCCGTTCTTGAGTGGCTCGTAGACGCCGATATCCATCGTGTTGCCCGAACCCGACTGATAGCAGTAGCGGATGTGAACCGCGCTGGTGTTGGCCGGTACGTTGAACGGGACCTGTATGTAGCCACCGGCCTTGTCCTGCGAGACCTTGCCGGAGAATGTCTGCTCGGTCGTCCAGGTTCCGACGGGGTCGGGGTTTCCCGACGGTGCGCAGGCAGCAGCCAGGCCGGGAAGGACGAGCAGTCCGGCAACGACGGTGAACAGGGCAGTGAGATTTAGCGTTCGACGCTTCGGCATATCTGGCACGGTATAAGAATCAACCCGTGGAAATGGGAAAACGATCGGTGGCTCAGTCGACGAAGGTGATCTGCTTCGAGAGCCCGGTGAGAATCTCAGGCCTGTCCCGGGTGACCACGACCAGGTCCTCGATCCGGACGCCGAGCTCTCCCGGCAGATAGATGCCGGGCTCGTCGGTGACCACCTCGCCGGCGATCAGGGTGTCTTCCGAGCGGCTAGAGAGGCGTGGAGCCTCATGAACCTCCATGCCCACACCGTGGCCGAGTCCATGACCGAAGCGCTCGCCGTATCCCGCCTCCTTGATCATCTCCCGGGCAATCGCATCGACCGCCCTGCCGTCGGCTCCCTCGGTTATCGCAGCCAGGGAGGCCTCCTGGGCATCCAGGACGATCTCGTAGACCTGGCGGGCCAGCTCACCGGGCTCCCCCGTGGCAAAGGTCCGGGTGCAATCCGAGCAGTAGCCGCCAAGCTCAACCCCCATGTCGAAGACGATCAGCTCGCCTGACCCGATCACCCTCTCGCCCGGTTCGGCGTGGGGAAGCGCCCCGTTGGGACCCGCGGCGACGATCGGATCAAAGGATGGCTCGGCGCCTCGATCGCGAATCTCCGCAACCAGTGCCCGGGCCACATCTGATTCGGTCCGGCCGAGCATCCCGCGCTCGATCGTCCAGAGGTAGATCTCGTCTGCCATCGCCGCAGCCGCCCTGATCGCCGCAAGTTCGTCCTCGTCCTTGACCCGACGCAGCCGCTCGACCATGCCGCCCGCAGGAACCAGCGTGACCCGATCCCCGACTGCGCCGCCAAGCTTCTCGAAGGTGCGGACCGAAAGCCGGTCATCCTCGTACCCCGCGCGACCCTTCAGATGGCTCGCCAGCCCGGCAAACCAGTCATCGGACAGGGTGATGATCTCCCAACCCCGGACCTCATCGGCGGCGCGCTCTGTGTACCTGAAGTCGGTGAGGAAGAGACGCAAACCGTCGCCGCAGACACAGGCGCCGTTGGTGCCCCCGAAGCCGGTCAGGTAGCGGACGTCGAGGATGTTGGTGATCAGTGCGCAGTCGAGCTCGTGCTCGGCGATCGCCGCCACAAGACGATCAGCGCGATCGCCCATCTCAGGCCTCTCTCTGCTTCAGCTCACGCGCGATGATTTCGAGGGCATCCTTGTATCCGCCGGGACCCTTGCCGGAGATCTTGGCCGCGACGAGGCCGTCAAAGACCGAGATCTTGCGCCAATCGTCGCGATTCTCCACCTCGGAAAGATGGACCTCGACCGCAAGGGTCCTGGCGATCGCCAGGGCGTCGGCGATGCCGTAGCTGTAGTGGGTCCACGCACCCGCATTGATGATCGCCGAGTCGGCCTGCTCCGGAAGCCGGTGCAGGTACTCGACGAATGCGGCCTCGGAGTTGGTCTGAAAGAACAGGGGTTGCATGCCGAGTTCACGGGCCCAATTCTCGATCTTGGTCTCGAGTTGGCCGAGCGAGAGCCCACCATAGACCTCCGGGTCGCGGCGCTCGAGAATGTTGAAGTTGACCCCGTGGAGGACCGCAACTCTGTTTCTGACCAGGCTCATTCAAGCAACTCCTTGATCGCGCTTTCGACATCATCCAGATCCAGGATCTGTCCGGTGACCGGTCTTCCGGGCTGCTCAAGGGTGACGAAGGGCACACCCTCGGAGGTGCGCTTCTTGTCCCTGCCGAGTGCGCTCAGAACTTCACTCACGTCAACGGCCCCTTCGATGCGAACCGGCAGATCGTGACGGACGAGGATCTGCTCCACCTGCTGTCGCAGCCCGGGCGCACCGGAGAGCCGCAGCGCCGCAAGCAATCCGAGCCCGATCGCCTCGCCGTGCCGGTAGCGGCGGTATCCGGTCGCCGCCTCGATCCCGTGGCCGACGGTGTGGCCCAGATTGAGCACCTGGCGAAGACCGCTGTCGCGCTCGTCTGCGGCGACGACCGAGCACTTGTAGCGCGCGCACTCGAAGACGACCCATGGCTGCCCGGTGATCCCTCCCGGGCCGAGCTGCCGGACTTCCTCCCAGAGCACTCCCCCGGCCAGCAGGGCGGTCTTCAGGACCTCGACGAAGCCGGCCGACATCTCCTTCCCGGGAAGGGTTCTCAGCGCGCCGGTATCGGTGATCACAGCCGAGGGCATGTGGTATGCGCCAACGTAGTTCTTGGCTTCGGGAAGGTCGACGCCGGTCTTGCCGCCGTAGGCGGAATCGACCTGCGCGACCAGGGTTGTCGGCACCTGGACGACGGGCACGCCGCGCTGGTAGGTGTGTGCGCAGAACCCTGCCAGGTCACCCACGACTCCTCCTCCGAGGGCGACGACGTGGTCTGAGCGTGTCATCTCGGAGCGGGCGAGCTCGCGGAGTACCAGCTCGGCCTCTGCCATCGTCTTGGCCTGCTCACCGGGACTGATCTCTATCTGCGCCGCCAGTGGAGCCACCGAATCCGCGTAGAGCGCACCGACGTTGGTATCGGTGATGCAAAATCGCCTGCCTTCGAGTGGCCACCAGGGATTCCCGAGGATCCCGTCGCCGACAACCACCGGGTACTCACCGGAGCTCGATGACGCCCAGAGCATCTTTGTGCCTGGCGGCATATGGGCGAGGTTGCGTGCCATCGCCACGCCGGCCGCGACGGTCGCAGTCCTGTCTGCAGGGACAACCGCGTCGGCAAGGCTGAGGTAGAGCGGCTCACGCTCGGCCATCAGCGCGGCGAACCGGGTGGGGTCCTGAGCGAGCGGTCGCTTTGTGCCCGAGGTGCGAGAGAGCGCCTGATCGAGGTCAACGCTCAGCCAGACCACGACGTGTCGACCGAGTGACTCGCGAACGCGCTGGGAGAGGACGCTGCCGCCGCCGAGCGAGACAATCCTCCCGTCAGCCGTCTCGAGCGCCTCGCAGACGACGCGCTCCTCGACCTCCCGGAACGCCGCCTCGCCGTGTTCCTCGAAGTACCTATCGATCGGCATCCCGATCTGATCGGTTACGAGTTGGTCGGTGTCGACGATCTGCTCGCGACCGGCGAGCCTTCGGGCAACGGTTGACTTGCCGGCGCCCATGAACCCGATGAGCACGACCGAAGGCTTGGGGTCGGGTCTAGTCACGCCAGTCGATGCGCCGCTTGTAGGCGTCGACAGCGGCAAGCACGTCATCCATGTGGTCGCCGCCGAACTTCTCCCGGTAGCAACGGGCGAGGGTGAGACAGACCATCGCCTCGGCGACCACAGCGGCAGCCGGGACCACCGTCGAGTCGGTGCGCTCACGAAGCGCCTGTGCGGGCTCCTTGGTTTCTGTATCGACCGAGCGCAGGGGCTTGGTCATGGTCGAGATCGGCTTCACGGCGCCGCGCACGAGCAACGGCTGGCCGTTGGTCATCCCGCCTTCGAGCCCACCGGCGTGGTTGGTTTCGCGAAAGTAGCCGCGTTCCTCGGACCAGAAGATCTCATCGTGGGCCTTTGACCCGGGACGACCGGCAACCTCCCATGCCTCACCGATCGAGACTCCCTTGATCGACTGGATCGAGGCAACCGCGTAGGCGAGGCGACCGTCGAGCCGGTCCTCCCAGGAGATGTGTGAGCCAAGCCCCGGAACGAGGCCGAAGGTGCGGACCTCAAAGACTCCCCCGAGGCTCTCGTTGGCCTTGCGGAGCAAATTGATCTCCTCGACCATCGCCGCCGAGGCCTCCGGGTCCAGGCATCGGACCGGGTCATCGTCGACGGCTGCGAAATCCTCGGCGGCGAGGTCATCCGGCTCCGGGGCGATCACCGAGGCGATCTGCAGCACGTGGCTGTACACGCCGACGCCGAGCGCGGTCAGGAAGGAGCGGGCAAGCGTCCCGGCGGCGACGCGGGCGGCGGTCTCGCGGGCGCTGGCACGCTCGAGGATGTTACGGGCGTCGGAGTGACCGTACTTCTGGATTCCGACCAGATCAGCGTGGCCGGGACGAGGCAGATGCACCTCGTCGATCTCCGCGTCGACGGGCCACGGATTCATTCGCTCTTCCCAGTTCTTGTAGTCGCTATTTGCGACAAGGAGCGCGATCGGGCCACCAAGCGTCCTGCCGTGTCTCACACCGGCGCGAACCTCGACCGAGTCGGATTCGATCTTCATCCGGCCGCCGCGCCCATGGCCGAGCTGGCGGCGCGCCATATCCCGATCCAAGGCCGCCCGGTCGAGCTCGAGACCGGCCGGCATGCCCTCGACGATCGCGACCAGACCGGGGCCATGCGACTCGCCTGCGGTTGTGAATCTGAACGACATGGAACTACAAGTTATAGGCGCGGCTGCAAGGATCATCGTGTGGCTGCCAGACGCCTGCTCATCATCATGCTGGTCCTGCTCGCGATCTCCACCGTGCTGGCGCTCGTGGTGCCTTCCCGGTCGCCACGCAACGCAGACAGAAGCACGTCGACATCGACAACGGAGACCACCCCCCGGCCCGATCCGACGCTGACGCCGGATATCACCGGCAAGGTCGTCAGCGCCCACTTCGATTTTCTCTCCAAGACGAGGAACACCGTCGACGTCCACAGGGGAGATCAGTTGATCCTCTCGGTCACCGGCTCGACCGGCGACGACATCGAGATTCCCCACTTCGGCCTCACCGAGACGGTGACGCCCTACGCTCCCGCGGTCTTCAATCTGATCGTCGATGAGTCAGGGACATTCCCGATCCGCGCCGTCGGAGCCGACCTGGTCGTCGGCAGAATCGTCTCAACCAACCCCTAGGACGCCCTGGGACCCGGGCCGCCCCGAGCCGCGCCAGGCCGGGCCGGGCCAAGCCGAGCCAAGCCACGCGAAGCCGCACATCGCGCGCGATGCGAGAGTCCGGCGCCGTCACACTTCTGCGCGGACCTGCGCGCCCTGCGCGCGCCCGCTTCCGACGTGACTGGTTTTCTGGCATGCATTTCCACCAGAAATCCAGTCACGTCGCCGGGGGACCGGACAAGATGCCCCGGGGCACCTAGCGGAAGGCCTGGATGCCGGTGATGGTTGCGCCGAGCACCAGCGAGTGGATGTCCGAGGTGCCCTCATAGGTCGAGACCGTCTCGAGGTTGTTCATGTGGCGGATGACCGGGTACTCGAGGGTGATCCCGTTTGCCCCCAGTACGCCGCGGGCAAGTCGGGAGACAGCCAGGGCGCCATCGACGTTTGCGAACTTGCCAAAACTGACCTGCTCGGGATGAAGGCTGCCCTGGTCCTTGAGCCGGCCGAGATGCCATGCCAGTAGCTGGGCCCTGTTGACCTCGACCGCCATCTCGGCGAGCTTGCGCTGGACGAGCTGGAACGAGGCGATCGGCTTGTCGAACTGAACCCTGGTCAGGCTGTATTCGCGTGCGGACTCGTAGCAGGCCCGACCGGCACCGACGGCACCCCAGACGATCCCGTAGCGGGCCTCGCTGAGGCAGGAAAGTGGGGCCCTCAGGCCCGCGGCCCTCGGAAGCTGTGCCTCCTCCGGCACCCGGACCTCATCGAGGATCAGCTCGGATGTCACAGATGCCCTGAGCGACATCTTGTGATGGATGTCCGGCGTGGTCAGACCCTTGGCCCCGGCCGGAACAAGAAAGCCACGGATGCCATCGCCGGTGTGGGCCCAGACGACGCAGACATCGGCCTGCGAACCGTTGGTGATCCACATCTTCTGGCCGTTGATCACCCAATCGGTGCCATCGCGTTTGGCGAAGGTTCGCATCGAGCCCGGATCACTCCCGGCATCGGGCTCGGTGAGACCGAAGCACCCGATCGCCTCGCCCTTTGCCATATCGGGAAGCCAGCGCTCCTTCTGTTTCTCGCTTCCGTACTCGTGGATCGCAAACATCGCAAGCGACCCCTGGACCGAGACGAGGCTGCGCAGCCCGCTGTCTCCGGCCTCGAGCTCCAGGCAGGTGATGCCGTATGCGACCGCGGAGGCGCCCGCGCACCCGTATCCCTTCAGGTGCATCCCGAGGACACCGAGATCACCGAGGCCGCGGGCGACATCGCGAAGCGGCAGTTCGCCGCTCTCGAACCACTCGGCGATATTGGGCAATAGCTCCCGCCGCACGTAGGCGCGAACGTTGTCGCGAATCATCCGCTCCTCGTCGGAGAGGAGCGAGCCCAGATCGAGCAGGTCAAGCGGGTCGAGCTTCGGTCGGTCAGACATCTATCCGTTCACCTCGGGTTCTTGAGCGGAGGGTTCGTAGCCGGCGGTGTCTGCGTCCGAGCGCAGCTCGCCAAGCGCCGTTGAGAGCGACTCAGCCAGCAGTTCCAGATGTTCGGATTGCACCGTAAGCGGGGGCGAGGTTGCGACCCCGGCGCCAAGCGGCCGGACCAGCACCCCGTTACGACGAGCGGCATGGCAGAGCCGCATCGGTGCATCCGGGAGCAGTTCGAGCAGGCGGGGTTCAAGCGCCACTGCCGCCATCAGGCCCGTGCCTCCGCGAACCTCCGAGACCAGCGGGTTCTCCGTCAGTGGCGCGAGTGCGTCGAACAACGGCCTCTCCATCTCCATGCCGCGCGCGATCAACCCCTCGTTCTCGAGGATGTCGAGGTTGGCAAGGGCGGCGGCGCAACTGGCGGGATGCCCCGCATATGTCGCCCCGTGCCTGAATGGGGCACTGGCCACGTTCTCCCAGAATGGAGCGGCAACGCGTTCGGAAACGACGACTCCACCCAGCGGCAGGTAGCCGCTGGTGACGCCCTTGGCGAAGACGATCATGTCGGGATCGACACCGGGCCAGCGCTCGACGCCGAACCATGTTCCGAGCCGACCAAAGCCGCAGATCACAGCATCGATCACGAGCAGAACCCCGGTCTCGCGACAGACCTCGGCGATGCCCTCCATGTAGCCGTCGGGCGGCGGGTATACGCCGCCCGCGCCGATCACCGGCTCGCAGAAGAACGCGGCGACATTCTCGGCCCCGAGGCTCTCGATCTCTGCGCCCAGCGCATCGACAGATTCGAAGTCGACGATCGAGACCTGCTCGATCAGGGGACCAAGATCGATTCGGTTGGCCGGGATGCCCGCGAGGCTCGTCCCGAAGCCGTGGGTGCCGTGATAGCCGTGCCGGCGGGTGATCAGGTGCGAGCGCTCGGGCTTTCCGCACTCGTGCCAGTAGCGGCGGACCAGCTTTGCAGCCGTGTCGATGCCGTCGCCTCCCCCGCTTCCAAGCAGGATCCTGGGACTTGCGTCCGGCGCAAGATCCGCCAGGCGCGAGGCGAGCTCGAGCGCGGGGGGATTGGCAATGTCGTTGAATACCGAGTACGCCTCGAGCTTTGCCATCTGAGCCGTGACCGCCTCGCGGATCTCCGGGCGGCCGTGGCCGATGTTCGAGTACCAGAGGCTGGCAGTTGCGTCGAGGTAGCGATTGCCGTCGGTGTCCCAGATCCAGACGTCCTTCCCGCGCTCGACCACGAACTCCGCGGAGCGGGTCACCGACATCTGCGCAAATGGGTGCCAGAGACGCGTGTCCCTGCCCGGATCCTGCTCAGGGTGCTGACCAGCCATCGCGAATCACCTCCTCTGTGTGTTCGCCGAGCAACGGCGGCGGAATGTGGGACAGGGTTGGCTGTCCATCAAATCGAAAAGGGGACTTGACCTGGGCGAGTTCACCGGCGGTTGGATGCGAGACCTCGAAGGTCGCGGACTCCCCCGCCTGCTCGGCGGCGTCAAGCGCCTCGAGTACGCCCCTGATCGGCCCAACCGGCACGCCTGCATCCGAAAGCCGCCCGACCCAGGCTTCACTCGTATCGGTCCTGAATCTTGCTGCAAGCAGCTCGACGAGTTCCTGGCGATTTGCGACGCGATCCGAGTTTGTCGCGTAGGAGCCGGAGCTGACCAGATCCTCCAGCTCCATTGCCTCCGACAGCGCGACGAATGCCGCGTCGTTGCCGACGGCGACCGCGATCCAGCCATCGGATGTCTCAAAAGCTTCGTAGGGCACGATGTTGGGATGGGCATTGCCCCAGCGGCCGGGCTCGGCACCGGTCGCAAGCGCGTTACCGGCGACATTGACGAGGGCCGAGAGGGCCGAGTCGAGCAGCGAGACCTCGATCCGCTGCGCCTCGCCACTCTTTTCCGCAGCCCTGAGCCCGGCAAGCAGTGCGATTCCGAGCTGAAGACCGGTGACGACGTCGAGAATCGCGACCCCGACCTTGGCCGGGCCCTGCTCAGGGGGCCCGGTGATGGCCATCAAGCCGGTCTCTGCCTGAACCAGAAAGTCATAGCCGGGGCGACCCTGCGGCTCGCGGCCAGAGCCAAACCCCGTGATCGAGCAGTAGACGACATCGGGATTGCGCGCCCTCACCGCCGCGAAGCCGACACCGAGTCGGTCGGCGTCACCGCTCTTGAAGTTCTCGATCACCACGTCGGCATCTTCTGCAAGCACGAGCAGTGCCTCACGGTCACCGAGGTCGCGAAGATCCAACGCGACGCTTCGCTTGCCCCGGTTTATCGAGAGGTAATAGGAGGCCTCGTCACCCTGATGCGGCGGCCCCCAGCCGCGCGTCTCATCCCCTCCGTCGGGTCTTTCGATCTTCAGCACCTCGGCGCCGAGGTCGGCAAGCAGCATCGAGCAGTAGGGGCCGGCAAGCACCCGCGAGAGATCGAGCACGCGAACCCCGGCCAACGGGGCGGCGCCCTGCCGCCTCTGCTGATCGAATGCATCCGTGGTTGGAGGACAACACATCACGCTCAGGTTACGCCCAGCTAGCCGATCTCGTCCGGTTCCTCGTACCAGCGCTTTCGCTCCCCGATTCGGGCACGCATCTTCCAGGCGCGGGATTTCGATTCCGATTCCATCGCAGACTCGATCGCGACCAGCGCCTCAAGGACGGAGTTGCGCTCGGCATCGCCCAGGTCGGCCTCCGAAAGACCGCTCCGGAGCCGGGCGAGATTCAACCCAAACGTGTGGTGAAGACCCCAGTCTGTCGCGGTCAACCTCGCGATCCAGCCGATATCGAGGACTTCAGGGTCATCGCGGTCGATCGCCTCGAAGCCAAGCAGCAGGGCGTAGCAATCCCCGCGATCCTTCGAATTGAGTTCGACGATCTGCATCTTGGTGAGGAGCAGATCTGCAGGCGAGAGGGTTTCCCGGCGGACTTCGAGTCGATCGGCCAGCGGCAGCGGATGGCACATCTCGAAGTGCCCGACGAAGACATCGATCTTGCGGCCACTTGTCGGATCCTCGAAGAGAAAGCGCCGTGCCCCGTTGATCGCGTTGAACTGTCGCTCCGGCTCCCATCCAAGCCCTTCAATCGTCTTTTCGACTTTCGATCCGTCGCGTTTGGCCGTGATCAGGTCGATGTCGCCGAAGGGCCGCACGAACGCGGGATTCAGCCGATCTCCGAGCGCGAGCGCGATGCCGACGCCGCCAAGGATCCGGACCTTCAGCCCAAGCTCGTCCATCGCCGACAACACCCGCCGAGCCTCGGCCTTGAGGTCCTGGTTTATCTGTGGCTCCGCCATCTTCACCTCAGCCGATTCAGGCATTCACGAACTGGTGTCTCACATCGTCCCCGCGAAGAGCGATCAGACAGCCTGAGATCCTGCCCGTGTGGTAATCGCTGCCGGGGTTTATGCATAGCGTTCTTCCGATCTTCGTCGCCCCCGCACTTTCGTGCACATGTCCATGAAGCGCAAGCATCGGCTGATACTTCTCGATCACCTCGCGAACCGCGGTTGAGCCGACCGGCACGGTCTTCGGTTCGGACCCCGCCATCACCACGGTCAGGTTCTCATCGAGCAGCGGCGCAGTATCGAGCTGCGAGTCGTATGGCGGTACATGGAGGTTGAAGATGCAACGTGAGAGATCCGGCACCTGCTCGGCCAGGGCGCTGACCCGTTTGACGATCTCGTCCTCGGAGAGCTCGCGCGGCGAATCGAATGGGGTCGGGTTGGAGTATCCGAGCGAGATCATCGAGTACCCGTTGAACTCGACCATCCTCCCGTCGCACGCCTCGACGCCCTCAGCCTGCTCGATCGCCTCCTCGACACCCGGGGGGTCATCGTTGCCGGGCATGACGAAGCAGCGGACATCGCCTTCCCCCAGGCGCTCACCGGCAAGTTCGAGCCACTGCTCGAAGGTCTCGAGCATCACCTCCGCAAACCACTCCTCGCGCTCCTCGATGGAAAGACCGGCCACCCGCTGGACCTCCCGAGGGGACATCCGATGCGGATACATTCCCTTGCCGCGGATCTGGCGCTCGATTTCCGCCAGGTCGGACTCGCCGGTCACCACATGGGTCTCGCCGAAAAGCTCGACTGAGAAGGTGTCTCCGGACCCGACCAGCGGGATCACCGCCTTTCCGGTCAGATCCCCGCCCATCACAAGCAGATCGGCGTCATAGGCCTTTGCGGCGTTGAGGAACTTGCGCCAGAGGACCTCGGTCCCATGGATGTCTGATGCATAGAAGAGGCGGACGGGCTGCTCATCCGTCCGCCCCTTCCGCTTACCGAACATGGCCAAGGGTCACTCCGGCGGGAGGTCGCGGTGCGAGAGCGAGAGGTCGATCCCCTGGCTCTTCCGCACCGCCCGCGCGATTCCGTAGATGACGAATGCGGCCGCGTATACGCAGAGCGCCAGGATCAGCTTGCCCGGGTCCTCGCTGAGGCTTGCCCCCGATCCCGGATCCCAGAGCAGGACTCCGACCGCAGCCGAGAAGCCGATCAGGGCAAGGCCTCCGACCAGTGTGAACAGCGGCAGCCCGAGGACTTTCCGGTTGTAGGGAGATCCCTCGACCATCGCAGGCTGCGTGAATGGCAGCATGATTCCCGAGATCGAGGTGATGATCAGGGTCAGTGAGAGACCGAGCAATACCGAAACCGCACTGAACCAGTCGGTGAATGCATAGACGGCTGTGCTGGCAATCGAGAGCACGAGCATCACGCCGATCGCGATCAGCGGCGAGCGCGAACGCGGCTCGATGTAGGACAGCTTGTCGGGCATGATGCGGTCGAATGACCAGGCGAACATGCTGCGGCTGACCAGCAGCAGGGTCTGCGGCAGCCAGAGCAGCAACCCGACCGCAAAGCCGCCGATCATGATCGTTCCGAGCACCGGGCTGTTCGAGGCGATCGCCATCAGCTCGGGGTATGCAGGGGCGCCCGAGACGAACCCGTAGGTGGCGGGATCCGCGAAGCCGAGCATCCCGTTGAAGTTGAAGTCGGCAACGTTGAGATACGCCGGAATCAGCAGCAACATCGCGATGACTGCGATCAGCAGCGCGCCAGGCATCGATTTCAGGTGGGCACCCTTCGAGGTCCGGATCTCACCGGCGAAGTAATTGCTCGAGAAGATGAACCCGAAGATGAACCAGAAGATCGAAACAGCCTTCAGTGAACTCTCCAGGCTGAACGAGGTGCTCGCGTATCCCGCGTCACCTGCTGACTTGGTAAGTGCGTCGCTTGCGTTTTCGACTCCGAGGTTCGACGCGTACTCGTTGAAATGGGACAGGAACCCTGTCTTGCTCTGAAAGAGCCCGACCACGATCGGCAGCAGAAACGCGCCGGCCACATAGAGGATGAAACCGCCGGCCTGGATCCGGAAGAAGAGCCGGGTTCCGCCGATGATGAACAGGCCCGCCGACAGCAGGAGCGCAACGGTTCCGGTGATGAACAGGCCCCATTCGGTCGAGAACCAGTCACCGAACGAGAGCCACCCGGAAGCGCCGGTGAAACCGGCCATCATCCGGCCCCATGCGCCCATCCCGTAGGCGGCGAAGTACGTCGTGTAGACGCCGATCACCACCGAGAGCCAGAAGCAGTAGCTGAAGTTCCCCGCAAACCCGATGCTCGGATGCAGAGAGCGGCTGTTGAACACGTAGTCGCCGCCGGTCCGCGGCATCACCTGGGTCAACATCGCATAGAGAAATGCGCCCGGAAGGCCGAGGCCCGCCGCGACCAGCATCGAGACAAACGGATTCGATCCCGGATAGAACGCGTAGAACAACCAATAGAAGGCAAACGTCAGCGCAACGCTTGACCACAACAGGTTGTAGAACAGCGCATCGCGCGTCTTTGCCTCGCGCACGAGCCCGGTTGCTTTTCGCGTGAACAATCCCGGCGATCCGCCGGGACCTCCCGCTTCCCCATTGATACTCATCTCTCTCCTCCTCGTGACTGTTGTTCCTTCTCCACGCGCAGCCCGCGGCGGACGTGCCGCAGGTAGTCGACGTCCTCGTTCAACGGACCTCGATCCAGCTCGAGGTCCGCAATCAGAACTCCCTGTTCGTCGCCGAGGGAGGCGGCAACCCGGCCGTCCCGGTCTACCACTCGTGAACCCCCGACAAATGTGTGCCCGGACTCGCTGCCGACCCGGTTGACGTAAAGGTGCGGAAGGCGGTTCTCCAGGGCCCGGGATCGACTGGCCAGCAGGTGGTCCTCGAGGTACGGTTCCATGTTTGCCGAGACCGTGACGAGCAACTCGGCGCCGGCCTCGGCGAGCTTCCGGGACGGCTCCGGAAACTCGATGTCGAAACAGATCAGGGGAGCGACACGGAGCCCAGCCAGGCCGAAGATGCGGAGCGAGGCACCCGGCCTGAAGTTCGCCGCTTCCTCAGGGCCGAACAGGTGTGTCTTGCGGTAGACGCCCGCGAGCACCCCGTCGTTGTCGAAGCATGCCGCCGAGTTGGCCGCAGCGTCAGACTCTCCATCGAGACGCTCGCTGAAGCCGATCACCGCTGCGGTGCCGGCCTCCCGGCAGGCGTCCGAGACCGTTGCCAGCGGAGCGTCATCCAAACCGATTGAGACCGCGACCGCGTCGCCGGGTCTATATCCGCTCAGATACAGCTCCGGGAACACTGCAATCTCAGCTTCGGGATTGTCCAGGATGATCTGGGACGCCCGTTCGGCGTTCAGCTCCGCGCTCCGGTCCGGAATCAGCTGGGCGAGCAGAACTCTCACCTTCGGCTGGCTTGTCCCGCGCCGGCGTGAAACGCCATCGCCTCGATCGCGATGCGGCCTCCGAGGAGAGCCGTCGCTGCGGTCGGGTCGAGGCTTGGTGCGACCTCGACCACATCGACGCCGAGCAGGCCGTGGGACGCGACTCCGCGGACCAGCTCGATCGCCTCGCGGCTGGTCAGCCCGCCGGGCGTCGGGCAGCAGGTTCCGGGCGCATGGGCGGCATCGAGAGAATCGATGTCGAAGGAGAGATAGATTCCGTCGCCGGAACCGGCAACCTCGGCAGCCTTTTCAGCAGCCCACCTCGTCCCCTTCTCCCATATCTCCTCGAGCCAGATCACCGTGATCCCGTGCTCCCGGCAGTAGGCAAGCTCTGTCCTGGGGTTCATCCACCCGGAGATCCCGACCAGGGCGATCTTGCCCGGATCGAAGCCGGCGTCGACGGCTCGGGTGATCGGGCAACAGTGGTTCAGCAGTTCGCCTCCAACATCCGGTGCGGTGTCCAGATGCGTGTCGACCAGGACCAGGCCCGGGTCTTCGTGGCAATCGGAGATTGCGCGGACGGCGGGAATCGTTATCGAGTGGTCGCCCCCGAGGCTCACCGGGAGGGCTCCGGCCGAGAGGATCTGACCGATGTCGGCCTGGGCATTGGCGAACGTCCGCTCGGCGTTGCCAAGGATGACATCGCAGTCGCCCGAATCGACCGGATTCAAGGCCTCGAGGATGTCAAAATCCAGGCTTGCGTTGAAGGTGAGGAACTGACAGGAGACATCTCTGATTCCGCGCGGGCCGTAGTTGGCGCCGGAGCGACTGATCGTTGTCGCATCAAAGGGAACCCCGTAGATCGCGGCCCTCGCGCCGTGGCCCCGCAACGCATCTGCCTTTGCCGGGACGTGTGGCAGGCGCAGGAACGAGTTGCTGAGGCCTGCATGCAGAAGGCCGTCCCACATCGTTGGATCGACTGCGGCATCACCGGCGGTCGAACCTGCTTCGGTTTCGCTCATATCTCCCTCTCCTGACCCACGTCCATGCTGTGCATTAACGTTTTTGCATTTGCAAGAGCCATTCCTAACAAAAACGCTTTTGCATGTCAAGCCGGAAGCCAATATCCTTGCCTGGTGAAGGTCAACACCAAGGGACGGGTGGGCATCAGGGACGTCGCGGCAGCCGCCGGCGTCTCGGCGACCACGGTTTCGCACGCACTCAACGGCAAGGGCCGCCTTCCCGATTCGACAAGGGAACGAATCGCCCAGGTCGCAAACGAACTGGGCTATCGACCCAACGCAAGCGCTCGCAACCTCGTTGCAGGAAAGACCGGCCGGCTCGGGATCGCGGTCTCCAGCGCCCCGGGGGTGCCGTTCGGCCTCTCAGATTTCGACTACTTCATCCAGATGCTCAGCTCCGCAACCACCGCGGCCCTCGAGCACGGTCTCGCGCTCGTTGTCGCCGGGCCGAACCACGAGCAGACCGCGTTCGAGCGAATCGAGATCGACGGGGCGATCGTGATCGACCCTGTCGTCAACGATCCGCTTGTAAGCGACATCCGGACACGTGGACTCCCGCTGGTCACCACCGGTCGGATTCCCTCAGCCGAGGCGACGCCCGACGATGGCACCTGCTGGGTCGACAATGACCACGTCGCGGGCACAAGGTCGATCCTCGACCATCTCGCCGATCAGGGGGCCGAGCGGATCGCGCTCCTGACCAGCACTCCTGTGACGTCTTATACGAGCGACGCCGCAGAGGGATACGAAACATGGTGTGCCGAGCACGGATGCGAGCCGCTTGTCTCGATCGCCGAGGGTGCTCTGAACGAGGGCTCCGGCTTCGTCGCGGCTGCGGCGCTTCTCGACATGCCCGAGCCACCGGATGCGATCTACGCGACTCTGGACCGGTTGGCACTCGGTGCTCTGCTCGCCGCCCGGGCGCGAGAGGTGAAGGTGCCCGACGAGCTCTTGCTGGCCGGTTGCACAGACTCCCAGGCAAGCGAGTGGGCGCAACCGCCACTCACCGCGCTGGCCCTCGACCCAGAGGAGATCGGCCGCCAGGCCGTCGAGATGCTGATAACCCTGATCGAAGGTGATCGTCCACGTCCGAAACATCAGTACGTGCCGACCCGGGTACTCACCCGCGAGTCGACTGCAAAGCGGGGCAGCTAGCCGCGGGCAGCAGCCCGCATCACCTCGAGCGAGGGCCGGCGACCGGTCCAGATCTCGAGCGAGAGAGCACCCTGCCGGACCAGGATCTCGAGGCCATCGACGGTCGTCGCCCCGGCCGCTTCGGCGGCCATCAGAAACGGGGTCGGTCCGGCGCCGTAGACCATGTCGACCACGACCTGGCCCGCATTGAAACCGCCCGGCTCGAGTGGCAGGCCACTGAACTGGTCGTCGCCGTGGAGGCCGAGCGAGCTCGAATGGACAATCAGCTCATAGGCGTCTTGTCTCGGGCTTTCGGCAACCGTACCGCCGAGCCCCTCGACCAGGGACTCCGCACGCGAGGTCGTCCTGTTCCAGACATCGACCACCGCATCTGCCCTCTGGAGCGCCCAGACGATCGCGCGCGCCGCGCCGCCCGCGCCCAGCACGAGGACCCGCTTGCCGGTGGGCGGCTCGGGAAGCGCAGCGAGAAACCCGGCCGCATCGGTGTTGTGGGCAAGCACCGCCCCGCCCTTGAAGCTCAGCGTGTTGGCGGCGCCTATCTCCCGGGCCTCGGGGTCGGGGACATCCGCGATGGCGAGGGCTGCGGCCTTGTGGGGGACCGTGACGTTGGCACCGGCAAAACCGCCCGCAGCCATCGAAGCCACCTTCGCATCGAAATCCTCGGAAGCGACGTCAATCGCCTCGTAGATCCACTGCTCCCCGAGCCCGAGGTCAGCGAGTGCGGCGTTCTGCATCGCCGGGGACCGGGAGTGCGCAACCGGATGACCGAGAACGGCCAGGCGCTTCACGCCGCGCCCATCAGCAGCCGTCCGGAGATTGGCCGCCGGCCGCTTCCCTGGCCTTGTTGTAGGCATCGACATCGCGCTGGAACTGGGCGTCGGTGGACGAGAAGGCATGCTCACCGCAGGTTCCCGGCTTGACCACGTAATAGAGGTAGTTGACCTGGGCCGGATGGGCCGCGGCCTCGATTGCGGCGATCCCCGGATTGCCGATCGGCCCCGGGGGAAGTCCGGCGTTGATCCGGGTGTTGTACGGCGAGTCGATCTCCAGCTCGCTCTGCTTGAGGGCTTCGGTGTGGTTGCCGGTCGCGAAGCGGATCGTCGCATCGATCCCGAGCGGGATCCCCTGTTTGAGGCGGTTGTAGATCACCGCGGCGACAAGCTTGCGCTCCTTCGGAACCCGGACCTCGCCCTCGATCATCGAGGCGATGATCAGGATGTCGTAGACGGTCAGGTTCTTCGACTTGGCGTATTTCATGTTGACGCCGGCGATCCGCTGGTTGAAGGCGTCGAGCTGCTGGCCGACGAGCGTCTCGGAGGTGGACTTCGGCGGCAACTCATAGGTGGCCGGAAACAGGAAGCCCTCGAGGCTCTCGGGGTTCTTGGCGCCGTATCTGGCGGTGTCGAATCCCTTGTATTTGACCGAGTCGGTTGTGTAATCGCCCGGGAGCCCGGACTCCTCGGCCAGCTGGGCGATCTGCGAGCGGTCATACCCCTCAGGGATGGTCAGGGTGATCGTCTTCTTGAGCGGTGGGATCGTGAGCGCACTCAGCGCAGCGCTATAGCTCATCTCCTTGTTGAGCGTGTAGGTGCCCGGGTAGAGATTCGAGCGCTTGCCGTCGAGTGTCGCGCGCATCTGGAAGAAAAGAGAGCTGTCGATCACGCCGTTGTCACCGAGGATGTCACCAACGTCGCCGACGCTGGCGCCCTTTGGGATCTTCACCTTGACCGCCTCGCTGCCGGATCCGCCGTGGAAGGGCTGGAAGAGCGAGGTCAGGAACCAGACGCCGACCAGTCCGATCACGACAGCCGCGACCAGGAGCGGGGTGCGCTTTGGACTGCGAAGCCCGCGACCCGACCGATTGCGGTCGCCTCGCCCCGGAGATCGATGCCGTGACGATCTCGGTGGGCGTCCGCCGCCGGAGCGGCCGGCGGATCGGCTGCGACGTCGGGCGAGCCGGCCGGCAAGGTCATCGTCGACCCCGGCGGCCGGTGTTCCGCTCCCTCGACCGCCCGGTTCCGGCTCGATCGGACGGGATGGTCGGCCTGACCCGGAAGGCTCGGATGTCGCCGGCTCGTTCGGCCCGCCGATTTCGTGCCCGGACCCGGGCTGCGCCGTATCGGGAGGTGCGGGTTGGGGAGGTGTCGGCTCCGGATCGCGGCCCCGGCGCCTCGCCTCACGCTCGAGACGCCGGCGTTCGCGCTCGATCGACTCGGGATCGCTGGGTCCGCCTTCGCCAAACCATTCGTCAGGACTCATTTCGGGCCTCCCGTGACTCTCTTGCGATCAGGTAGGCCTCGAGAAGGTGCGCGGCGGCGAGTGAGTCCTCGGCCGCCTTCGCCCCACCCCTTCTGGTTGCCTTGGCCATCCGCGTGGTCAGGCGCTCATCGTAGGTCTCGACCGGCACGCTGAGATGATTTCGAAGCTGATCGCAAAACTCGCGGACGATGATCGCCTGTTCGCCCTCCTCGCCGGCAAGCGTGACCGGCAATCCGACCACGACGGTCCCGACCTCGTGCTCGTCGACAACCCGGCCGACCGCCGCCGGATCCGGGGGCTCGATCACCTCGATCGGCCTGACCAGCGATCCGCTGGGGTCCGAGAGCGCACAGCCGATTCGCGCATTGCCGTGATCAAGGGCGAGAATTCGCAAGAGATGACCTGCGCCGGAGCGCTAGGCGAGACCCTTCTGAATCGCTTCCCTCGCGGCCGCAATAGCCTCGTCGAGCCTCGAGGCATTGCGTCCCCCTGCCTGTGCCATGTCCTCGCGTCCTCCGCCGCCGCCTCCGACGATGCCGGCCGCCTCGCGAATCACGTCCGCGGCGGAGAGGCCGCGCTCAACCACCTGTGGGCTGAACAGGGCGACCATGCCGACCTTGTCCCCGTCGGCGCCGGCGACAAAGATCGCCGCCTCATCGATGCCTGATCCAACCTGTTTGGCGAGCGCCAGGAGCTGCCTCTGGTCTGCAATCTCGACCCGCTCCGCGATCGCCGTGATTCCGCCGATCACGGTGCCGGCCCCGGCCAGCGTGCCAGCGGCCTCCTTCGCGCTCTCGCGACCGGCGGCCTGGGTCTGGGCGTCGAGTCTTGCCAGCTTCTCGGCGACCTTGCGCGCTGCTGCAACCGGATCTCTCGGCGACCCCAACAGGTCCCCCGTCCGGGCCAGCTGATCGGCGCGCTCGCGGAACCAATCGATTGCCTCGGGACCCGTGATCGCCTCGATCCGCCGAACGTTGGCGGCGCTGGACCCCTCCGCGACGACCTTGAAGATCCCGATCTCGGCGGTGTTGACGACATGGGTACCTCCGCAGAGTTCGCGGGAGACATCATCGACCTCGACCACCCGTACCCACTCGCCGTACTTCTCGCCGAACAGGGCCATCGCGCCTAGCCTGACCGCCTCGTCACGCGACATGTTGATCCAGCGGACCGGGCGCGCGGCCTTGATCCACTCGTTGACCCGATCCTCGACTCTTGCCAGCTCATCTTTGCCGAGCGATTGACCGTGGGTGAAGTCAAATCGGAGCTTGTCGGGCCGGACAGCGGAGCCCGCCTGCCGGACGTGGGTTCCGAGCTCCTCTCGGAGTGCGGCGTGAAGGAGGTGCGTCGCCGTGTGGTTTCCCATGATCGCGTGTCGCCTTGCGGCGTCCACCTCGACCTCGACGGACGTGCCGGGCTCGATCTCACCGCTGGTCACCTCGACCGCCAGCGCCTGGTCATCACCGACCCGGTAGACGTCCCTGACCACTGCCTCTCCACCACGCCAGCGGACCACGCCCGAGTCGGCGATCTGGCCACCGCCCTCGGCATAAAAGGGACTCTCCTCGAGCTTGATCAAGGCGTCGCCGTTCTCGGAGCTGACCGCCGCCAGACCGGTGGTCGAGCGCAGGCGTTCATAGCCGACGAACTTGGTTCCGGGGGCCGAGTCGACAAATTCGAGCACCGCCTGATGACGGTCCCTCGACTCGTCGGCGGTCGCTCCGCCGAGACGCGCCCGGGTGCGCTGCTGCTCCATCAAGACCTCGAAGCCCTGGTCATCGACCGAGAGGCCCTGCTCAGCCAGGAGCTCCTTGGTCATCTCATACGGAAATCCAAAGGTGTCGTGAAGCTGGAAGGCGTCCTCGGCGGAGACCCAGGAGGTCTCGGACTGCCCTGCCTGGTCAATCAGGCGCTCGAGCAGCTCGGTGCCGCGATCAAGCGTCCTCCCGAAGCTCTCCTCCTCGTCTCGGATCCAGCGCAGGATCGTCTCGCGCTCGGTGACCAGCAGCGGGTAGGCATCACCCATCATCTCGATCGTCCGCTCCGCGAAGCGGCCGAGCCAGGGCGCCTCGAGACCGAGCGCGCGACCCTGCTGGATCGCCCGGCGCATCACCCTGCGAAGGATGTAGCCGCGGTCCTCGTTGGAGGGCACCACGCCATCGGCGAGCAGGAAGGTCAGCCCACGCGAGTGGTCGGCGACGATCCGCATCGAGCGGGTGACGGCGTCGTCCTGGTCATAGGGATGGCCCGAGAGCTCGACGGCGAGGTCGACCAGCGGCTTCAGCAGGTCGGTCTCGAAGACCGACGAGACGCCCTGCTGTATCACCGCCATCCGTTCGAGCCCGAGCCCCGTGTCGATGCTCCTTCGCGGCAGCGGGGTCAGCGAGCCGTCCTGGGCAAGCTCATATGCCATGAAGACGTGGTTCCAGTACTCGAGGTAGCGATCCGAGTGATCGCCCGGCCGGGTCTCCGGCCCACCGAATTCCTCACCGCGATCGAGATACATCTCCGAGCACGGTCCGCATGGCCCGGTCGCACCGCCCTGCCAGAAGTTGTCGTCGCGGGAGAGCAGGACGATCCGCTCCTCGGGAACCCCCTGCGCCTTCCAGAGGTCGATCGACTCGGTGTCGGGACCGAGGCCGAGACCCTCGTCGCCGCCGAATACCGTGATCCAGATCAGCTCCGGATTGAAATTGAATCCCTTGGTCGAGAGCTCCCACCCGAAGGCGATGGCGTCCTCTTTGAAGTAGTCCCCGAAGCTGAAATTGCCGAGCATCTCGAAGAAGGTGAGATGGCGGCGGGTCTTGCCGACCTCGGCGATATCGGGGGTCCGAAAGCACTTCTGCGAACTCGTCAGTCGCGACGCCGGCGGTGTCTCGCGGCCGAGAAAGTAGGGCTTGAACGGCTGCATCCCGGCGACCGTGAGCAGGGTCGACGTATCCGAGGGCGCCGGCACCAGGGAGGCCGACGGCACGCGGCGATGGCCACGCTCCTCGAAGTAGGAGAGATATGTCTCACGGATCTGGTCGGCGCGCACTGGTCTCAATGCTATGGACGCGGGGTCGGGAGTGTTGCTCAGGGGGTGGAGCGGGGCTCCAATACGACCACCGGAATCAGCCGTCCATCGGTGCGCTCCTGATAGTCGTCGTACCCGGAGTACTGATCGTTGACCTCGGCCCAGAGCCGCTTTCGCTCCTCGCCCTCGGCAACGTGCGCGGTGAACTTGCCGCGCCTGCCCCTGGTCGCAAAACCGACCTCCGGACTGGCGCAGACATTGTGGTACCAGGCGGGATGCCTGAGTCCACCCGCATTCGAGGCGACGATCACGAAATGGTCACCGTCCACGGTGTAGAGCAGTGGCGTCTCCCGCGTCAGGCCGCTCTTGGCGCCGGTGTGGGTGAGCACCCCGGTGTTCTGGCCGATGAAGATCGAGACCCTGCCGTTGCTCCATCGCATCAGCCGCTGGTCGACGGGGTTGGCGACGTTCAGCGCGACCCAACCGCCCACACGGGTCTTCGCAAACTCCTCCATGGGCTTCTCCCACCACTTGAGCCGGCGACGTCTCATCGGATCAGTATCGCCGAGTCGGGCGCGACTGCGAAATCATCTGTCACGCGCATTCCGGCGACGATCGTCCCGTGCCCGATGATCTCCTCGCCGCGAAGCAGGACGGCGGTCTGGCCTGGGGCGACCGAATCGACTGCATTGGTGAGGCTGAGCGTCACGGATGCGTGGCGGCCGGATTGCAGGTCGGCCTCAACCGAGCACCCTGCGATCGGTGCGTGGTAGCGGAACCTGACCCCGGTCACCTGGCCCGAGTCTCGGTGCAGCGTCACCGCGCGCAGGCTGACCGAGTCGGCGAAGAGATCTCCGCGGTCCCCGATCGTGACCCGGTTTGCGCTCGCATCCGTGCCGAGAACGAAAAGCGGCTCCGTGCTGCTGACGCCGAGGCCGCGGCGCTGGCCGACCGTAAAGTGGTGGTGGCCCGCATGAGTGCCCCGGACCTCTCCCGAGCGGTCGACGATCTCGCCGGCACGGTCATCGAGCTGTCCATGCTCACGCAGAAATGCCCGCTTGCCCTGTCCGGCGAGAAAGCAGAGGTCCTGGCTCTCGGCCTTTTGTGCGACCGGCAGACCGTGGCCTTCGGCAAACGCCCGCGCCTCGCTCTTGGTCATCTCGGCAAGCGGAAAACGGAGCCGGTCGAGCATCTCCGTCGGCAGTCCGGCAAGCATGTACCCCTGATCCTTGGCCGGGTCGGCGGCGGCGGCGAGCAGTGGGCCCTCCCCGTCGTCAGTCACCCGTGCGTAGTGCCCGGTGACGAGGTGGGTGGCGCCGAGGCGATCGGCAAGCCGGACCATCGCGGCGATCCGCACATCGCCGTTGCAGAGCACGCAGGGGTTGGGGGTCCGCCCTGCCGCGTATCCCTCGACGAATGCGCCGACCACGCGGGCCCGGAACTCGTCCTCCATGTCGAGGGTGATGTGAGGCAGTCCGAGCGAGTGTGCGAGAGCGCGGGCGCTGGTCACAGCCTCCGGCGAACAGCAGGCCTTGGTGCCGTCTGTGCGCGGATCTGCCCAGAGCTTCAGGGTCACGGCGCAGACATCGGCGCCGCGCTGGCGCTCGAGCAGAGCCGCCACCGCGCTGTCGACCCCGCCCGACATCGCAACGAGGACGCGGCCCGGTGAGGGCTCGGCCAGGTGATCCACCGAGGCGGCGGCCGCACCGAGTGCCCTGTGGAGCGCGTCGGCGGCAAACTGCGCCGCATGTAACTTCCCGGGGGTCAGACCGCCAAGCGCCGTATCGACCTCGCGGGCGCCAATCCTGGCGGCCGTGGTGAACAGCTCCCCGTCGACCAGTTCGGTGACCGCGGCGCAGGCGGCCCGGATCGCGCCACAACCCTCGGCGCCGAACCTTGCTCCGCGCACCCGCCCGTCCTCGATCAGGAGGGAGATCCGCGCCACGTCACCGCAGGCTGCGCCCCCCGCGGATCCGACCCATGATCGGTCGAGGGCGGGGCCTGAGCGGGAATCGTCGGCGAGGTACTCGGCAAAAACTTCGCGGTCCACCCATCAAGGGTAGATGGGATCCATGGAAAGCTCGCGGCGGCCACTCCAGGGCATGGTGCTATCGTCGATCCCGAGGTCCGAACCCGTACGCCAGTCGCTTCTACGTTTGACCCAATACAAACGGCTCGGGAGCCCTCGTCTCTTGGCCCCGTGGGGTCCGGAGCAGGCGCCCACCTTCTTATGAAGGGATCAAAGCCAGGAGTGGCACCGGCGGGTTGGGATCTTCTATCTCAGTCGAAGTCGAGACCGCCGAGAAGTTCCTCGGCATCGCTCCAGCTTCCCGGCGGAACCCGCAGCGCGATATCGCCGCGATTGAAGCGGTCAAGCGGAAAATCCGCGGTGAGTACGGCTTCGATCCCGGCCTCGATCAGCGTGTGGTGAAAGGCCCGCGCCGTTCCGGCGTCCTCGAAGTCACGGACCACATCCCAATTGTCGTAGAAGGGATCACCGATGTGTACGGGCGTGCCGCCCGGCCCCGGCTGCCTCCCTGGACCGCGTCCTCGCAGGCGATCCAGGAAGCCCACTACGGCTGCTTTCCCCTGATCGCGATTCCGAGATCCCGAACCTGACGAACGTCGACCGGGGCCGGGGCGCCGGTCAGCAGGTCAAAGCCCGACGCCGTCTTCGGGAAGGCGATCACGTCACGGATCGTCTCGGCCCCAAACAGACGCTGGACGATCCGATCGAGCCCGAAGGCGATCCCGCCGTGCGGCGGCGCGCCGAATCGAAGCGCCTCGAGCAGAAAGCCGAAGCGATCCTCTGCCTCTTCGGCACTGATCCCGAGTGCCTCGAAGACCTGCGATTGGACGTCGGGCTTGTGGATACGGATCGACCCGCCACCCAGCTCCTGGCCATTCCAGACCAGATCGTAGGCCAGCGCGCGGGCCTTGCCGGGATCTGCCGGGTCGAACTCACCGGAGGGCGAGGTGAACGGGTGATGCAGCGCATCCCATCGATCCTCGTCCTCGTTGTACTCCATCAGCGGCCAATCGACGACCCAGTGCATGTCGCTGGATCCCTCTGGGATCAGGTCAAAACGGTGGGCGAGATCAAGCCGGAGCTGCGCGAGGACCGAGTTGACCATCGTGGGACGGTCGGCGACGATCAACAGCAGATCGCCCTCCTCGGCTCCGAGTCTCCCGTTCAGACCGGCAAGCTCATCGGCGGTGAGGAACTTCGCCGTCGGCGAGCGCCAGCCGTCACCCTCGCGAAATGCCCAGACGAGCCCCTGGGCGCCAAGCTCCTGCGCCCGGGAGATGAAGCCGTCGAGACCCGAACGGGGAACTTCACGCCTACCCGCGTTGATACCCCTGACCGAGCCACCCGAGTCGATCACGCCGCGAAAGACCTTGAACTCGGTCTCGGCGAGCACTTCGGTCAGGTCGACCAGCTCGAGACCGAAGCGGCCGTCGGGTCGATCGGTTCCGTATCGACTGATCGCCTCGTCATAGGGGATCCGGGGCAGTGGGACGTCGAGCACCGGACCACCGGCGCGCTCGAAGACATGCCTGAGCAGACGCTCGTTGAGCTCGAGCACATCTTCAACCTCGACAAAGGACATCTCGATATCGAGCTGGGTGAACTCGGCCTGACGGTCGGCGCGCGTCGCCTCGTCCCGGAAGCAGCGGGCTATCTGGTAGTAGCGCTCGAATCCGGCAACCATCAGAAGCTGCTTGAAGAGCTGCGGGGATTGGGGCAACGCGTAGAAGGAGCCGTGCTGAAGTCGGCTCGGGACAAGGAAATCCCGGGCGCCCTCCGGTGTTGAACGGGTCAGCTCCGGGGTCTCGATATCGAGAAAGCCCTCACCGTCGAGGAACTCGCGCATCGCGGACGAGACCCGGTGACGGAGCGCGATCGCCTCCTGCATCCGCTCCCGCCTCAGGTCCAGGTATCGGTATCGAAGGCGCGTGTCCTCTCCGACCTCGCCGCTGAAGCCCTCGATCTGAAATGGCGGTGTCTCGGAGTCCGCGAGGAGATCAGCAGACTCGACCCGGAGCTCGACCTCACCGGTCGGCAGATCGGGGTTTACGGTCTCATCGGAGCGCCGCACCACCACCCCTGCAGCGCTGAGGACATCCTCGGCGCGGAGCTTGTGTGCGAGCGCATGCGCCTCGGTCGCCTCGGGATTGAAGACGAGCTGGACCAGGCCGGTCCTGTCCCGCAGATCGATGAAGATCAGACCACCGTGGTCGCGGCGCCTGTGCACCCACCCGGCGACACGCACCTCGGTGTCGACCCGGTCGGCAAGCACCCTGCCGCACCAGGTATCGCGAAATGAGTTGGCTCTTGGTCCGGGCGTGTCGTTCACCGGCGGCAGTCTGTCAAGTCACCCGCCGCGGCGGAGCTCCGAGCCGCCCGGGCAGAACTCAGCGGACCTTCAGTTTCGCCTTCGCGGTCTTGGCCCTGGCGCCATTCGCAGTCGCCCTGAAGCTCACCTTGTAGCTCTTCCTGGCTGCGCCGGAGGCGACCTTGACCTTCAGCTTCGTCGTCTTGGTCTTGCCGACGGCAATCGTCCCGAGCGAGGCACACTTCCTGCCCTTGGCCCTGAGCGGGGACTTGACCTTGAGGCAGACCCTGGCCTTCGCGGCGGCCGCTGTGCCGGTGTTCTTCACCTTGACCTTGAAGATGGCGACCTTGCCACGTCTGGTCTTCTTGATCTTCGGCTTTGGACTCACTTTCAGGACTGGCGTTGGGGGCGTCGGGGCCAACTCAAAGGCACCGACGTCGCATGCAGATCCCTGTGGACGGGAGATTCCGCGCTCATCCGTGGACGCGCACTGATCCGGAGCCGCCGATCCACCAGCATCGATTGCCGGGCTTCCGACCAGAAGTGCCCTGGTCTGGAGTGGGCCACCATTGTCGGCGAGCAGGCCGAGCTTGGGGTTGACGTTGACGATATTCGTTCCCGGGTCGAATCCGATCAGGCACTCCGCGGGAACGAAGTCACCGATCAGGGTGTGGCGTGGAAAGAAGTTCGGGCCCGTGACGCAGTCGTTTACCTGGGCGGGGATCAGGCCCGAATCATCGGTGTTCAGCGCGATGATCGAATTGTATGAGGAGATCGACCCCATTGCCGAGATCCCGCCTCCGTCACCATTGCCGTCGACGTCCTTGTCCGCGGTGTTTCCGGCAATCGTGACGTTGTTGAAAGTCGCCGTGCTGCCGCCGGGTCCGTAGTAGCCGCCACCCTGCCCGTTGCCGGAGTTCCCTGAGATTGTGGTGTTTGTGAGGGTTGCCTGGGCATAGTTGGCCAGGCCGCCACCGTCGTTCCCGGCGCTGTTGCCGGAGAGGGTGACGCGATCAAGCGTCAGCGAGTTGAAGCCGTTGAGGATCCCGCCGCCATCGTTGACCAGGGTGATCCGGCCTCCCGTGACCGTGATGCCGCGAATCTCGAGCGGTCCGTTGCCGACGTGCTGGAGAACGCGATCGTTGCCAAGCCCGTCGATGCTGACCTTGGCGCCGTCCGCGGACCTGATCGTAAGCGCGTCGGTGCCGTTGACATCGAGGTCGCCGGTCAGGTTTGAGTCATCGCCTGTTCCCGCAAGGGTCAGGTCGTAGGCACCGGTCGGGAGCACGATCGTGTCCGTTCCGGCGCCGGGGCTGCATCCGCCGACACCGATGTTTGTCTGAGCCGATGAGATCGCCTCACGAAGCGAACACTCAGGTCCGGTGTTGAACTGATCCAGGTTCGTGTTGACGTCGATCTGGCCGGCGATCGCGGAACGCGCAAGAAGCGCGGACGCGACCAGAACCATTCCCAAGACCAAAGACACGTGACGACTCCGCGAGCGACCGCTGTTCAACGTAAACCCCCCTGTGTTGAGTGTGTCCCAAGACTAGACGGGATCACCCGATTTCGCTGAGAATTTCCTCGACTGCTCTGGAGGCCTCTACCTGGCGCTGGGCGCCTGCAGACATCTGCTTGAGCAGCGCCGAGCCGTCGCTGCCGAGGACCAGCGTCTGCCTGGCCCCGACCCGATCGGCGTGTTTGATCTGGCCCTTGAGACTTCGGCCCGCGAGGTCCAGCTCTGCGGTCAACCCCTTGTGACGCAGCTCGACGACAAGTGCCATTGCCCGCTGCGCCTGATCTGGCGACTCGACCGCGATGAAGACGTCTCGCCGCGGACTGACCTCGCCGGCGTCCATGGCAAGCAGGATCCTCTCGATCCCCGCGGCCCAGCCGACACCAGGCGTGGCCGGTCCACCCAGCTCGGCAACCAGGCCGTCATAGCGACCGCCTCCCCCCACCTCGGACTGCGCGCCGAGCTGGTCGCAGGTGAAGGCAAAGACCGTACGCGTGTAGTAATCGAGTCCCCTGACCAGGGTCGGATCGATCGTGTGCGAGATCCCGGCTGAGCTGAGCAGCGACCGGACCTCGCTGAAATGCGCCGCGTCCTCGTCGCCCAGGTGATCAATCAGCTTCGGGGCCTCGGCCATCACCGCCCTTGTTGACTCATCCTTCGCGTCGAACGCCCGCAGGGGGTTGGCGTCGATGCGACCTCGGACGTCGTGCGAGAGCTCGCCTTCGTTGGCATGCAGGTAGGTCTGAAGCTCACCCCGATAGACCGCCCTTGCGTCAAGTGAACCGAGGCTGCCCAGCCTCAGCTCGATCCCCGGAACTCCAAGTTCCTCGAGCAGATCGTGGAGCAACATGATCGACTCCGCGTCGACCAGCGGGGAATCGGATCCGAGGGCCTCTGCGCCGATCTGATTGAACTGACGAAAGCGACCGGCCTGAGGGGCCTCGTATCGGAAGAAGGGCCCCCGGTACCAGAGCTTCACCGGCTGCGCGAGCTTGTGCATTCCGTGCTCGACGTATGAGCGGCAGACAGACGCGGTGCCCTCGGGTCTGAGCGTCATGCTGCGCCCACCCAGGTCGTCGAAGGTGAACATCTCCTTCTGGACGATGTCGGTGCTCTCGCCGACTCCCCGCGAAAAGAGCGCCGTGTCCTCGAAGATCGGGGTCTCGATCCGGCCGTAGCCCGCCCTCTCGAAGATCGAGGTGGAAGCTGCGCTGACCACTTCCCTCAGGGCAGAGTCAACCGGCAGGACATCGAAGGTGCCCTTCGGAACGCGGATCTTCTCGCTGCTCATTTTGGGGGTCCGTCCATCACTCGTCACGGAGCTCGGCAAGGAATGGATTCGACTCGAGCTCCTGACCGAGAGTGGTCACATCCATGTGGCCGGGGAAGACAGCGGTCTCGGCGGGATGTCGCTCGACGAGCGTCTTCAGCGACTCAGCCAGCGTCGGCCAATCACCGCCCGGAAGGTCGACGCGGCCAACCGATCCCTGGAACAGGACGTCGCCGGAAAAGATCGCCTTCTCCCCCCTGACCGAGTAGGTGACGTGACCGGGGCTGTGCCCGGGCGTGAAGATCACGTCGAGTTCGAATCCCGCCAGCCCGAGGGTCTCCCCTCCGCTCACCGCGTGGTCCGCCTCATAGTTCTCGAATGGGCCGAAGCCTGGCGGGACAAAGGACATGACGTCCGAGAGCAGCATCAGCTCGATCTCGGGGCAGTAGACAGGCGCGCCGGTGGCAGCGGCAACCGGGGCAACGGCACCGATGTGATCGAAATGGCAGTGGGTGAGCAGGATCGCCTCAACTTCGACGCCAACCTCTTCAACTGCCCCGAGAATCCGCTCGGCCTCGTCGCCGGGGTCGATGATCAGGGCCTTGTTCGAACCCGGCTGCCTGATCAGGTAACAGTTCTCGGCGACTGGCCCAACCGTGAACCGGGCGACCTCCACGGTCAGTCCTTCTTCTCGGACCGGATCTGTGTGCGCTCGCGACGGCGCCACATCGCTCTGTCGATGTAGTAGCCGGCGGGGATGTAGAAGATCAGCATCAGAACACCGAAGCTGATCGCCTCCCTGGGCGGCCTTCCGAACACAACCAGAACGAGGAATACGAACAGGACCGCGGCAACAACGCCCCTGATCGCCGCGCTACGCCAGGTTGGCGGCCGCTCGAACCGGCTCACCCGCTGCGTCTTGGCACGAGCGCGCGCCTCCTGACGGTTTCGAGGCCTGCCCTGGCGTCGATTCGGGTCCACGCGGCCACCCTGCGTGCCGCGATGCTTGCGCTTGCGCTTCTTCTTGGTCTGGGCCACGGGGTGAATCTAGCGATCAGAGCTCAACCGAGACTTGCGAGGCGGCGCTCAATCACCCGGTTTTCCCGGTTGAGGCCCCTGATCGGGACATCTGACGGGTAGCCGACGAGGCCGGCCTCGGGGATCAGCCCAACCAGCTCCCCCTCGTCGGGAACGGTCCCCTCGGCAGCCGCCAGTTCGCGGATCCGCTCGACCACATCACCGAGCGGGACCGCGACCGGATCATGGATGTTCGTCGAGACCTGGGCTCGTCCGTTGTCGAGCTCGAGGCCAATGGCTCGCACTCCCGGCAGACCGCCTCCGTCCTCGCGCAACGCAGCCGCGATTCGCCGGGCCGTCCCGAGATCACCTCCGGCAAGCTCAACGTTGAAGGCGCCGAGCGGCGGGCGTGCCGTGACCAGGGTCGCTCCGGCGGTCGGATGAGGACGGTTGGGACCCTTGTCCTGCCGCAGCTTTCCCGAGGCCATTCTGCGTCCGAGCTCATCGAGTCCGCCACGGCGGAAATAGGCCCGCTCGCGACGTTCGTCCGAGCCGGCGAGGTCGCCATAGAAGAAGACCGGGATGCCGAGCTCTCCGATAGCGCCTGCGATCGCATGCGCCTCGACGTGGGCGACCTCACGGTCGGCTGGATCGAGCCAGACGACAGGACATACATCGAGCGCGCCGATACAGGGATGAAGGCCACGGTGGCGCGTCATATCGATCTGATCAACCGCCTCGACCGCGCCCGCCACCAGCGCCCGGGCAAGCGGCTGCGGCTCACCGGCGATCGTGAATACCGTGCGGTGATGGTCGCGGTCCGAGTGCCGGTCGAGGACGATCGCGCGCTCGTCGAGTGCCGAGCGAAGCGCGGCGATCCGTGATGGGTCCCGGCCCTCGGAGAAGTTTGGGACGCCGAGCAGCATCGCGTCTACTCGATCAGCAACTTGCCGGCGCGGATCAACTCGGCTCCGTCGACGGTCACGGTCGGTTGCAGGATCACGCAGTCGAGATGGATCGGCACCTGGACGGTGCCGCCGATCGCCGCGGATGCTCCAAAGGCAACGTGCGCGGTGCCGAGGATCTTCTCGTCCTCGAGGATGTCCCCGGTGAGTAGCGCCTTCTCGTTGGTTCCGATTCCGAGCTCGGCGACGTTGGTCCCGTCGGGACCGTGGACGGTAAGCAGTTCCAGGAACTGCGCGCCCTGCGGCCCGCTCGCGGAAATCAGGTGACCATCGGCAACCTCGAGCGTCACCGGTTCGATGACCAGGCCGATCCCAGCCATCGAGCCGTCGATGACCAGGCGGCCTTTGCCGGTCCCCTCGATCGGGGCGATGAACCCCTCTCCGCATGGAAGGTTTCCGAAGGCGGATCTGTGGGTGAGCCGGCCGGCGTCGGGGATCGCGGCCCGCCCTTCGAGCCCAAGCGTCAGGTCGGATCCGCGTGAGCAGGTGATCCGCGCCTCGCGTCCCTTGGTGAGGAGTTCCGCAACCTCTCCGCCTCGTCGGCGCAGGCCTTCCATATCGGCGCTCATCACCCGCGCGAGCATCGTCGGAGTCACGCCCGGGAGCGTCGCGATCCGTGCTCCGGCCTCGCTGGCTGCCTTGCGCGCGGCGGTGTGGGAAAGGGACTGCACCGTGGGCGCAAGCACCACATCGGCCGCGGCCATCGCGGCGGCAATCGGCGCCGGCGGCTCACCGGCATGCGAGGCCCGCTCATGCATCAAGGCAAGAGTCGAATCGGACCCGAACCGCCTGGCCTCCGTCCACATCGCCTCGCCGATCGGCTCCGTGGCCGCATTGCAGATCACGAGGACATCCTCGCCCTCCTTGACTCCGAGGCAGTCGCCAACCACCGACCGCACCGCCGCATCCAGCTCGACCCCGTCCAATCCCCCGTTACCTGCCATGCCCCCACCCTAAATGGAGCAACGGCGCCCAACCCAAACTCCGCACAGCCAACGCCCCGTCCCCGTCGCTACGATGCCCATCCCTCGCCGGAGTAGCTCAGCTGGTTAGAGCAGCGGAATCATAATCCGCGTGTCGGGGGTTCGAGTCCCTCCTCCGGCATCGCACGAAAGCCCTGCTGATCGCGGGGTTTTCGTGTGCCTGGGCACGCCTGGCCTCGGCTGAATCAAGCCGAGGCGAAGTTGGCCAATCCCCTGGGAGAGAGTCGCTCAATCGGAGCGATTTCCAGTCGTACCGGACGCGACGACCCCGGGTCCCACGGCCCGGATCAGTTCAGCATCACGTAGAAGAACAGTCGATTGCGGCCGCGTCGCTCTGGTCGCGTGTGATGACCACCATGTCGCTGGTGTTCGGGCAGCCAATCCCGAAATCGGTGTCGTGCAGCACCTGGGCCATCGCGTACTTGTCGCTGTCCGCGGCGTTGCCAAACGAGGACTCGGCAGTCACGGCGGCGACGTGGACCGGCCACAGCGTCTCCAGCTGGAAGCAGTAGATGCCAGCAAATGGTCGGGAGACCATGGACGAATCAATTCCCTTGGACTTTTCCGCGACGACATTGGGATCGGGGCTGAAGCCCTCCACGTAGGCATACGCCAGTGCGCTCCCCACCGCACCCGTGGCGCCGGTGGCGCCCGTCTGACCCGTGGCGCCGGTGGCGCCCGTCTGTCCGGCCGGCAGCTGTCCGGCCTTGAAGTCCTTTGCAATCAGCGATCGGTCCTTGACCTTGGCCGAGGTGATCGCGTTCTTCTTGATCTTGGCCGAGGTGATCGCGTTCTTCTTGATCTGCCCGGAGCCGACCGAGTTGACCGGCAGCCTGGTGATCGCATAGCCCGTGCCGCCGAGGGCGACGAAGAGGGCCATGATGGAGATGACGAACGAGGGCGTGAGGTGGCGACGCATGGCCAGGGACTATGCCCCGGCGGACGGGCGGTTTGGGCAGCCTCTCAGGCGTGGGCATCGGTCTTTTCCCTGGAAATCGGAGTCGAACAACTATCGGAGAAGTGTCAACTGCCTTCTGCCAGGCGACGTTCGAGCAAGCGCCGATCAGACTCGGAGTGGGTCAGCTCAAGCGCCCGCTCGTAGGCAGCGCGAGCCTCTTCCGAGGCGCCTGAGGAAGTCGGCCCGGGTCGAGTGCAGAAAGGAGTAGGAATCCACCTCCAGACCGTCGATCAGCTTCAACCCGGCCTCGGGGGCGACTGTTTCCGCGACCCCCCACCGCGCAGTTGAGCTCGGCGTCCGGGGACGCCTACCTGGCGGAACAGCCCGCGTTAGAGGCCGGCAATCTGCGGCCAGACGCAAACGTCCTCGTCGGCATGCCCTTCAGCGATGACTCGCGTCAGTGCTCACTCGGGCATCATCTCCGGTGAGGGACCGGAGATCGGGACCGAGCCGACCATGATCCGGTCGACCTCGGCGAGATCGGATTCCTCCAGGACCAGATCGGCTGCCGCGACGCTGTCTTCGATGTGGCGTCGATGGCGGGCGCCGACGATCGCCACGGCGACCGCCGGGTCAGCGAGGGTCCAGGCGATCGCCAGGCGACTCACCGAGCATCCGAATCGCTCGGCTGCGAAGCGCTCGAGTTCGCGCACCGTGGCGAGGTTGCGGCGGTAATCGTCACCCTTGAAGAAAGGGGCCCCGCCGCGCCAGTCGCCGGTGGGAAACTCGGTGTCCTCGTCGAGCGTGCCGGTCAGCAGCCCGTGGGCGAGCGGCCCGTAAACGAGCACGCCGATGTCGTGCTGGCGGGCATAGGGAAGCACCTCGGCCTCGATTTCGCGGCGGAACAGGTGATAGGGCGGCTGCAGCGTCTCGACTGGCCGCGTAATTGCGAACTCCTCCATCTGCCCCGTATCGAAGTTCGAAACCCCGACATGGCGGATCTTGCCCTCTTCGACCAGGGCCTGGAGCGCACCCGCCGTCTCCGCGAACGGGACACCTGGGTCGGGCCAGTGGACCTGATAGATGTCGATGTAGTCGACGCCGAGGGCCTTCAGGCTGTCGTCGACCCCACTGCGAAGCCACGACGGGCTCGCATCACGAACCAAGCCGTCGTCGGTCATTCGCAGGCCACCCTTGGTCGCAACGACGACCTCGTCGCGGCGCTTGTCGAGATCATCGCGCAGAGCCCTGCCCAGCAGCCGTTCGGAGGCGCCGAATCCGTAGCCCTGAGCGGTGTCGAACAGGTTGACCCCGAGTTCGCGCGCGTGGCGGATCGCAGCCATCCCCTCGTCCTCGTCGAACTCCCCCCACTCACCGCCGAGCTGCCAGGTGCCGAAGGCGATCGGCGAGACCTCGAGGTCGGTCCTGCCGAGCCTCACTGTGTCGGGGGTGCTGCTCATGACGATCCCTTCCTCGTTCGTTGGACATCTCGACCTCACATTACCTGTGCACCCATTGTGCAAGCGACTCACGATCATGTCCAATTATGGATACGTCGCATCGATGGATTGGGCTTGTGCCTGACCCGGGACGAGTGCTCACCTTCCGGGCCGTCGCGGGGGAACGCTCCTTCTCGCGGGCTGCCCGCAAGTCCGCCCTGTCGCAGCCGGCGGTTTCCAACCAGGTTGCCTTTGTCGAGTCCGAGCGCACGCGCCTGCGCCTTTCGTGCTGCGGGCTTCGAGCCGAACCTGCGCTACGTCACTTCGGCCAGGCGGCGTTCGAGAAAGCGCCGATCGGACTCGGAGCGGGTCAGCTCGAGCGCCCGCTCGTATGCAGCACGGGCCTCTTCGCCTCTTCCGAGGCGCCTGAGGAAGTCGGCCCGGGTCGAGTGCAGATGGGGGTAGGTGTCCAGCTCCAGCCCCTCGATTGCCTTCAGCCCGGCCTCGGGGCCGTCTGTTTCCGCGACCGCCACTGCGCGGTTGAGCTCGACAATTGGCGAGCCGGTCAGGCGGGCCAGCTCGCCGTAGAGACCGGCGATCTGCGGCCAGTCGCAGATGTCCTCGGTGTGGAGGGCGGCGATCCGCGCCTGCAGGAAGTAGGGGCCGTTGCCACGCAGGGCCGTGGCGCGTCGCAGAGCGGCGCGTCCAGCCGCCATCCGCTCTTCGTCCCACAGCTCCCGGTCCTGGTCAGCCAGTAGAACCAGCTCGCCATCCTGAATCCGCGCCTCGCGGCGGGAGTCGTGGAGGAGCATCAGTGCCATCAGGCTCTGCACCTCGGGCTCGTCGGGCATCAGCTCGGTCATCGCGGTCCCGAGCCAGATCGCCTCGCCCGCCAGATCGCCCCGGCCTCCGAAACCCTCGTTGAAGATCAGATAGACGACCGCAAGCACCGCCGCGAGCCGATCGGGGAGGAGGTGCTCGGCCGGCACCCGGAAGGGGATCCCGGCAACCTTGATCTTCTTCTTGGCTCGGACGAGGCGCTTCGCCATCGTCTCCCGGGGGACGACGAAGGCGCGGGCGATCTCCTCGGTGCCGAGCCCACCCAGTGTGCGGAGCGTCAGCGCGACCTGTGCGTCCAGGGCAAGCGCCGGATGGCAGCAGGTGAAGATCAACTCCAACCGCTCGTCGGGGAAGATCGTGTCCTCTGGCTCCTGTTCCACGGCCTGAGTCGCCTCCAGCAGCTTGGTCTTGGCCGCGCCGGTCTTCTCGCGGCGGATCCGATCGATCGCGCGATTGCGGCCGGCGGCGATCAGCCAGGCACCGGGACTTGAAGGCACGCCTTCCCGGGGCCATTTCTCGGCCGCAATTGCGAACGCCTCCGGAGCGGCCTCCTCGGCGCGATCGAAGTCGCCGAGGAGGCCGATCAGGGCGGCGAGGACGCGGCCCCACTCCTCTCGGAAGACCTGCTCGATCAGCGCTCCACGATCGGGCGCACCTCGACCGCGCCTCCCATGCGAGCGGCCGGAACCCTCGAGGCCAGCTCAA
>JBBQZL010000003.1:0-38436 GCA_038207745.1 Solirubrobacterales bacterium
GTCGGTGCACCCGGGCTGAAGGCCGAGCATCTGCCGGTCTTCGATGTCGCGGTCGGCGAGCGGGCGATCTCGCACACCGGCCACATCGACATGATGTCTGCGACGCAGCCGTTCATCTCGGGAGCGATCTCGAAGACGGTCAATCTGCCGCAGTCCGCTTCCGTTGCCGACATCGCCGACGCCTACACCCGTGGCTGGGAGGGCGGACTCAAGGCACTCGCGATCTACCGCGACGGCTCGAAGACGGCGCAGGCACTGCGGACCGATGCCCAGGACGAGGCAGATGCCGAGCCGGAGGTGCCGGCACCGCTCGCACCCGAGCGTCGCAGGATGCCGCGCGAGCGTGAGTCGATCACCCACAAGTTCTCGATCGCGGGACACGAGGGCTACATCACAGCCGGCAAGTACGAGGACGGCACGGTCGGGGAGATCTTCCTGACCGACATCGGCAAGGAGGGCTCGACCCTGCGAGGCATGATGAATGCCTACGCGACGGCGATCTCGCTCGGTCTCCAGTACGGGGTGCCGCTGGAGGTGTTCGTGAGGAAGTTCTCCTACATGCGCTTCGATCCGGAAGGGATCACGCAGAACCCGGAGATCCCCTTTGCCAAGTCGCTGCCCGACTACATCATGCGCTGGCTCGCCAGTCGCTTTGTCGATGACCTCGATGAGCTCGAGGACCTCGGCATCCTGACCCAGGAGGTGCGGGCGAAGAAGGAGGCCGACGTCGCCCAGCTGGGCCTCGGCATCTCGACCGACTCCGCGGGCGGCAACGGCCACTCGAATGGCGGCAACGGCAATGGCGGAAACGGCGGCGGCCAGACGCCGGACCCGAGGCTGTCCGGTGGCTCACGCGTACCGGCAGCGGCAGCATTCACCGACACCCCACCGGTCGTCCCGGCGAGGATGTCGGGTCTCGATCTCGGGCCCGCCTGCGACCAGTGCGGCGGGATGATGCAGCGGACCGGCAGTTGCTACACCTGCCCGTCCTGCGGCAACAACACCGGCTGCGGCTGAACCACCCGCGGCCGATCGGTCGCGTCAAACCCAAGCACCCGTTCCAGAACGACCGCCACCAGGCGGTCGTTCTGCTTCAGGGGCACCCGCTCAGCGGTTGCCCCTGAGCGACGGTCTCGCTCAGGCGTAGGGCGCGTAGCGGTTGTGGAGCATCAGATCGTTGCCGTCGGGGTCGCTGAAGAAGGCCATGTGGCAGACGCTGGTATCAAATATGTCGCCGTCGAACTCGATGCCCTCTGCCTCGAGCTCGGCGCGGGATGCCGCGACGTCATCGACATGCAACGCGAAATGGGCGTTCTTCTGCGGGACGAACTTCCTGCCCATCTTTTCCGGCTCCCAGATGCTGAAGCAGGTGTCTCCTGCCCAGACCTCGTTCTGCGATCGCTCGTCCTGCCTAAGGCCGAGCGTATCGACGTAGAAGTTGCGCGAACGCTCTGCGTCTCGCGAGGGGATCGCTATGAAATCCAGTTTGGTGATCATGGGACTCGACCCTAACCATCGCCCGGGGGTCGGGTCAAGCCTCGATCAGCGACCGCCGGCCGAGAAGTGCCGGCAGTCCCTGGTTCCGATCCAGATCCGATCCTCCGAACCTGGCCGGAAAAGACGATATTCAGGCACTATGTACACGTTATGGAAACGCCCTCTGCAAGCATCGCGGCCGTGAGCATTTTCAGCCGTCGCCACCTGCATATCTCGCTTGCGATTGTGACGATGGCGTGGTTGGTTTCCGTCGTCTTCCTCTGTTTCCTGGTCACATCCCAGGGGACGCGTATCCGGCTTGGATATCTGCCCACCGCAGCAAGTACTTCGCAGGCGTCCCCTCAGCCGATCCTGGCCAATCGGCGAATCGTCGGCCCGGCCTCTTCCTCCTCGAACTGAAGATGCTCGAGCAGGGTTACGGCGAGTGCCTCGAGCCCGTTGACCAGACGTTCCCTGGTCACCTGCGACTCGTCCGAAACCAGCAGTGAAGCAGCTTCCTCGACCTCATCAAGCTGGCCGGAGACCACCTTGTGATCGCCCTCCAGGCGATCGACCACGGGGCCGAGGGCGGGGTTTGCCTCGCGCAAGATCGGGAAGATCGCAATGTCCTCGAGGTTGTGATGACTGTGGACAAAGCGGCAGTAGTGGAGGCAGTTGACCCGCAGCTGCCATAGGGGGCTGTTCGCCTCCAGCGCGTCGAACGACCAAGGATAGACGGAGGAAGGCCCCGCCCCACCGGTTTCAATATCTGACCAGTGGTTGACCCGGCGGTGGACCGTCGACCAGGACACCGTTCGTCCTGAATCCCGTGCGTGTCCGCCTCAGGGACCGAATCGAGATCCGGGTCGGCACAGGGCTGCGGTACTCCAGGTCTTTGACATTGCCTGCGGTGCTGACCTCAGCAAGCTTGAACGGCGCCGGAATCTCGCCGGGTTGCGGCCTGCCGCCGTAAATGGTGATCACGTTGATCTGCTTCACAACCACCCGGCCACTCCTGCTGCTCGCGGATCCATCACGGAGGTAGTACGAGAGCGGCTGCATCCCCAGGCTCCAGGTGACAGTCGCCCGGGCACCTGCCGGCGGGCCCAACTCAACCGCAACGCCATGCCAATCCGGTCGCTGGAGACTCGGGGTTGCCGCAACAACACCGGCAAAGACGAGCCACCCGGCCACGAGAAGCGAAGCAAGGGCAAGTCCCACCCGTCGCGCGCGATCGACGGCGAAACCGATTGCCACCACTGCCAATAGCGGCACCAGGGCAGGAAGCAGGTTCCGTTCCATGATGTAGTTCTTTCCAGCCAGCGCCGCCGCCACCGGGATCAAGACAGCACCGACCGCAATTGAGCCGAGCAGCAGGCCCCTGCGCCGTCCCGCCGTCTGTCCCCGAACGATCACAAGTGCAATGCCAAGCGCGATCAGAAGCCCCGGAGCCAGTGCGTAGATCGTCCTCGGCGTCTGCGCGATCAGACGACCGGTCTCACCGATCATGAAGCTGGCCGCAGTGTCTCGCAGCGTGGTCAGGAGAGGTGTCTGGGCAAACCAATCGATATGCGAGGTGTGCGAAGCCTGCGCGAGCGCCAGGGGCACGAGTGGAAGTGCTGCCAGCCCGACGGCGCACGTGGCTGCAAGGGCGCGGTGCCTCCTGCCGGAAGCCAGCACCAGCCAGCCGGCCTCGATCATTACCGGGAATGCTGCGAAGTAGTGCGAGGCGATCGCCAGGGCCGAACAGGCCGCCCAGGCAAGCAGGTCGGGCCAGGCGCCGGTCCGCCGGGCTCGCAGAAAGAAGAGCAGAGCCGCCGAGCCGAGCAAGACCATCAGCGAGTAGGCGCGGGCCTCCTGCGAATACCAGATCAACATCGGATTGACTGCAACCATCGCTGCCAGGGGGAGCCCGACCCGCCGGCGCCCCAACTCATTTCCGATCAGATAGGCGACCGGGATGGTCGCGATCCCGCAGATCGCGGAGAGCGACCGAAGCCCGACCTCGCCGAGACCAAACACGTGTGCCCAGATCCAGGCCAGGAAGTAGTACAGCGGAGGGGTCGACTCCGAGGACCGCACCTCGGCCAGCATGTGATGGAGCGACCCCGGAAGGACCTTGGCCACGGTGACGATCTCATCATGGTGATAGCTCTGCAGGCCGAGGGTTGGAAACCGGACCGCTGCGCCGATCAAGACCGTGCCCGCCAATGCCCAGGCGAACGCGTGGCGGCGGGAGAATGTCCCGGCGCCCAGGATCTGGGGGACATCGAGTTCGCCGATCCGACCGGCGGCGGCCGTTGTGTCCATCAAGAACGCGCCCTCAAGGGACTGGATCTCCCTGACAATCCTGAGCGGCCGCTCAGGTTGCCGCGATCAATCGGCCAGAGTCGCCGGATGCTCGATCTCATCGGCGTCGACGACAGCCCAGCCGACCCGCTCGACCAGGTGGCCGGCGAAGTAATCCGACTCGAGGTCCGCTGTTGCGACCCACTCTCTGAAAACGACTACCTCGGGGACCTTTTCGGGAGCATCCGCGATTACGATTATCTGGGGCATCTCGCCTCCTCCGTTGGTGGTTGACACCAAGGACATTCCTCCCCGCGTCTTGGGCACGGGTCAAGCTGCGGTAAATGTCTCGTCAAGTTTCAGGCGGAGTTCCCCCGCGGTGCTTCGACTGCGGCGGCGGAGTCGGGGCGGATCAGCAGCAGGGTGCCGATGATCGCGGCGAAGATCGAGCCGGCGAAGATCCCGAGACGGGCGATCCCGGCCAATGTCTCATCGGGGAGTGAAAGGTTGACGATGAACAGCGAGACGGTGAAACCGATTCCGCCGAGCGCCGCTATGCCCCAGACCTCCTTCATCCCGACTCCGACCGGGAGGCTTCCGATCCCCAGCCTTCGCACCAGCGCGGTCGTGCCTGCGATCCCGACCACCTTGCCGGCCACCAGCCCGACCAGGATTCCCCAGAAGACGGAATCGGCAACCGCGGCGCTGAGGGATTTCTGGCTGATCACGACGCCTGCATTGGCCAGCGCGAAGATCGGCACGACGAGGAAGCTGGTGAAGGGATGGAGCCTGTGCTCGAGGTCCTGGAGGGTCTCGCGACCTTCGATCGGACGGGCCGGGGTGAGCAGACCCAGCGCGACCCCCGCAAGCGTTGCGTGCACACCCGACTCGAAGATGCAGAGCCAGGTGACCACTCCGATCACCAGGTAGGGAAGGATGCGCCTGACCCCGAGCACCTGGATCGCAGACACCAGGCCGAGACATGCCAGCCCGGCGGCCAGCCAGGCGATTGAGATGTCGGTCGAGTAGAAGATCGCGATCACGGTGATCGCCAGGATGTCGTCGACGATCGCGATCGAGAGCAGCAACAGCCTGGTCCCCGACGAGACCCGGTCGCCGAGCAGAGCGAGGATCGATATCGCGAAGGCGATGTCGGTCGCCATCGGGATCGCCCAGCCATCCACGCCGGCGCCGCCGGCGACGATCGCCGTGAAGATCAGCGCCGGGACGATCGCGCCGCCGATCGCCGCAAGAACGGGAAGCGCCGCGGTTCGCCGGTCGCTGAGGTCCCCGACCACCAGCTCGCGCTTGATCTCCAGCCCGACAATGAAGAAGAAGAGGGTCATCAGCCCGTCGTTGACCCAGTGGACGAGGCTCTCGTCGATCGAGAGGCTGCCGAAACCAAACGTCAGAGAGCTGTGCCAGAAGGTCTGGTACGTATCCCCAAAGGGGCCATTTGCCCAGGCCAGCGCGGCAACCGTGGCGATCAGCAGCGCGACCCCGCCGGCGGCCTCGCTGCGGAGGAAGTCGGCTCCTGCGTCAGGGATCACCTTGTCCGTGAGGGAAGTCAGGTCGGCCATTCGCGTTTCAACCTACCGCGAGGCATCGCCGCCCGGCCCGTAGCTTTCAGTTCCGGGAAGATGGGTGGGTGACCTATCGCCCGTGGAAGCTTCCGCTGATCGTCGCCGTGATCGTGATCCCGATCGCCGGTGGTTTCGTGCTGGCGGGCCCGGCTCTCGGTTTGGTGATCGGGACGATGATCCCCGCGGCCATGGTGATCATCGCGGTGCGGATGACGCCCAAGACCCCGATCACGCCGGCGGCCGCCACGGACAGGCGGCGCCGGGTTCTCGTCGTGGTGACGCGGGCGGTCAACGACGGCCCCACCGTGGAGCGGATCGCAGAGGCGATCGGCAGAGGTGACGATGCCCCCGCCCAGACGATCATCCTCTCGCCTGCCGAGAGCGGCTTCCTCTCCCGATGGGCCTCGGACCCCGAACCAGCCAGAGAGGAGGCGCAGGGCCGCCTCGTGGTCACGGTCGCCTCGCTTGCAAAGGCGCATGTCACCGCCGAGGCCCGGGTCGGCGACGCCGGAATCATCCAGGCGACCGAGGATCTTCTCCAGACCATGCCGGCCACCGAGGTGATCCTGATCACCGGGACTCCGGATGTCGATACCGCCGGTGATCGCGCGGCCCGTGAACTCGAGGCCCGCCTCTCGACACCATTCACGCGGATAATGGATCCAGCCGCTACGCCTAAACTTGCGCGGTGAACCTGATCGACGAGTACGACGGCTTTCTCTGCGACCTCGACGGGGTTGTCTGGGTCGGTGACCAGATGGTCCCGGGGGCGGTCGAGACCCTTTCTGAAGTGGTCAACGCCGGCAAGGGTCTCGTCTTTGTCACGAACGACCCGCGCACGACCGCGCACGAGATCGCCATCCGGCTTCGCAAGACGGGCATCCCGATCCAGGAGGACGGCGTGCTGACCAGTGCGCAGGTGACAGCGGAGATGGCGGCGCGGGTCGCCGGCGAGGTCCGGGCGATGGCGATCGGAACCGACTCGTTCCATCAGGAGGTGGCGAGGTCCGGGCTCACGGTTGTCACCGACGGAGGTCCGGTTGAGGTCGTACTCGTTGCCGGTCATATCGATTTCAACTACCGCGAGTTGCGGGCAGCCACGAAGGCGGTCTTCTCGGGAGCCCACCTGTTCGCGACCAACAAGGACCCGACTCTGCCGATGCCCGACGGTCTCTGGCCGGGAACGGGCGCGATCGTTGCGGCCCTCGAATACGCGACCAGCGCCACCGCAACGGTCTGCGGCAAGCCGCAGCGCCACCTCTTCGACCTTGGGCGCGCGCGTCTCGGCGGCGAGGGCAGACTGGCGATGATCGGGGACAGGCTGGACTCCGACATCGCGGGCGGTCGTGACGCCGGCCTCGACACGGTGCTCGTCCTCACCGGTGCTACCGACGCGTCGATCCTGGCGAAGTCCGATGTCCACCCGGATCACGTGATCGAGAGCATCACGGGACTGATCAACTGAACGTCGCCGATCCAGGTGCCAGGATCAACCCCGGCAGGGCGTTTGCCGGCGTCTTCACGGCCACCTTCTTCTGCCTGCTTGCCGTCGGCGCCGTGATTCCGGTCCTGCCGGGCTACGTCCATCACAGCCTCTCGGGAGGCGACGTCGAAGTCGGGGTCGTGATCGGGGCCTACGCGATCACCGGTCTGATCTGCCGGCCGTTCGCCGGCCGTCTGGCGGATTCCCAGGGCCGGCGCCGGACGCTGATCATCGGCCTGATCCTGTCCGCGATCGCCGGTCTGCTACTCCTGGTTCCGGCCGGGGTACCCGGCCTGATATTTGCCCGCCTCGTGCTCGGCGCCGGCGAGGGGACGGTCTTCACCTCTGGTTCCACATGGATCATCGACCTCGCACCGGAACATCGGCGCGGCAGATTGATCGGCCTCTATGGCCTTGCGGTCTGGGGAGGGCTGAGCCTCGGGCCGTTGATCGGCGCGCTGCTGCTCCAGATCTCGAGCTACGAGGTGGTGTGGGCCTTCGCGGCGCTCGCCCCGGCCTGCGGAGCACTGGTCGCCTTCCGGATGCCCGATCACTTCAAGCCCCGGCCTCACCTGGCCCGACAGGCGCTTATCGCCCGGGGGGCGATCCGGCCCGGAGCGGCGCTTGCGCTCGGCTCGATCGGCTACTCGACGATTGCGGCTTTTGCGGTCCTGCACCTGAGCGAGCGGGGTATCGGCCACGGCACCCTGGTCTTCGCGGCCTTTGCGGCGATGGTCGTTCTGACCAGGCTGATCGGCGGTGATCTGCCGGATCGGGTGGGCCCGATCCGGTGTGCGATCGCGGCCGCCTGCGTCGAGGCTGCTGGACTGGCGACGATCGCGATGGCCCAGAGCCTCGAGGGTGCGCTGATCGGGGCACTCGCGATGGGCGCCGCGTTCTCGCTCCTCTTTCCCTCGCTCTCCCTGGTCGTCGTCTCGCGGACACCAGAGGATCGACGAGGCTCGGCGATGGGTACCTTCACCGCGTTCTTTGACCTCGGTGTCGGGCTGGGGGCTCCCATCGCCGGGGTGATCGCCGAGTTCTACGGCTACCAGGGCTTATTCCTCGCCGCCTCCGGATTGGCGATCGCAGGAGCGATCACGATCGTGGTTGCCGTCTCGAACCGCGGCCCGGGACAAAGGCTCTCTGAAGCCTGACTCAGCAGCGCGTGCCGAAGTGCGTGGTCCAGACGTGGGCATTGCGATAGCGGACGAGTGTGCCGACATCGAGACCGACGCCAAACTGCTTGAAGGACCCGTTGAGGATGTTCTGGAGGTGTTCGGGAGAGTGGACCCAGGCCTTCATGATCGAGCGGACCGAACCGTAGGAATTGGATCCCCAGGCGATGTTCTCTCCCGCGGACCAGCACTGGGTGATGAAGCCGGTGCGGCGCATCCAATAGGTGAAGTCGCGGCCGCACGCCGAGTGGCTGAAGCTGTTGCACCTGATGATGTCGCTGGACTTGCGACCAGAGGACTTGCCGAGGTCAACTGAGGCCGAAAGTCGATGCCTATCTGTCTTGCGCCTTGCAAAGTTGATCATGCAGCGCATCGAGCGCTCTTGGACAGCGCTGGGAAGGCCCGCGTCCCGCTGGTGCTTGCAGACCCTGGTCGGGGCGACCAGATCTCCAAGTGACCTGGCTCCCGCGGGCGTCGCCGCGGTGAGCGCCGACAATGCCGTGGCGGCGAGGATGAGGCTGGTCAGGAGTCGGGATTTCACCTGGACTCTTCTCGGCATCCGGGACTCGAACTTGAGGTCGCTGCGAATTCAGATGGACGAAAGGTCCATCACCTATTCTGGGTACAGTCCACGAAAGGCGAGAAATGGCAGAAGACACCGGCAAAGTCGTCAAGTCGGACCAGGAATGGAAGGACCAATTGACGCCTGATCAGTACGAGATCACCCGCAGGGCGGGGACAGAGGCGCCATTCACGGGTCCCCACCTGGATGAGAAGCGATCAGGCACGTTCAACTGCGTCGGTTGCGGCACCCGGCTCTTCGAGTCCGGGACCAAATTCGAGTCCGGGACGGGCTGGCCGAGCTTCACCGAGCCAATGAACCTCGAGCACGTCGAGCTGCGCAGCGACGAGAGCCTCTTCATGAAGCGGACAGAGGTTGTCTGCAAGCACTGCGACGCCCATCTGGGCCACGTCTTCAACGATGGTCCCGGGCCGACCGGTGAGCGCTACTGCATCAACGGCTGTGCGCTGACCTTCACCGAGGAATAGCCGCGGTCACCCCGACACCTGTTTCTTGAGCTGTTCGACCACCTCCGGGTCGCGCAGGGTGGAGACGTCTCCGAGCTCCTCCCCGGTCGCGACGTCACGGAGCACTCGCCGCATGATCTTGCCGGAGCGTGTTTTCGGCAGGTCATCGGCGAAGTAGATCTTCTTCGGCCGGGCAAGCTTGCCGATCTTCTCGGCGACATGCTCACGGAGCTCGGCCTCGAGCTCGGGCGAGCCGGTATAGGAGTCTTCGGGGGTGACGAAGGCGATGATCGCCTGGCCAGTGGCCTCGTCGGCGACGCCGATCACCGCCGACTCGGCGACCTTCGGTGAGTTGACCAGTGAGGACTCGACCTCCATGGTCGAGAGCCGATGCCCGGATACGTTGATCACGTCGTCGGTCCTGCCGACGATCCAGAAATAGCCGTCCTCGTCACGTCTGGCCGCATCTCCAACCAGGTAGGTCTCGCGTCCATACTGCTGCCAGTAGGTCTCGACGAAGCGCTCCGGCTCCCCGTACAGCGTCCGCGCCATCGAAGGCCACGGCCGGCTGAGCACGAGGACTCCACCCCCCTCGGGTATCTCGTTGCCCTTCGAGTCATAGATCGCCGCGCGGATTCCCGGCAACGGCACCGTGGCCGAGCCTGGCTTGGTGGTGGTCAGCCCCGGAAGCGGCGAGATCATGATCGCGCCGGTCTCCGTCTGCCACCAGGTGTCGACGATCGGGCAGCGTCCCCCGCCGATCTCCTCGTGGTACCAGAGCCAGGCCCTCGGATTGATCGGCTCCCCGACGGAACCGAGCAGCCGCAGCGAGCTGAGGTCATGAGACCTGGGATGCTCGACGCCCCACTTCATGCAGGCCCGTATCGCCGTCGGCGCGGTGTAGAAGGTGGTAACCCCGTAGTGCTCGATTATCTTCCACCAGCGGTCGTTCTCGGGGTAGTTGGGCGCGCCCTCGTAGATGACGCTGGTTGCGCCGTTGGCGAGCGGTCCGTAGACGATGTAGGAGTGCCCGGTCACCCAGCCGATGTCGGCCGCACACCAGTAGACATCGGTCTCCTCCTTGAGGTCGAAGACCATCCTGTGGGTGGCGGCGACCTGGGTCAGGTAGCCGCCGGTCGTATGGACGATTCCCTTCGGCTTCGCGGTCGAGCCCGATGTGTAGAGGATGTATAGCGGGTCCTCGGCGTCCATCGGCTCGGGTGCGCAGACCGGGTCCGCGGCTTCGACCGCCTCGTCCCAGAAGAGATCGCGGCCCTCGGTCATCGGGGGATCGGTTGAGCAGCGGTCGAGCACCACCACGTGCTTCAGCTCGGGGAGCTCGCCGAGCGCGGCATCGATGTTCGCCTTCATCGGGACGGGCTTGCCACGCCTCAGCGTCGCATCGGCGGTGACGAGCACCTTTGCGCCGGAGACCTCCATCCGTTCGCGAACCGACTCGGCCGAGAAGCCGCCGAAAACGACGTTGTGGATCGCGCCGATTCGCGAGCAGGCGAGCATCGCCGCCGCGGCCTCGGGGACCATCGGCATGAAGATCCCGACCACGTCACCCTTGCCGACGCCAAGACTCTTGAGAACATTGGCAAACCGCTGGGTGGTGTCGAGCAGGTCCGAGTACGAGATCGCCCGGCGACCGCCCTCCCCCTGCTCGGCGAGATCCTCGGCCTCCCAGTGGTACGCGATCCGGGCACCGTTCCCGGCCTCGACGTGCCGGTCGAGACAGTTGACCGAGACATTGAGCCTGCCACCTACGAACCACTTCGCAAATGGGGCGTCAGACCAGTCGAGCACCTGGGTCCACGGCTCGATCCAATCGAGCTTCTCGGCCCAGGAGGCCCACCAGGCCTCAGGATCCTCGTCGGCGGTCCTGTAGACGCCGGGATCCGAGATCACTGCATGTTTGGCGAACTCCTCCGGAGGCGCAAATGTTTGCTCGGTCTTCAGCAGTACGTCCAGTTCAATCTCTTCAGACATCTCGCTCCTCAGGTCGGTGTTCCCTGATCCTAGTTACGTACCCGATAGAAGAGAAAGCACCGCAACCTGGCGACCCGCATCTAAACGGCTGCCACGTCCCTGGATGACGGTGTCCGAGTGTCGCTATTTTCAACGAATTCGATCTCGGCTCGCACGACACCAGCTGGCCCGAGGCCTGAGGCCGAACCTCCATGCGACCACGCGACTCCGGCAAGTTCGACCGCATGCTCACGACTGCTTGCCTGCATGCTGAGAGACGACCGGACCGTAACTCTTCATCCTCGCGAGCGAGGTATTTGGTGCCCGGTGACCGCCATGAGCCCCGGCGACCTGACCACTCGAAGAATCGCGGGGGCAGCAGAGTCGGAAGGCGCCCGATGGCGAGGGGATCTGAGCCTCCGCCATCTCGATTGGCGCCGGGGCCTTTTGCGTTCAGTGAGCTGGTTGAATCTCCGATAGGGAGACCACTTCGTCATCAAACACCGCATTTATTTCCAGGCGACCGCCCAGACCGTCGATGTATTCAGCCAGAGTCGAGAGATATGGATTGTCCGTATGCTCGATTCGAGAAACATTGGCCTGTGTCGTACCCATGACCGCTGCCAGTTCAGCCTGTGTTGTGCTTCGACTCTCGCGGATCGAAGCCAAGCGGACAGCCGCCCGCATGGCTTCCTTCTCACGATCGATTCGCTCTCGTCTAACAGGGTCGGCAAGGATTTCCTTGCGAACCTCCGAAAACTTCCTTCCCGTCATAGCGGTGGCTCCAATCTTTTCTCGACCGACCCGGTCGAGGTAACCTCGCAATCTCGGCCTACCCGACCAAGACCATTCTTACTTCATCGTTGCCGCTGGAGGTGATCATCAAACAAGTCGTCAGCTTCCGGGATCGCCTTCTTGTACCAGCGGTTCCACTCGCCTCGCTTGTCTCCTCCGACCAGCAGAATGGCAATCCTGCTTGGGTCAAATGCGAATAGAACCCTTAACGTTCCCCGTCGCAGCTCCTTCATGTTGGAGTGGCGCGAGTTCTCAATCGAGTCGACCACCGGCCGACCCAGCGCTGGTCCTTCTTCTTCGAGCAGAGACACGGCAGCCAGAATGCTGTCTTGCTTTTCTTCCGCCAGGCTCTCAAACCATCTGTCGAATTTCTCCGTCGAATCCGTCGACCAACTCACAGGAACGAATATAGCACATCTATTGTACGACGCAAACGTAATACCGATAGGTCGCCATCGATTTGAACATCAGGGTGGGGTTCGCGCCTGCCTTCAGCGATGGAATGCACTTCTAGCCTTAGGCGATTAGGGCATTTCGCATTTCGCAGAGGAGGCTGACCAAATCAATGAATAGCCGCGTGTCGCCGAATCATTGTCTACCGACAGGGCCTCCACGGTTTTGCGAACAGATCGTAGCTCTTGCGGATCGCGGTGAAGCGGAGGTTCTTGGCCCGGGGGCAGAAGGCTGAGGGGGCGAGCTCGTACTCGGATTCGAAGACCGCCTTGCCTGCCCTGATGAAGGGGGTGTACTGGCCGCACTCGTCGTATTGGAAGCACTGCTCGACCACGGCGAAGTCGAAGTTACCGACCAGCTGCGTCGCCTGCGGGCCGTCGTTCTTGAGCGCCACCGACATGCCCTTCTTGTGGACCTCGCGGGCGATCCAGCGGTTGAAGCGGAGCTGATCGGCCCTGGTCAGCGGGAAGCCGGTCGGGTTTTCCCAGCCGTTGACATTGTCAGGCTCGACCGCGTCGAATCCCTTGCTCGCGCAGATCCTGAAGCGCGCCCGAAGCGGCGCGGCGAGCTTCTTGATCCGGCGGATGTCGAGCCAGCTCTCGTCGGGATAGCCCTCGTACTTCTTGCCGATCACCGATTTGGGAAAGCGCTTGGCGTCCGAACGGTAGCGCTCCCAGCTGCCGACGTCTAGGTAACAGATGACCCTGCGTCCCTTGCTGTGCAGCCGGTTGACCGTCTCGCGGCCGACGTCAAATCCGTCAACCTCGTAGACCGGCGCCTTCACCCCGGTGTCAACCTTGCCCTGAAGCTGCCACTGCCAGGAGCTGATCGACGGATTGGGCTTCCAGATCTTTGCGTCGGCGCTCTCGTTGCCGCAGCCGGAGAGGAGCAGTGCGACCAGCAGCGCCAGCGAGATTGCTGCCGCGAGGCGGACCCTGAGGCTCATCGGGTCAGCCGAGCTGGCTGAGGCCGGAGGGTGAGTCGGCTCGATCGCGATCGGCGAACTCGGCGCGCTTGTGATGGGTGCGGATCTCTCCGAGGATGCGCTCGAGCCGCGGTTCATGAGTGGTGTCGACGTGGGTCATCGCCGCGGCCACCGACGGATGGATCGTCGCGATCCGGTCGTGCATAGCCTGTGCGACGGCCCTGTATGTCGGGTGACCTTCGCGCCCTGACCTGAGCTCGATCAGATGCATTGCCTCGCGGGCGTTGAGGTCCAGGACATAGCGGATCCGATACCCGAGCGAAAGCGCGTACGGAGCGGCCTGTGGCATTCCCGACCCGCGGAGGCGCTCGTACTCGCGCTGCGAGATGTCCAGTGCGCGCTCATACTCGCCGTCGACCCCGGCGTCGCGGATCTCCTCAGGGACTCCGGCGCCGAGATCGGGGCCCAGCGTCTGCCATTGGCAGGTGAGCATCCGGTGCCTCTGGAGATCCCTGAATGCGCCATAGTCGGAGACGATCTCGAAGCGGTAGCGGATCGCCTCAAAGCCTCGCCCGGGCCGATGTCTGCGGTTGCGGCGCTCGCCGACCAGATCGCCGAGGAGCCGGGCGCGCTCGTCTCTGTCGAGCAGATCGAGGCGGGCGCGGATCTCCATCTCAGAGGTCGCGGCTGACTCATAGAGGCAGGAGGCGAGCAGACCCTCCTCGTTGCCATCGACGTGCAGCAACTCGACGACGGGCGAGCCGTCGCCCGGATCACGCCGATCGAGCCCGAGCCTGGAAATCCAACTCTCCGTCGCATTGCGGCGGGATTCGAGGAAGGAGATGTATTCGCCGCCACGATCGGCCCGGTCGATGCGCGCGACGAAGCTCGGCATCACCTGCTTGAGCTCGGCCAGGATCATTTCGCCGAATGCCCGCGCCTCCGGCAGCGGCGATGCCATCAGTCGCATCACCAACTGCTCGTAGGCCTGGCCCGAGGCATAGATGCCCACATGGCTGAGCGTCGCAGCGGGAAGCAATCCACGGAGCAGATCAAGCGCCTTTGCCCGGATCGAGCTGGCCCAGGCGCCCTCGGGCTGGTCCGGGTCACGCGGCCAGCGATCCGCTGCCCACTTCTCGACCTCACCCAATGAGTTCGAGTAGATCGAGAAGATCTGGTTCATCGCTGCGTTGAACTCGGGCCCCAGATCGTCATCCGTGTAATAACGATAGCCGCCGCCGGACGAGATCGGGCGGTCATAGGGGATGTAGCGGGTCGATTGCTCGAGGTAGGCGGCAAGCCGGCCCCTCTGGAGAGTCTTGGTGAGGATGTTGGAGACCCACTCGCACGCGATGTGGGCGCCACCGACCTGGGCGATCGAGTCGTCCCCGTATCCGACGAAGACCCGCTCGTAGAGCTTCGCGGCGCGGGCACCCTCCGCCCCATCGAACGGCCGGGTGCCCTCGGCGACGTCGGCGGCGAACTCATCGAGGAAGAGCCGCCTGACAGAACCCGAGTAGCGCGAATACCTGGCAAACATCGCTCCCTTGACGGTTTCCGGGAGGTTTACCAGCGCAAAAACCGGTCGATCGATGTTGGTGAAATGCGCAGCCAGCATGGCTTGCTCGTCGGGTGTGAACTCCTCTACCGGGTAGCGCATCGGTCGATCCTAGCCAGAGACCATGACGGCGTAGCGGCCGACCCCGATCTCCCGCCCGCGAAAGGCGTATGAGTGATCAAGGTGGTGTCCGCCGCCACCGATGGAAAACGGACCCGACAGCCAAGGCGCAGTTCGCTCTGCAGGCGCAATGACGGCAAGATCGCGGGGATCGGATTCCTGAACATCGCCCTGACGGGGACGCGCGCAAGGCTTGGCGCCCAACTGACATGGATAACCATCGCACTGCTGGAGATCCCGATGTTCTGGCTGACGAGCCTGATCACCTTCCACCTGGTCCGGACCCTCGACAGGAACAAGACGGCGTTTGAGGATCTCTCCAGGCAGGACGGGTTGACCGGAGTCTGGAACTACCGGGCGCTTCACGAGCACCTCGGAGGTGACCGGGCGAAGGCCCATGTCGGAGAAACCCTCAAGTCGTCGGTACGGTCCATCGACCAACTGCTCAGCCAGGCCGATCTCGCCCTGTTGACCCGGAAACGGTTGAAGCGGGAGGCGCCGCCATCATCTCGACCCGCTGTCCCCCGGCCATGACCGCGATTGCACGGCGCTCGCCCCAATGCTGTTGACGCTCCTGGACTGAGAAGCCGGCCGCCTCCAGACGTTCGATCGCCGCAGGCAGGTCGGCGACGATGACCGCCGGGTGTCCCGACCCGGGAACCACGGGATCCCCGGTGAGGAGAAGGTGGATCTGGGTTCCGGATTTCTCCATCCACGTGGCGCGGTCGGCCAGGGAGTCCGGCACAGGCACCCGGGCAAAGCCGATCGCCTCCCAGAACCTGATGCCCGCCTCGAGATCGCCGGGGGCAATTTCGAGGGCGATATGGTGGAGCACCGGGAGCCCCCTGCCCTAGGGCAGATACTGGGCGAGCGAGGCCGCGGCGTGGTCGGCCACATCGACCAGCGGCTGGGGAATGATCCCAAAGAAGACGGTTGCCGCGGCGACGACCAGCGCTGGGATGACCAGGTAGAGACGCGTACCGGCCCTTGGATCAATCGGGTCTGCCTCCGGCGAGCCACCGGCCATCGCGGGCAGCGCCTCGGGGTCGGTTCGATCGGCTCCGGGACGTACCCAGACGGCCGCAACGACCCGCATGTAATAGGCCGCGGAGATCATCGTGCCGACGACGATCATCACCGCAAGCCAGGTGTAGCCCCCGTCGATGAGGGCCTCGATCAGGAAGAGCTTGCCGATGAAACCCGTGGTTCCCGGAAGGCCTGCGAGCGCCAGCATCGAGACCGTGAGAATGGCGGCCATCAGCGGCCTCGAGCGGCCAAGATCCTCGACCGAGGCAATCTCATCACCGTGGCTGGTCTCGCGTTCCCGGGCGACGATGACCGCGAAACCGGCGAGATTCATCATCGTGTAGGCAAGGAGATAGAAGACCAGAGCGCTGACCCCGACCTCTGTGGCGACAACGAGGCCGCCGAGGATGTATCCGGCCTGGGCGACTCCCGAATATCCGAGCATCCGCTTCAGCGAGGTCTGCTTGATCGCACCGACGTTTCCGACCACGATCGTGATCGCCGCCAGCGCCGCGAGCGCCGTGTCCCACTCGGCAGCCGAGGGTGCAAGGGCGACCAGGAAGAAGCGCACGAACACGGCGAAGGCGGCCAGCTTGGTGGCGACCGCCATGAAGGCGGTGATCGGCGTTGGCGCGCCCTGGTAGACGTCCGGAGTCCATTGATGAAACGGCGCGATCGAGGTCTTGAAGGCGAAGCCGGTCGCAACGAGGGCGATGCCCAGCATCAGCAGCGGATCCGAGCTTAGTCCCTGGCTGGTCACCTCCTTGGCGATACCCGTGAACTCGGTCGAACCGGTGGCTCCGTAGATCATCGCGAGTCCGTAGAGCAGGGTTGCCGAACCGAGCGAGCCGATGATCAGGTACTTGAGACCCGACTCGAGCGAGTCCCTGCGGTGGAGGTTGGTTGCGCAGAGCACGTACAGCGGGATCGAAAGTGCCTCGAGAGCGATGAACAGCGTCAACAGGCTGGTTGCCTGGGTGAGCATCGTCATTCCGAAGACAGAGCCGAGCAGCAACACGTGGTACTCACCGACTCCGGCGTGTTCGGTTGCGGGCTCACGGATCGAGAGGAAGACCGTGAACATCGCGGCTCCGACCGCCGCAAGGCCGAGCGCGATCGAGAAGTCGTCGATCTGGAGGACGCCGCTGACCAGATCCTTGCTCTCGCCCCACTGCCAGATCAACAACCCGCCGGCCACGGCAAGCGTCAGCAGGGTCAGCGCCGGGATAAACCGCTTGACCTGATCAAAGACCGCGGCGAGCAGGACGACGCAGATCCCTCCGACCAGCGCGATGATCGGCGAGAGGCCCGCGTAATCGATCTCGGGTGGTGTTACGTCGGCAAGAATCACTGTTTGGACTCCTGGGAGAGGGGTGCGTAGCCGGCCTCGCCCGAATCTTCAGCGAGCTTCGGAAGTGACCCCGCGGCCACCGCGCTGACCGTGGCCGGAACGGCGGTGTCGGTGCGCTTGAGGATGAACTGTGGGTAGAACGAAAGCGCGATGATGCAGACGACCAGCGGCACCACGCAGATCGCGTCGCGCAGCCCGATCTCGCGGGAAACCAACCCCTCGCCGCCACGGTTGTGCATTGTCTGCTGATAGAGGCGCAGCGAGTAGAAGGCCGCGAGAACGACCCCGATGATCCCGATGTATGCAAAGACGGCCTTGGTCTGGAAGAGGCCGTTGAGCACGTAGAACTCACCGACGAAATTGGCGGTCGCGGGCATCGCGAGCGTCGCCATCGAGATGATCAGGAAGATCGCCGCGAGCACCGGCGCCCGGGTTGCCATCCCTCCCATCTTCCTCATGTCCGTGGTCCCGGAACGCTCGTAGAGGATCGCGATGATCAGGAACATCGGCACCACGACCAGGCCATGGGTGACCATCTGCAGCAGGGAGCCGTTCAGCCCATCCACCTGGAGGGTGAAGACACCGGCGGTGATGAATCCGAGCTGGGCTATCGACGAGTACCCGGCGACGAGCCGGATGTTGGACTGGGTGAAGGCCATCACCGAGCCGTAGAGGATCGCCGCGACCGCGAGGACGAGGATCACGGTCTGGTAGTCGACGGAGGCGTCGGGAAGGATCGGAAGGACGATCCGGATGAACCCGTAGGCGCCCACCTTGGAGAGCACTCCGGAGAAGACCGCAAGGGCCGGGAGCGGCGCGGAGCTGTAGGTGTCGCGCATCCATCCATGGACCAGGAAGGCCGGCATCTTGACCAGGAAGGCTGCCGCGAAGAGCCAGAAGATCCATTGCTGAGAGCCATGTGCAAGGGTCCCGTCCTGGAGCGCCGAGAGCGAGAAGGTGATCCCGTCGGATGAGGTGTTGCTGAGTACCGCGATCGCAACCGCACCGACAAGCATCAGCAGTGAGCCGACCAGCGTGTAGATGAACATCTTCAGGGTCGAGCGGAAGGCCGTCTTCCCGTCCACCTCCGATCCCCAGATGCCGAATAGGAAGTAGAACGGGACCAGCATCAGGTCGAAGAAGAGGACGAAGAGCAGGAGGTCCTGCGCCAGGAAGGCGCCGAGGGTCGCGGTCTCCGCAAGCAGCATCAGGGCGAAGTAGAACTTCGGCCGGTCCTGGTCGCGGAAGGCCGCAAACGCAGTCGCAGGCAACCAGACCAGCGCGGTGAGGACGACCAGGAAGATGTTGATTCCGTCGACCCCGAGGCTGTAGTCGACGCCGAGGCCGGGGATCCAGTTGACATCGACCGTGTCCTGCATCCCGGAGCTGCCCGTGTCGAAGCCGGCGAGCAGGGCGATTGCGATTCCGAGGGTGACCGCAGTCCCGAGCACAGCCCACCAACCTGCGAATCGCCGCGGGACGACGAGCAGGAGGATTCCGAAGACGAGGGGTGTCCAGAGCACGGAGTTCAGCATCAGGAGGCCTTGATCAGGAAGTAGAGGCCGAGCAGGAGGACCCCGCTGACGAGAAGTGCCGCATAGGCCCGCAGGAATCCGGACTGGGCGGTGCGGACAACCGAGCCGGCGCCGCGGACCACCCCGGTCGTTCCGGTGACGATGCCGTCGACGACGAAGCGCTCGAAGACGTTGTTGGCAAAGCGCCCGATCGCGAGCACCGGGCGGACGACCGCGAAGTCGATCGCCTCGTCGAAATACCACTTGTTGACCAGCAGCGTGTGGATCGGCCGGAAACGGTTCTCGAGCAGGTTCGGGAGGCTCGGTCGCTTCACGTAGAGGATGTAGGTGACGAAGATCCCGACGATCGAGATGATCGCGCCGATCCCGAGGCCGAACCACTCGTGCCCGACCGATGGCTGCATCGCCTCGAACCTGGAGTCCGCGAAGGTCGGCTCGAGGAACCTGCTGACCGCGTCGTCGATCCCCGGGACCTGGATCAGGCCGCCGACCAGGGCGAGGAATGCCAGCACGCTCATCGCGAACTTCATCGGGAAGGCCTGGTCGGCGATGTGATGCTCGGGCCCGGGGAAACCGACCCCGGTGTCCTCCTTCTCGCCGGTGGCCGGGTTCTCGGGCTCCGCATGGACGACGTGGCTCGTCTCGATCAGGTGGGTCGCCTCGACGCATCGTTTGCCGCCGAGGACCCGGAAGACGATCCGGAATGAGTAGATCGCGGTCAGGAAGGCACCGATGTAGCCGCAGATCGCCATCACCGTGTACTGGCCGCCCCTGAAGTCGGCGAAGCCGAGGATCTCGTCCTTGGAGAAGAAGCCCGAGGTGATCGGGAATGCGGCAAGCGCGAGGGCGCCGATGAAGAGCGTCGCCGCGGTGAAGGGCATCGCCCTTGCGTAGCCGCCCATCCTGTCGATGTTCTGGCGATTGGCCGCGGCGGCGATGATCGAGCCTGCAGCCATGAAGAGCAGCGCCTTGAAGAAGGCGTGGGTCATCAGGTGGAACATCCCGGCGCTGTAGGCGCCGATCGAGACGCCGAGGATCATGTAGCCGATCTGGCTCATCGTCGAGTAGGCGATGATCCGCTTCAGGTCGGTGACGGCCAGCGCGATCGTCCCCGCGATCAACAGCGTCGCCACCCCGACCCAGGCCGCGATGTCGGCCGCGGTCGGCGCCAGCTCGAAGAGCGAGTGGGTGCGGGCGATCAGGTAGACGCCGGCGGTCACCATGGTCGCGGCGTGGATCAATGCCGAGACCGGCGTCGGTCCCTCCATCGCGTCCGGCAACCATGTGTGGAAGGGGATCTGAGCCGACTTTGCGAATGCTCCGACCATCAGCAGCAGGCAGATCGCGACGATCGTCCAGCTGTTGGTCGCGAAGGCGCTTGGAGCCTGCTTGAAGACCTCCTGGTAATCGAAGCTGCCGAGGTGGCGGAAGATCAGGAAGGCCGCCAGGTAGAGGCCGATGTCGCCGACCACGTTAATCACAAACGCCTTCATGCCGGCCTTGGTCGCGGTCTTGCGCCGGTACCAGTAGCTGATCAACGCGTAGGAGGCGAACCCGACCAGCCCCCAACCGACGATCAAGAGCACGAAGTTGCCCGCGAGTACGAGGAGCAGCATCGAGAAGACGAAGAAGTTGAGGTAGGAGAAGAAGCGGTTGTAGCCCGCATCGGAGTCCATGTAGGCCATCGAGTAGAGGTGGATCATGGTCGAGACGCCGGTGACGACCAGGACCATGAAGAGCGAGAGCGGATCGACGAGGATCCCCAGCTGGATCGTCATCGAGCCCGTGTTGGCGAGATCCCAGAGCGAGGATGTGAACTCGCGCGGCTCGGCCGGCTCGCCGAGCATGGTCAGGAGCGCGGCGATTCCGCAGCCGAAGGCAAGGGCGATCGCGGCCGTGCCGATGATTGCGGCGGCGCGGTTCGGGAGAACCTTGAAGCCGAGGCCGATCAGCACCGAGCCGAGCAGAGGAAAGAGCAGGACGAGCCACGCCCATGTCGTGATGCTCATCCGCGGAGCCTCCGCAGCTCATCGACGTCAAGGGCGATTCTGCGGCGATAGATCGCCACGATCAGGCCCAGTCCGACGACGACTTCACAGGCGGCGACGACCATCACGACCAGGGCGAAGATCTGCCCGTCGTGGTTGCCATGCATGCGGCTGAAGGCGACCAGGGCGAGATTGCCGGCGTTGAGCATCAGCTCGAGGCAGAGCAGGATGACCAGCGGGCTGCGCCGGATCAGGACTCCGATCGCGCCGATCGAGAACAGCATCGCCGAGAGCACGACGTACCACTCAACCGCCATGTGGCACCTCCCCGGATGAGGTGACCGAGGCGATCGGCGAAGCCTCGGCGGCGGCATCTGGTCCGGGATCATGCGGCCCGGGCCTGCGACCGGCCAGGACGATGGCGCCGACCGCGGCGAGCAGGAGAATGATCGAGGCGCCTTCGAATGCGATCAGGAAACGCTCGATCAGAAAGCGGCCGATGTCCTCCGGGGATCCGAAGCCCAGAGAAACGGTCGGGCCCTCCTCGCCGAGCGCCTTCAGCGAGGTGCCGAGCACGGCGACCGAGAGTTCGAGGAAGAGAGCGAGGCCGAGGATCGGTGCGAGGAATCTCTGTCCCGGTATCGGCTCCCAGGCAGGATCCTCCGCCCCGCCGACATAGGCGGCGACGAAGACGTATAGGACCATCACCGCGCCCGCGTAGACGACGATCTGGGCGGCCGCGATGAACTCGGCCTGAAGCAGCAGGAAGAGGCCCGCGAGCGAGAACAGGTGGATGATCAGCGCCAGGACGCTGTAGAAGGGATTGCGCAGCATGATCACGAGGATCGCGCCGCCGATCGCGCCGATGGCTCCGGCAAAGAAGCAGACCTGGACCACTAGGAGACCACCTCGGTCACTCGCCCTCCATTCGCAGGGGTGTCCGTTCGAGCGGCTCGGCGAGCAGCATCTCCTTGGTGAAGATCAGGTCACTGCGGTTGTAATCGGCCATCTCGTAGTCATGGCCCATCGTGATCGCGTCGAAGGGGCATGCGATCTCGCAGTAGCCGCAGAAGATGCACCGCGAGAGGTTGATCTCGTAGACCGCGGCGTAGCGCTCGCCGGCGGAAACGCGGTTGTCAGGGTCGTTTTCGGCCGCGACCACGCGGATGCAGTCCGCGGGGCACGATGCAGCGCAAAGCGAGCACCCGACGCATTTCTCGAGATGGGAATCCTCGAAGCGATGGAGCTTGTGACGCCCACGAAAGCGCGGATAGACCGGCGTCTTCTCCTCGGGATACTGGATCGTGTGCGGGCCCTCGACAACCCGTGCCATCGTCGTCTTGAGCCCGCGGATCGTCTCCCCGAAGGCGCGGTAGATGCCGCCCATGCCGCCCGGCTCTGGTCCGCGCGGAACCGGCGCCACATCGTCGGCGCTGCGCAGATAGGGGAACTCGTGGACGACGGAACCATTGGCACCAGGTTCCCTGGCCACAGACCCGTTATCGCCGTTTGGCGTCGGTCGGCTCATGTGCCCACGATCAGGATTGCGGTGACGACGACGTTGAGGGTCGCAAGCGGCAGGAGCACCTTCCATCCCAGCGACATCAGCTGGTCGTATCGGAGCCGCGGCAAGGTGGCACGGATCCAGATGAAGAAGGCGGTCAGGGTCAGCATCTTGGCCAGCATCCAGATCGGGTCGAGCCAATTCGGCCCGGGGCCCATCCATCCGCCGAGGAACATCGCCGCGGCGATTCCGGAGACGACGAGGATCTCCATGTACTCGGCCAGGAAGTAGGAGCCGAAGCGCATCCCTCCGTACTCGGTTGAGTAGCCGGCGACCAACTCGGCGTCGGCCTCGGGGAGGTCGAAGGGCGCGCGGTTTGTCTCCGCGAACCCGGCGACCATGAAGATGATGAAGCCGACGAACTGTGGAATGATGAACCAGACATCACCCTGCGCCTTGACGATGTCGACGAGGGACAGCGACCCGGCCATCATGATCACGCCGAGCAGCGAGAGCGCCATCGAGACCTCGTAGGAAATGAGCTGCGCAGCCGAGCGCATAGCACCCAGGAAGCTGTACCTGGAGCCCGAGGCCCAACCACCGAGAAGCAGGCCGTAAAAGGAGATCGAGCCGAATGCGAAGGCGTAGAGGATGCCGATCGAGACGTCGATCCCGTAGAGGCCGACTCCGTCGATGACGTCGCCGAAGGGGAGGATCGCAATCGTCAACGTCGCCGAGATGATCGTCAATGCCGGTGCGATCTCGTAGAGGATCGGGACCGCCATCCGCGGGCGGAAGCCCTCCTTGCTGATCAGCTTCGCGACGTCAGCCATCGGCTGCAGGAGGCCGAACGGGCCGACACGATTGGGGCCATAGCGTCCCTGGAAGCGGCCGAGCAGCTTGCGCTCGGCCACCAGGACGATCGGCACGATCCCGAGGATGACCGCGAAGATGATGATCGACTTGAGGACCATCACCCAGATTGCCTCGGTGTAGTCGACGGCGGCGAGCGTAAGCATCAATGCCCCTCGGCCTTGCGGATCTCAACCGTGCGCGCAGGCCCATGGACGAGCTCGTTTGCATTGCCCTCGAGGGTGCCCTCGATCAGGAAGACGACACCGGGAAGCTGGCGCTCACGCAGGACGACCCGTGCCTTGACGCTATTGCCGTTCTGCCCGACCTCGACCTCCTCGCCCTGGGAGATGCCGAGCCGCTCGGCGTCCACGGGCGCGATCTCGAGGCGCTGCTGCTGGGTCAGGAACCTGAGCGCTGGGTTGAGCTCGGTGACCTCGTTGGCCCAGAGGTCCCTGAAGGTCCCGAGCCTCAGGGCGCCGCCCGGATCAGGCGCCGGAGTGCTCTTCGGATGTTCCGAGTGACCGTCGGTCACCCCGACACCGGTCGATGCCGGAAGAGACTCTGCAGCAGTCCGATCCTGCCAGCGGATTCCACGTCCGCCGATCTCCTCGGCTGTCAGCCCTGCATAGAAGGAGACGGAGTCGGCGACGGCCAAAAGGGCATCGGGAGCCGACGAGATACCGGTCTCGTCTCCCAGCGACGCGGAGATCTCGGCCAGGATCTGCCAGCCCGGGCGGACGTCCCCTGGACGCTTGGCGCTCGGACGCACACGCTGGAGGCGACCCTCCATGTGTGTGACCGTACCCTCCTTCTCGGCGAAGGTTTCAAGCGGGAAGACGACGTCTGCCCTGGCGGTGGAGGCGTCACCGAACATCGAGAAGGCGACTGTGAAGCCAACCTGGGTCAGAGCCTCCTCCCAGCCCGACGAGTCGGGTGCGTCGCGAAGCGGATCTGATCCGAAGAGGATCAGGGCCTTGAGCTGATCGGCGATCAGGGCCTCGCGGATCGCGCCGGTGTCGCGGCCGGGGCCCTTGCCGGTTTCGCCGAGTCCCGGGGCCGCGTCGGGAAGACACCCGACCTCTCGGAGTCCACGCCCGTTGGCAAGCTCGGGAACGCCGATCAGTCCTGAGCGCTCGCCCTCGGAAAGCTTCAGGTCGGCGGCCAGACCGAGCAGGGACTCGACCGCACGACCCTCGCGGGCAACCCGCTCGCCCCAGATCACGACGATGTCCTCGGCGTCCTCGAGCAGCGCGGCGATCTCGGCGCCATCGCCCGTTCCGTTGCGAATCTCCTCGATCATCGCCGCAGTGTGGCGGGGATGGCTGCGCGCGACGGCGGTGGCGCCGCCGTCGAGTGCGCTCGGGCGATCGGTCGCGATCGCGAGCAATGTCCCGGAGCGGCGAACGGCCTTGCGGACCCGAAGATCGAGGATCGGAGCCGAGTGGATCGGGTCGACGCCGAGCACGAGGACCACGTCGGCAGTGTCGATGTCGGCGACCCGCGCCGAGATCGCCGGGTCCGAAAGCCGCATGTTGAGGTTGCGGTCAGCGCCGCCGCCGGGCCGGGAATCGATATCGCCGCCGCCGAGCGCCTCGCGGATGATCCGCTGGACCAGATAGCCCTCCTCGTTCGAGGCATCGCCGACCAGCGCGGCGGTTTCCGAACCGGCGGTGCGCAGCCCCGAAGCGGCCCTCTCGATCGCCTCGGGCCAGCTCGCGACCCGGAATCCGTCGCCTTCGCGGATCATCGGAGCGGTTATCCGCTCGTCGGCGCCGAACATCTCGAAGCCATAGCGACCGCGGTCACATAGCCAGCCGTCGTCCACCTCGGGGTTGTCGCGCGCCAGAACACGCTTGACCTTCTCGTCGCGGATCGTGAAGCGGACGTTGCACTGGCTCGGGCAGAGCGTGCAGACCGATCCGGCCTGCTCGATGTCCCAGGGCCGGGCGCGAAAGCGGTAGGTGTAGGAGGTCAGCGCACCGACCGGGCAGAGCTCGGTGATGTTGCCATGGAACGGGGCGATGTAGGGCCGCTCATCGAAGGTGCCGACGTAGGTGCGATCGCCGCGCTCGAGCAGCTGGAGCTGGGCATCCTCGGAGATCTCCTGGCTGAAGCGGACGCAGCGGTAGCACATGATGCAGCGCTCACGGTCGATCGCGACCAGCGGCGAGAGCGGCAGCGGTTTCTCGAAGTGGCGCTTGCCCTCGATGAAGCGCGAGTTGCCCGGTCCCCAGCCGATCGAGATGTCCTGGAGCGGACACTCGCCGCCCTTGTCGCAGACCGGGCAATCGAGCGGATGGTTGACGAGCAGAAACTCGACCACCGCGTTCTGGGCCTCCTTGACCTGATCGGTCTGGGTGTAGACGACCATCCCGTCGCGGACCGGGGTCGAGCAGGCGGTCTGGAGCTTCGGGATACCCTCGATCTCGACCAGGCACATCCGGCAGGCTCCAACCGGCTGGCCGAGCTTGGGCTCGTAACAGAAGACCGGTATCTCGACATCACCGTGCCTGGCGGCATCGACGAGCATCGCGCCCTCGGTGGCGGCGATCTCGCGTCCGTCGATGACCAGGGTTATCTCGCGGGTTTCCCTCTTCACAGGAGACTCCCGGCAGGGTCCGCTTCGGCGGCGTCAGCGGTGCGGGTCACGACGTCGGCGCCGCTCATCACCGCTTCGAACTCGTCGCGGAACTTCCTCACCATCGACGAAACCGGCATCGCCATCGAGTCACCGAGCACGCAAAGGCAGTTGCCGATGATGTTGGTCTGGACGGAGCTGATGATGTCGAGGTCCATCGGCGTGGCCTCGCCGCCGACGACCCTCTCGAGCATCTTCACCGTCCAGTTGGTGCCCTCGCGGCACGGCGAGCACTTTCCGCAGGACTCGTGGTGGTAGAAGCGCGCGGTCCTCAGCGCCATGTGCGGGATGGAGACCGAGTCGTCGGCGACGATGACCGAACCCGAACCGAGCATCGATCCGGCCTCCGCCATCGCCTCGAAGCTGTAGGGGAGATCCAGCTCGGCGGGGGTCAGCACGGGTGACGATGATCCGCCGGGATAGAAGGCCTTGATCTCCCTGCCTTCGAGGGGACCGCCGGCGAGTCCGAAGATGAGGTCCCTCAGCGGCACGCCCAGTTCAACCTCGTAGTTGCCCGGACGGCGCACACAGCCCGAGATCGAGACGACCTTGGTCCCCGGGGATTGCTCGGTGCCGAATCCCTTGAACCAATCGGCGCCGTGGCGGACGATGTGCGGAACGTTGGAGAGCGTCTCGACGTTGTTGATCAGGGTCGGACCGCCATAGAGACCCTGGATTGCCGGAAACGGAGGCTTGAGGCGCGGATTGCCGCGCTTGCCCTCGAGCGCGTCGAGCAGCGCGGTCTCCTCGCCGCAGATGTAGGCGCCGGCGCCGCGGTGCACGACCAGCTCGAGGTCGCGATGGGTCCCGAGGATGTCCCTGCCGAGATATCCGGCCTCATAGGCCTCGGCAACCGCGGCTTCGAGGATGCCGGCCTGGAGGTCGTACTCGCCGCGGATGAAGACGAAGGCGTGGCCGGCGTCGGCGGCAAGCGCCGCAATCGCGATGCCCTCGATCAACTGGTGGGGATTGCGCTGCATCAGCTCGCGGTCCTTGAAGGCACCGGGCTCGGACTCATCCGCGTTGCAGCAGAGGTACTTGGCCATCTCACCGCGCGGGAGGAACGAGGCCTTCTTGCCCATCGAGAAGCCGGCGCCGCCACGACCCCGGAGCCCGGAGTCCTCGAGCTCGGTCAGGACGTCGTGCGGCTCCATGTGCAGATAGGCCTTCTCGAGGCTCTCATAGCCACCGAGGCGCTTGTAGATATCGATCGTGTTGAGGCCCGGCTCCTGGGCGTTGGCGAGCAGCACCCGCGTCTCACTGATCATCGACGCCGACCCCCTTTGCCCCACCCGGCAGCGGTCGCTTGAACAGCGGGCGATCCGGAAGGACCTCCCTGCCCGTACGAAGCTGTTTGATCGCCTCAGCCGCCTCTGCAGTCTCGAGCGGCCCGAAGTAGCGCTCGTCGATCGAGGCCATCGGGGCCAGATCACAGGCGCCGAGACACTCGAAACCGGAGATCAGGATCTCACCGTCGTCAGAGAGCGCGCCGCCGTGGCCCGCCTCCTCGGCACTGCATCCCGCTGCCTCGACAAATGCTCCCAGCAGCTCGTCTCCGCCCCTCATCCAGCACGAGATGTTGGTGCAGACGAGGACCTGATGTGTGCCTGCCGGCTCGGTTCGGAGCAGGTCATAGAAACTCGCCACCGACTCCAGGTAGGCCGGCGTCACCTTCATCACTGCGGCAACCTGGCGGATCCCCTCGGGGGTGCACCAGCCGTAGCGGCGCTGGATCGCCCAGAGCGCCGGGATCGAAGCGGAGTGCTTGTCCGGATAGCGGGAGATCAGCTCCTCGACCCGCTCGCGAAGCTCTGGAGGACAGTTGACCTCGTGAAGCTCCGGGATCTCCTCGGGGGTGCGATCCGGGACGCGTCCGATGGTCAGTGCCGGGTCGACCGGAAGACCCGGCGTGTCGAGTGGATCAAGACTCATCGGTCGATGCCTCCGAGGATCGGATCGAGCATCGCCAGAGTCTGGATCAGGTCAGCCACGTAGGTGCCCACAGCCATGTCGTGGAGCGCCTGGAGATTGACGAAGGACGGGTCACGGAAGTGGACGCGTGCCGGCTTCGACGAGCCGTCGGCGACGACGAAGCAGCCGAGCTCTCCACGCGGCGACTCGACCGCGTTGTAGACCTCGCCGGGGGCGACGCGGAAGCCCTCGGTTACCAGCTTGAAGTGGTGGATCAGCGACTCCATCGAGGTCGACAGCTCAGAGCGGGGCGGCAGCACGTATTTGCGGTCGTTGGCGATGTGCGGTCCCTCGGGGAGACCGGCCAGGGCCTGCTGGAGGATCTTCACCGACTCGAACATCTCGGCGACGCGACATCGATAGCGGTCGTAGCCGTCGCCGACCGAGCCGATCGGGATCCCGAAATCGAATTCGGAGTAGGGCAGGTAGTCGGTGACCTTGCGGAGGTCCCACGGCTCGCCGGCCGCACGGAGCAGCGGACCGGTGACGCCGAGCTCGAGCAACCGCTCCTTTGAGACGGCGCCGAATCCCTTGGTCCGCCGGAGGAAGATCTCGTTGCGGTCGAGCAGCGCCTCGTACTGACGGATCCTCGTCGGCATCTCATCGAGGAAGGCCAGCAGCTTCCGCTCGAAGCCGGTCGGGATATCCTCGATCACGCCGCCGATCTGGAAGTAGCGCGTATGCATCCGCTGGCCGGCCGACATCTCGAAGAGATCGAGGATCGTGTCGCGCTCGCGGAAGCAGTACCAGAACATCGACATCGCGCCGAGATCGAGGGCCGTGGTCCCCAGCCAGACCAGGTGCGAGTGGAGCCGGTTCAGCTCCATGTGGATGATCCGCAGATATTGGGCGCGACGCGGGATCTCGAGGTCGATCAGCTTCTCGACCGCTCCGCAGTAGGCCTGCATGTTGAAGAAGTAGGAGAGGTAGTCCATCCGCTCGACGTAGGGGATGACCTTCCAATACGCCTTCTCCTCGCAGGACTTCTCGATCCCGGTGTGGACGTAGCCGACAATCGGTCTCAGGTCCTTGACGACCTCGCCCTCGAGCTGGACGATCAGGCGCAGCACCCCGTGTGTGGCCGGGTGATGCGGGCCCATGTTGATCGTCATCATCTCGGTCTCGGGTTCGAGCTCCACGGTTGCCCCGGGTACCTGCTCCTCGACCTCGGATGCGGCCTTCTCGAGCGTTGTCATCAATCCGCCCCGCTGGTCGAGAGGTGCTCGCTCGCAGGAGCACCCTCCTCGTTGTAGGTGAAGGTGACCGGCTCTCCGCCAACCGGGAAGTCCCGACGCTGGGGCCAGCCGACGTAGTCCTCGGCCAGCAGGATCCGGGTCAGACCCGGATGACCCTTGAAGACGATCCCGAAGAAGTCATAGGCCTCACGCTCCTGAAAGTTCGCGGTCGGGAAGAGTTCGACGCACGAGTCGAGCTCGGGAAGCGCACCCTGGCCGAGCTCGCTGCCGGGCCGGCCGGCTTCGGGATCGGCAAGCAGCGCCTTGACGCGGATGCGCTCGACCCGATTTCGATTCATCAACTCGTAGTGGACGGCGAAGCGGGGCTCGGCCGGGAGATAATCCGCCGCATGAAGGCTCGAGAGGAAGGTGTACTCCTGGCCCGGAGTGTCATGCAACCAGGTCAGCACCGCGAGGATCCGGGTGGAGTCGACGATCAGGGCGGGCTGATCCCGATCGAAGCTGGTTTCGAGGACTGCGCCGGGGTCTTCGGTCTCGATCTCCCCCCGGATCAGTTCGAGGCCCGGTGCATCAGGCATCGGCGAACCTGCGCGCCGCCTCGTATGCCTCCGCCGCCTCGGCGCTCGGCCGGCTGTTGGTGCCGCCGCGCGCCCACTCCTCGGTTCCCACGGCGTTGTAGCGCTGGCGCCATCCCTGGTCCGGATTGCCGACGATCTTGCGCTGCAGCTTGTTGAAGCCGTAGATCAGGGCCTCCGGCCGTGGTGGGCATCCCGGGATATGGATGTCGATCGGCATGAACTTGTCGGCGCCCTGGACCACCGCGTAGTTGGCGAACATGCCGCCGCTCGACGAGCAGGCGCCCATCGAGATCGCCCACTTGGGCTCCAGCATCTGGTCGTAGATCCTCCTCACAACGGGCGCCATCTTGACCGAGACGCGACCGGAGAGGATCAATAGGTCGGCCTGGCGGGGCGAGGCGCGGAAGGCCTCGGCGCCGAAGCGGGCGATGTCGTAGCGGGCAGAAACCATTGCCATCATCTCGATTGCGCAACAGGCCAGTCCGAAGGTCATCGGGAAGATCGCGTTGGAACGTGCCCAATTGAGGACGTCCTCGAGCTTCGTGGTCACGACGCGATCCTCGACGTAGTTCTGGAGGTCGACACCCTCGAGATCGCCGCGGAGCATCTGGCTTGCCTGAAGCTGCTTGGCGCGGAACTCCTCCGGGCTGGTCGGCTGCTCCAGCGGCGCGAGCGCGCGGATCTTCCGTCGTTCTATCTCCAATTCAGCGCACCCTTTCGCCACACGTAGACGAAGGCGACAAGGAGCAGACCGATGAAGACGAGGATCTCGCCGAGGACGAAGACGCCGCCGGTCCCCTTCAGCAACACGCCGACGGGATAGAGGAAGACGACCTCGATGTCGAAGAGGATGAACAGCATCGCGACCAGGTAGAAACTGACCCCGAAGCGGAAAGTCCGCGTCACATCCGACGGAAGCCCGCATTCGTAGGGATCAGTCTGGCGTGCCGACGAAGAGGTCTCGACCCGCGAGCGCTTGGGTCCGAGAACATGGTTGAGAACCGCGAAGAGTGTCCCGAAGGTCACACCGAGGCCGAGAAAGACGAGAACTGGGAGATAACTTTGAAGCACGTGACTGTGGTTTATACACCCACTTTGTGTCACCTTGCTACATAGTGATTTTACGCATCTGCGAGGCAAATCCCGACGGTTGCAGGCGGGATTGAGCTGATGCCGGAGATCCATCTGGTTGTCGGCGTCGCGGTTCTGGCTCTGAATCTGGCTGCCGCGGTCGTCGGAGGGGTCGGCTGGCTGCGTGACCAACCGTCGATTCCCTTCTGGTACCTGCTCCGCAGCGCCCAGGTTTCCGTCGTGATCCAGGCGATGCTCGGAATGTTGCTGCTGCTCACCGGGCACGTCGCGCCCGGTGACCTCCACGTCCTCTACGGAATTCTGCCGCTCCCAGTCTCCTTCCTCGCCGAGGGCGCTCGCGCCGGCGCCGCCAATCAGGAACTCGGCGAGATCGAGTTCGAGGACCTCCCCGAGGACCGGCAGCGCACCCTGGCCCTGGCGATAGTCCGCCGCGAGATGGGCATCATGACCGTCAGCTGCATTGTCATCTTCTTCCTGGCACTGCGCGCCGCCGCCACCAGCGGCCACCTCTTCTGATCCGCCAGTGTGATCCGGCTCCGGCAGGTGTGATCCGGCTTCGAGGCAATCCGCGCAAGCACGACCTCCACCACGATTCCGGGGCGACAAAACTACCTCCACGGTAGGAAAGTCGCCCCGGTTCACCCAAGCGGCGGGCGGGCGCACCGGGACGCGAGAGCACCCCGGGCTAACCGAGCGGGCGGTACCCGCCCCGGTGATAGACCAGTGGCCCGGCGTCATCGCGGGACTCGACCTCTCTGACCTCGCCGGTGACGATCACGTGGTCGCCGCCCGCGATCACGTCGATCAACTCGCAGGCCACCCAGATGAGTGAGCCGCTGATCGCGGGCAGGCCAGAGCGCTCCCGCCACTCGATGTCCGCCCATTTCTCATGCACGGGTGCCTTGGTGGAGAAGTTGCGGGCGACGTTCTCCTGGTCCGCTGCGAGCACATTGATCCCGAATCCATTGCACGCCTGCGCGGCGAGCAGGGTCCGCGAGCCACGATCGAGGCATGCCAGCATCAGCCGCGGCTCGAGCGAAAGCGACGAGACGGCGTTGGCCGTTGCGCCGGCCGGTCCGTCGGTGCCGACAGCGGTGACGATCGTCACCCCGGTGGGCAAGAGGGACATCGCTGAACGAAAGCTCTGGGGGGTGTCGCCGGGCATCGCAGGCCAGGATATTCGCGGCCTGAATATGATGCGACCGTCGTGCGAGCAATCGTGACAACTGCCGTGGTGTCGATCGTCGCTCTCGCAGTCGCTGGATGCGGCTGGGGCAGCGAGGGCATCTCGGTTTCCAACAAAGATCCCGACTACAACGGTGCGGTTCTTTTCGCGACTCACTGTTCGGGCTGTCACACCCTTTCCGCCGCCGGCGCCCAGGGGACCGGCAATCGTGCCTCTCGCGTCCAGGGGCCGAACCTTGACGGTCGCAGGGAGACCCACGACGACGCTCTCTACGCGATCCGGAACGGTGGCTTCTCGGGAGCGATCATGCCTCAGAACATCGTCCTGGGAACCGAGGCCGAGGATGTCGCGAACTTCGTCGCCAGGTACTCAGGATCAGACATCCAGGGCTCAACCGGAGGCGGCGGCACGTCGGGCTCCGGAGGCGCGACCCAGCCTTGATGAGGTGCCGGCACACGCCGGCGTCTGACCTGAGCGGACTCCGAGGAGGCCCGTGTGATCGACCTTAGGCTGCTCCGGGCCGAGCCGGAAATGGTTCGTGCGGGACTCGCGAGACGCGGTGCGGCCGAGGCCGTTGACGAGCTGCTGGAGCTCGACCTCAGGCGCCGCGAGCTTCTGCCCGAGATCGAGGGCGGGCGGGCTCGCCGGAACAGCGCAAGTGACGCGATCGCCGAGGCCAAACGCTCCGGGGCCGACGCCGACGAGGCGATCGCCGAGATGCGGGAGCTGTCGGGGGCGATCAAACAGATGGAGTCCGACCTGGCCGAGGTCGAGTCCCGTCGCGACAGCCTCGCTTCGTCGCTTCCGAACCTTCCCGACCCGGATACGCCCGACGGGATGACCGAGGACGACGCGGTCGAACTCCGCAAGGTCGGGGATCCACCTCACTTCGACTTCACCCCTCGCGACCATCTGGAAATCGGGACAGGGTCGGACCTGATCGACATGGAATCCGGCGCGCGGGTTTCGGGGTCCCGCTTCGCCTACCTGAAGGGCGATCTGGTCTTCGCCGAACTCGCATTGGTCAGGTTCGTCCTCGAGCTGCTGAGAGACGAGGGGCATGTGCCGGTGATACCCCCGGTGCTCGTCCGCGAGGAGGCGCTGATCGGAACAGGGTTCCTGCCGGGCGATCGCGACCAGATCTACGAGCTGCCCAAGGACGATCTCTATCTGGTCGGCACCTCGGAGGTACCCCTTGCGGGCCTGCACGCGGACGAGATCCTCGGGGCCGGAGCCATCCCGCTCAGATATGCGGGCTTCTCGCCATGTTTCCGGCGTGAAGCCGGCGCCGCGGGAAAGGACACACGGGGAATCTTCCGGGTACACCAGTTCGACAAGGTCGAGATGTTCTCGTTCGTCGAACCCGAGGACTCGAAGGACGAACACGAAAGATTGCTTGCAATCGAGGAGCGGATCCTGACCGCCCTGGAGATCCCCTACCGGGTCGTCAGCGTCGCGGTCGGCGACCTCGGCGCGCCCGCCGCGAAGAAGTACGACTGCGAGGCCTGGATCCCCAGCCAAGAGCGCTACCGCGAACTCACCTCGTGCTCAAACACGACCGATTATCAGGCCCGAAGGCTCAATTGCCGCTATCGGCCGACAGGGGGTGGGTCGCCCCGCCACGTTCACACCCTCAACGGAACGGCCGTCGCCGTCGGACGGACGCTGATCGCGCTGATGGAGAATCGCCAGGAGGTCGATGGGAGTTTCACTTTGCCGCCCTGCTTGATTCCATTTGGCGCTCCTGGGAAGATCCCGCGGTAATGAACGCATGGGTCCGTCGATGAGTGATGGGGCAGCGAAGCGAGTTGTCCTCTGCGATGACCATGAGATTGTGCGCGACGCGGTAAGAGCACGGATGGCCGACAGCGATATCGTGGAGATCGTCGGCGAAGCCCGAGATGGACGTGAGGTTGTCGAGGTCGTCAAGGATCTCGACCCCGATGTCCTGATCATCGATGTCGAGATGCCCAAACAGGACGGCATCGAGGCTGCCAAGGAGGTGCTCCGGGTCCGGCCGAAGACGAAGGTGATCATCTTCACGGCGCATGCCCAGCCTGATCTCCTCGCCCTCGCATTACGGGCAGGCGCATCTGGATACGTTCTCAAGTCCGCTCCGGCCGAGGACATTGCAACGGCGGTGGAGGCAGTCACCAACGGAGGAACCTTCCTGGGTGGAGACTTCTCGACCGGCAAACCCTCCGAGGTCGAGAAGCTGCTCAAGCTCTCCCCGAGGGAACGACAGATCCTTGATCTCCTCTCGGAGGGGCTTCGGGTCAAGGACATCGCCGATCGTCTCGAGCTGAGTCCCGCGACGGTCCACACCCATGTCCGCAACGCGATCGCGAAACTCGAGGTGGAGACCCGTACCGAGGCTGTCGCCCTTGCTGTCCGGTTCAGTTACCTCGGAGCAAGCAACACCGCGCTTTGAGCCTGCGCGCGAAGCGGCCGCAGCTCCGCCGACCGTCACCGGCGATGATCGTTGCGCTGATCTCGCTCTGCATTGCACTCGGCGGCACCGGTTACGCCGCCACCTCGATCCGGACCACTTCCGGGCCGGCGGATCTTTCGGCAGCCGACCGTGGCTCGTCGCAGAAGGGGGCGAGGGGCAAACGCGGCAAACGCGGCAAACGCGGCAAGGTTGGGCCGAGAGGGACGCTTGGGCCGACGGGACCGAGTGGCCTGATCGGCCAAGCTGGCCCCACAGGGGCGATCGGCCCACACGGCGCGACGGGCGACCCGGGGGCGACAGGGTCGGCTGGGGCGACTGGTGCGACGGGACCCATCGGGCCATCCCAATACGCCGAGTTCTTCGCGCTCATGCCCCCTGACAATGCGGCGACGGTCGCGGCCGGGACTGCGGTCGACTTTCCCCAGGATGGTCCGCAGAGTGGCACGATCTCGAGAAACAGCGCCAGCACCTTCGAGCTTTCGGATATCGGCACCTACCGCATTGCATTCTCCGTTCCGGTCACCGAAGCAGGTCAACTCGAGCTGACCCTCAACTCACTCGAGCTCCCCTACACCGTCTACGGGAGAGCGACCGGCACGAGTCTGATCTCCGGAGAGGCCCTGGTCACGACCACCACCACGAACTCACTCGTCTCGGTGGTCAACCCACCCGGAAACTCCACCGCACTGACGATCACGCCGCTTGCCGGCGGCACCCACCCAGCCGTTGCCTCGCTCGTCATCGAACGCCTCAACTGACGCGGCGCCCGAGGCCCCGCAACCTCGCTAACGGCGTCGTTTGCGCTTGCGTGGATTGTTGCCGGACGGACGGCCGGGACGGGATGCTGCCGAGCCGTTGGTTCCCGCGTCGGCGTCACTCGGGTCACCCTCGATCGGCTCGATCTCGGTGCCCTCGCCGTCGATGTCGTGTCCCATCGTCTTTGCCGCCCGGTCCCCGGCGGTCTGCCACGGGATCGCCTCGCCGGCTGCCCACGCGGGTGGTCTCCCGCGGGGAACCCAGCCCGCGATCAGCAGCCCGATGTAGATGAACCAGACCATCAGGAAGGGCAGCATGTTGGGGAGAATCGAGACGACGCCGAGCGCGATGCCCAGCGAACCCCAGAAACGCGTCAGCAGCCCGATCCGCATCGACTGCAGAGACGTGTAGACGATCGCGAACAGAAAGCCGAGCGCCCCCGCGAGCTGCAGACCAAGCGCCAGGGGACGCATGCCCGCATCCGCCCTGGTGGTCTTTGCGACATCGTCGGCAGCCTCGGTGCGCGCCTTCTGGACGTCGGACACGGTGCTCCCGGTGGCGGCGACATTGTCGGATGCGCCTGATGCGCCTGTCGAACCTGAGCCACCCGTTGACCCCGAGTCGCCGGAGGAACCGCCGGCGCCAGATGACCCGGTGGCACCGTCGGCGCCCGGTGCAGCAAGCAATGCCGCTGAGCCGGTTGCGCCACTCGCACCTGACGCGCCTGACCTGCCCGTCGCGCCTGAAGTGCCGGTTGCCCCGGAGGATCCCGTTGCCCCACGCAGCGATTGTTCGTCCTTGAGCAGCTCGATCGTCTTGGTCTCGATCGCTGCCGCAGATGAGTTCTTGAAGGTCGAAGCCGCATCGAGTTCGGCGGCGCCGGTGATGAACCAGCCGAGCATGATCAGGATCGGTGCGATCACGATCGCGGCAAGAAGCTGCTGCTTGACGGCAGGGTTTCGTGCCCCGGCGGCCTTGAAGAGATAGACCAGCGGCACCGCAAGAAGTCCCGAACCAATCCCGAAGAGGATGTACGAGATCAGGAAGTTGGAGCGGATCGACTCGATCGCATTGAGATATGCGGCGTCACCGTCACCAAAGTCGGTCCCGGCGATCATCGCCCTCGAGCCGACGATCAGCACCACCGCCAGGACCGTGATGATCGCGGCCGGAAGTGCGAAGCGGCGTTCGCGCTCGAGGATTTCGGTTCTGGAGCTCATCTGATCTTGCGGCACCCTATTCGGGAACGCCTAACCGGCGCCATCGGGTCCCGGGGGCGGATCCTCGTGGGATGCCGGGGTGGCGTCGGATTCGTCCGATTCTGGTGCGCGGATCGGGTAGTACTCGTAGTCCTTGGGTTCTGCCAGCCGGGAGATCCGCTCGCCCGCCGCAAGTACAACGTCGAGGAACGGTGCCGCGATCGCGATCAGCCCCTCCACCCGGCCCCGGGTGCGCTCCTGGCCGGGGGTCAGCTCGGACATGGCGATCCACCTATTGGTTTGCGTGCAGGCTGATCCACAGTGGCAACGGTACCGCCCCGGGGTCTTCTGGGGATCCGGCTCCCATACGATCCATCGATGTCCTCCAAACAGACCGGACCGATCGTCGTCTACGGAGCCACCGGCTTCACCGGACGTCTGATCGCACAGGAACTGCTGCGACTCGATGCCGATTTCATCCTCGCCGGGCGCAATCCCGACCGTCTTGGCGCGCTGGCCAGGGACCTGACCGGAAGCACGACCGGGGTTGCCACCCACGCCGTGGCGACCGACGATCCCGGCGGATTGCTGGCCCTCTTCTCTGGCGCGGGGGCGGTGATCGCCTGTGCCGGGCCCTTTGAACAGGTCGGCGAGCCGGTGGTTGCGGCAGCCGCGGAGGCCGGCGTCAACTACCTCGACACCACCGGTGAGCAGCCGTTCATCAAGTTGGTCTTTGACCGCTATGGGCCGATTGCCGACGAGAGTGGTTGTGCGCTGATCCCTGCGATGGGATTCGACTATGTGCCCGGCGACATGATCGCCTCACTCACCGCCGAAGGCCTGGGGCCGGTCGACAAGCTGACGATCGCCTATGCGGTGAAGGGCTTTGGCGCCACCCGCGGCACGATCCGTTCCGGGCTCGGGATGGTCAGCGGCGGCGACCTGGAGTTCCGGAATGGTGGCCTGCGCCCGGCAGATGGCTCTGTCTCCCGCGGGGCATTTCGCTTCCCGGAACCGATCGGTGAGAAGCAGATGATCCGCTACCCGGCGGGAGAGCCGATCACGGTTCCCCGTCATGTCAGGACACGGAACATCGAGATGATGCTGTCCGCCGACACGGCCTTCCCAGCACAGTTGACCCGGGTGCTCCCGGTCCTGATGGGGCCGTTCGGGCTCGCGATGCGAACGCCGATCCGCGGCATCGTCAACCGTATGGTCGGACGGTTGCCGGAGGGCCCGTCAGACGAGGCACGCCGGGCCAACATGTTCACGATCGTCTGCCGTGCCGAGTTCGGCGGTTCGACCCGCACCGGAACCGTCGCCGCACCGGATGTCTACGGGCTGACCGCAACGATGATCGTCAAGGGTGCGCTGCTCTCGGCTGCGCCCGGGTTCAAGCTGAAGGGCGCGCTGGCCCCCTCCGAGGCATTTGACCCGAAGGCATTCTTTGACGATCTCGCGACCTCGGGGCTCGAGTACTCCGTGGATCCCCTGCCCGGGTCGGGCGGAACCGCCGGGTGAAGGGCGTCCGCGACAGCGTTCCGCCCGCCGTGCCGCTGGAGGCCGGCGCCGGCGCCGACAACCCGCCCTGCCCGGCCTGCGGAGAGCCCCTGTTCGGATGGGCGGTCCTGCGACCCGACAAGACCCCTGTGAGGCGCTGCGAGAAATGCGGACTGGGTCTTGTCGGCGGGCCGACCAGCCGCGAAGAGGCGATCGCAGCCCTCGACGAGGCTGCGGGTGCCGGGGGCCGGCTTCCCAATAGGACATCCCTGCAGGCCTGGATCGGTGGGTCGGGATGGTCGGCGCTCCACCATCGGGGTCGCTTTCTCTTCACACCGGCCTCGCTCGTGCTGCTCGACCGGGAAGCCGGGCGCCCATCGCCCGACGTGATCGCGATGTGGCAGACGCTGGTCAACTCGTTCACCTTCGGGCACAACATCGCCCTGTCCCATCTGTCCCGGGCCGACGCCGTCGAGGCAGGCGAGCCCTGGCAGCGCCGACTCGACTGGGTGATCACCTACGCGGCCGCGATCCCGGTGATGCTCTTCGCGGTGATCTTCGAGCTCCCGGCGGCGCTGTTTGGCCGCGGCGGTCGGCTCAAGCTACGCCCGAAGGACTGACTACACGGTCCCGAATCGGCCGATCAGCTCGGCAAGAGCCGCCGCGCCCTCCCAGTGCGGGAGGCCGTCGCTCGGGAGAACCTCGCTGATCGAGAACTCGAGCCTCTCGGCAAGAAGATCACCGGCCCT
>JBBQZL010000004.1:0-33384 GCA_038207745.1 Solirubrobacterales bacterium
GACTTCAATCCGAAACCACATCGAGAGGACGACGTGTTCCGGCTGTCCTCTCGATCGCGGGCTCGGACTCAGGCGGTGGCGCTGGGATCCAGGCAGACCTGAAGGCATTCGCGGCCTGCGGTGTCCACGGGATGACGGCGATCACCGCGATCACCGCGCAGAACACCGTCGGCGTGACACGAGTCGATCCGATCGATCCCGAGATGATCATCGAGCAGGTGCGGATCGTGATCGCCGACATCGGTGTCGACGCGATCAAGATCGGAATGCTTGGCGATGTCGCGACGGTCGAGGCTGTGGTCGCGGCTCTCGCGTTGGCCCCGGGCGTCCCGGTCGTGCTTGATCCGGTGATGGTCTCCGAGAGCGGGGCGGATCTGCTTATCCCAAGCGCCCGGCAACTCGTCATCGACCTCGTCATCCCTCTGGCAACTGTCGTGACGCCGAATATCCCCGAGGCCATGGAGCTCAGTGGCCTGGGCGAGGATGCCGGTCAACGGGAGCTGGCCGCGGCGATCCACAGGCTCGGGCCGACAAACGTCGTCGTCACGGGTGGGCACAGCGAGGACCTCACTGATCTCTATTTCGATGGCATCACGGCCACCGAGATCCCCGGCGAGCGCATGCCCGGCGACTCCGCGCACGGGTCCGGGTGTACCCATTCGTCGGTACTTGCGGCGCGTCTCGCCCTCGGTGACACACCGCTTGAAGCTGCGATCGTCGCCAGGCGGATGGCGGGCGTGGCGGTGGGCCAGGGCCTGAGCGGCATCGGCCGCGGCGCGGGGCCCGTTGATGTGGTCGGACTGGACCCCGATCACGCTGCATAGACTCTCCGTAACGCCAACTTCGAGACCGCGGCGCGGCACGGCCCGCCGCCAGGGACAGGTGAATAGCTCAGTGACCGACGGCTCAACCTCCAGCAGCGAGTTTCCGCGACCGCGTTCGAGCGCCGTATTCGACGGCCCCGATCGCGCAGCTGCCCGCGCCTACATGAAGGGGATCGGCTTCGACGACGATGCCCTCAGTCGTCCCACGGTCGGGATCGCAAATACCTGGACCGAGGCAATGCCCTGCAACTTCAACCTCCGCGCGCTCGCCGAGCACGTCAAGGAGGGCGTCCGCGCAGCCGGCGGCACCCCGATGGAGTTCAACACCGTCGCTGTCTCTGACGGAATCACCATGGGCACCGAGGGGATGAAGGCCTCGCTGGTCAGCCGAGAGGTCATCGCCGACTCGATCGAGCTGATGGCCCGCGGCTACCAGTTCGACGCGATCATCGCGCTCGGCGCATGCGACAAGACCCTCCCTGGTTGCGTCATGGCCCTGGCCCGCCTGGACGTCCCCTCGTTGCTTCTCTATGGCGGATCAATCGCCCCCGGAAGCTGGCATGGCAAGGACGTGACGATCGTCGACCTCTTCGAGGCGATGGGTGCCCACGCCGCCGGCAACATGAGTGACGAGGACCTCCTTGACCTCGAGAACGTCGCGAGCCCCGGCGCCGGTGCCAGCGGTGGCCAGTTCACGGCAAACACGATGGCCTGCGCATTCGAGGCACTCGGGATATCTCCCGGTGGCTCCTCGATGGTCCCGGCTGAGGACCCGACAAAGGACAAGGTCGCTGAACAGATCGGCCGCCTGGTCATGAACGTCCTCAGGGAGGACCTCAAGCCCAGCAGGATCATCACGAAGGACTCGCTCGAGAACGCGATCGCCTGCGTTTGCGCCTCCGGCGGCTCGACCAACGGTGTCCTTCACCTGCTGGCCGTCGCCAAGGAGGCCGGCGTCGAACTCGAGATCGACGACTTCGAGCGGATCTCCAGAAAGACCCCACTGCTCGCCGACCTGAAGCCCGGCGGCAGATTCGTCGCCACGGATCTCTATGCGGCCGGCGGCGTTCCCCTGATTCTGAGCCGTCTCGAAGAGGCAGGTCTGCTCCATTCCGATGCCATCACGGTGACCGGAAGGACCATCGGGGAAGAAGCAGCCAAGGCAACCGAGAAAGAAGGGCAGGAGGTTGTCCGTCCCGTGGCTGACCCGGTCAAGGCGACCGGTGGCCTCGCGATCCTCCGAGGCAACATCGCGCCGGAAGGTGCCGTCGTCAAGCTGGCGGGCACCGAACGCCGCGGTCAGACTGGTACTGCCCGAGTCTTTGAATCTGAACAGGACTGCTTCAAGGCGGTCAAGTCACAGGCGATCAAGGCGGGTGACGTGATCGTGATCCGCAACGAGGGCCCGGCGGGTGGACCGGGGATGCGCGAGATGCTCCAGGTGACAGCAGCCATCGTCGGCGAGGGGCTCGGCGAGGACGTCGCCCTGATCACCGATGGTCGGTTCTCGGGCGCCACCCGCGGAATGATGATCGGCCACGTTGCGCCTGAGGCCGTCAAGGGCGGTCCGATCGGCGCGCTTCGCGACGGCGATCAGATCACCCTTGACATCGACAAGCGTCTGATCGAGGTCAACCTCACCGACGAGGAGATCGCCCAGCGCCTGACCGAATACCAGGCGCCAGAACCGGTCTACACCCGCGGCGTCCTGGCGAAGTACGCGGCGACGGTCAGCTCAGCGTCAATCGGCGCGATAACCGGCTGATCGGCAAGTCAGGCTCGGCCGGCCTGTACGGGGACCTTCTTCTCGTCGAGAAACCTCGCGACCACATGGTTGAAGCGGGCCGGTCTCTCCAGCATCGGAACATGACCGGTTCTCTCGAAGATCTCAAGGCGTGATCCGGCGATCCTGCGGTGATAGCTGAGCGCAGCCGATACTGGCACCAGGCGATCCTTCATACCCCAGACGATCAGGATCGGTGTGGTGATCTCGGAGAGCCGGTGGCGGTCGTCGTAGCCGACCAGCGTCTTCAGCGCATCAGCAAACCCCGGGCTGCGCAATGCGGGCTCAACCTGTTCCCAGAGCAGCTCCGGACGAATCCGGTCGGCCCTGTGGATGATGCCCTGGAAGGCGGCTCGCCTGATCCGCGGCCTGAGCAACGCAAGCCGGGAGTACCTGGCGAGCGCCGGCCCGGCCATCTGCCCGACCCGGCCGACGATCGCGGTCCGCTCGGCCTGGATCTCCGCAAAGCTGACCCCGGCGGCAGAGACCAGCACCAGAGCAGCAAAGCGCCCGGGACGCTGGATCTCGGCCTCGGTGGCGATGAACCCGCCCATCGAGTGCCCGATCAGGGCTCCGCAGTCTTCGACGCCGATCGCGTCGAGAAAGTCATGGAGCATCCGGCCATATCTCGGCATATCGATTGTCCAATCGGGAAGCGGGCTGTCACCAAATCCGGGCAGATCAAGCGCGATCACGCGATGTTGCCTGGCGAAATGGGGCATGTTCTCGAGCCAGTTCTGCCAGCAGCCCGAGAGGCCGTGAACGAAGACCATCGGAGGCCCCTCGCCGATCTCGGTGTAGTGGACAGTCGCCCCGGGGAGTTCGACATCTTGGAGATGCGGCCGCCAATCGATCTTCAGCCACTCCGGATCCGGGTCTCCATAGTCGTCGTTGAGTCCGATCTGCATCCCCCAGAAGATAGCCCGACGATGCTCAGGGTCCTTCGGTGGCAGAATCAGGAGAAGGGACGCCACAGGAATGTCGTGAGGAGAATTGATCAGTGAGTGAGAAACCAAAGGGACGCGCATGCCGGGTCCTTGTCACGGGTCTGTCGACCTATTGGGGAGGGCGGCTGGCACAGGCGCTGGAATCATTTCCGGAGGTCGAGGCGATCATCGGCGTGGATTCGAAAGAGCCGACCGTGGAGCTGTCACGCACCGAGTTCGTCAAGATCGGAACCGAGCACTCGCTGATCGAGCGGATCGTCTCCGCGGCAGACGTTGACACCCTGATCGATACCCGCCTCGCCGTCGACTCGATTGTCGCCTCGGAGCACAATGTCGGCGAGTCGAACGTGATCGGAACCCTCAACATCCTTGCCGCCTGCTCTGCGGAGAACTCCCCAGTCCGCCGGCTCATATTCAAGAGCACCGGGCACTGGTATGGCTGCACGCAGAGCGACCCCGCCTTCTTCACAGAGGAGATGAGCCGGCGCGACCCGCCGACCACCCAGGTCGAGCGGGATGTCGTCGAGACGGAGGCGGCGGTTGCCGACTTCGCCGAGAAGCGGCCCGGGGTCACCGTCACCGTGCTGCGCTGCGCAAATGTCCTGGGTCCGGGCGTTGACACGTCTCACACCCGTTTCTTCTCGTTGCCCGCCGTGCCAATGGTGCTCGGCTTCGACCCGCGCTGCCAATTCGTCCATGAGGATGACGTGGTCCATGCGCTCGAGCACGCGGCATTCAACGATCTCCCGGGCACGTTCAATGTTGCCGGCGAAGGAGTGCTGGCGCTGAGCGAGGTGATCGGGCTGCTCGGCAAACAGCCACTTCCGATCCTCCCTCCCTGGGGGACGGGTCTCTTCATCAGCGCGCTGGGCCGGCTCGGCTTCCCTGTTCCAAAGGAGATGATCAACCAACTCAGATTCGGCAGGGGACTGGACAATCGCCTATTTCGATCAACCGGCTTCGAGTACAAATTCAGCTCTCGGGAGACTGTGCTTCAACTCGGCAGCCATCTGCGCGTCAATCCCGTGATCGCAGGGACGCGGGAGCCCTACCGGTACGAGCGGGAGGTCGAGGAGTTTCTGCGCTGGAGCCCTCATGTTCGGGGTTCGACCGGCTCGAGGAGGGTTGGTCGCGAGGACGCGGCGATGTTTGACCCTTCGCCGCCGATCCCGGATGAGACGGAAGAGGACGCCGATTAGCCTCGATCGCCAGTGCTCATCGGGCACCGCAAAAGGACTTGCAAAGCAGCGGTTTCGGAGGTACGCCGATCGACGTGCCTAAACTCTCTTGAACCGATATCCCGCCATGGAAGCGAGTAAGGCAGTATGGGCAGCGATTCAGAAGAGGGCTTTTTCGCAGACGGCTACGCCAACCCCGACGATGGTGGCTCCGGCGGGGGCGGTCATCGGTGGATTCTCATGGTCGGCGTCTTCCTCCTGGTCCTTGTGATCGGCGGCGGAGTCGCCGCCTACGCGGTGGACAGCTCCCAGAAGGACCAGATCGCCGATGGCATCAAGATCGGCGGTGTCGACGTCGGCGGTCAAAACGCCGCAGACGCGAAGGCCATGCTCGAGCGAAAGCTCGTGATTCCGCTCAACAAGCCGCTCCGCGTCAACTTCGACGGCAACAATTGGACGCTCCCGGCGGCAAGGCTCAAGGTCAGCGACGATATCGACCGGGCGATCGACAAGGCTTTGGCTGCCAGTCGTTCCGGCGGCATGCCAAACAGGCTGATCCGGTACATCACGGGCGAAAAGGTCAAGAAGACGATCTCGCCCGATGTCACCTACTCGCAGCAGGCCGTCAACGAGTTTGTCCGCCGGATCTCCGGTGATGTCAATCGCGACCCCCAGAACGCCTCGATCGCGGCCACGGGGGACTCGCTCAACGTCGTGCCCGGCAAGCCCGGCCTCGAGGTTCGCGACAACGATCTGACCAATAAGCTCAAGAAGGCTGCCGTGACCCTGACCGGCACCCGCTCGATCGCGCTGAAGACGCAAGAGACGCAGCCGAAGGTCGGAACCAGGAACGTCGCCAAGGACTATCCGGTCTACCTGACGCTCGATCGGGCCAATTACAAGCTCAGCGTCTGGAATGACCTGAAGCTGACCAAGTCCTACACGGTCGCCGTCGGCCAGGCCGGGCTGGAGACACCCGCCGGGCTCTACCACATCCAGGACAAGCAGGTTGACCCTGTCTGGACCGTGCCGAACTCGGCATGGGCCGGCGACATGGCTGGTCAGGTGGTTCCCGGAGGCACTCCTGAGAACCCGCTCAAGGCCCGCTGGATGGGGATCTTCGACGGTGCGGGCATCCACGGCACCGATGAGACCTATTCGCTCGGCAGCGCTGTGTCGCATGGCTGTGTGCGGATGGGGATTCCCGACGTGATCGACCTCTATGACCGGGTCGACGTGGGCACGCCGATCTACATCGGCTAGGACGCGGGCGCTCGGCAGGCAAACGCCTCTGCGCGGCGAAGATCATCCGCATGAACTGGGATCAGGCCAGACAGTCGTTCGATGCCGATCTCGGTGCTCGCAGTGCCGCCGAACGGACGCGGCGCGCCTATGCGGTGGATCTCGATCAGTTTGCAACCTGGGCCGGCCATCTGGACAGGCAACCCGAGGACATCACCTACCGCGATGTCCGTCGCTTTGCCGCCGGTCTCTCGACCCAGGGTTGCGCGGCTTCCACCGTTGCGAGAAAGCTTGCGGCGGTGAGAAGCCTCTTCGACTTCATGGTCCGCACCGAGCGGATCACCCAGAACCCGGCAAACCTGGTCTCGAGCCCCAGGCGGGAGTCAAAGCTGCCCCGGGTGCTGGATAGGGAGCAGATCACCACGCTGCTCGAACGAATTCCGACCGATACTCCGCTGAGGACACGAGATCGGGCGATGCTTGAGCTCGCCTACTCCTGTGGATTGCGGTGTGAGGAGATCGTCAACTTCGATGAGAGCTGGGTCGACTTCGATTCTGAGCAGATACGGGTGCTGGGAAAGGGCTCCAGGGAGCGGATCCTGCCGATTGGAGAACCCGCCCAGAGGGCTCTTGAGCGCTACCTCTCGAGGTCTCGGCCGGTCCTGCTCGAGAACCCGGATGAGTCGGCGCTGTTTCTCTCGAAGTCCGGGAGGAGGCTGTCACCTTCCGATGTCACCCGACGCCTCGGTATCTGGGTTCGCGAGGCCGCCCTTGCCGGCGGGGTTTCTCCCCACGCGCTGCGACATTCCTTTGCGACCCACCTTCTGGAAGGCGGCGCGGATCTGCGCAGCATCCAGGAGCTGCTTGGACACTCTTCCATCTCCACAACCCAGATCTACACGCGAGTAGATGCGGCACGATTGCGAGGACAGTACGCTTATGCGCATCCCAGAGCATGAATCTGGATTCCACCCGAGGCAAGCAGGGACGATCGACAACGGCGCAACGATCGCATTTCGCTTGATCGGAGCGAAGTAGGCATATGAACACAGGTGTAAAAGAGGTGGAGCTGCGAGATCTGTGGCGCCGCTACAAGAACGATGGGGACCCCGCCGCGCGTGAACGGCTCGTGGTCGCCTACTCGCCGATGGTCAAATTCGTTGCCGGCAGGCTCGGTGCAGGTCTGCCTTCGCACGTCGACGACGCCGATCTGATCTCGTACGGGTTGGTCGGGCTGATCGGGGCGATCGAGCGCTTCGAGCCTGATCGTCAGATCAAGTTCGAGACATACGCGATGACCCGTATCCGCGGGGCGATTATCGATGAACTCCGCTCGCTGGATTGGGTTCCCCGTTCGGTGCGCGCGCGAGCACGCGAGATCGAGGCCGCGCAGGCGAAGCTCGAGTACGAGCTGCAGAGGGCGCCCACCGAGGCCGAGCTTGCAGCAAGGCTGAAGATGTCTGATTCCGAGCTGCAATCCGCGCTGCTCGAGATCGCGAATTCCTCCGTCTATGCCCTTGATGAGCTGTGGACCGTCTCGGATTCGTCCGGCGACCAGGTTTCGCTCCTCGACACGCTCCCGGATAGATCGGCTGTTGATCCGCAGGATGCGCTCGCGAGCTCAGAGGTCAAGGATCGGCTTGCCGAGGCGATCTCGTCGCTGCCCGAGCGTGAGCAGCTCGTCGTTGCGCTCTACTACTACGAGAGCCTGACCCTGCGGGAGATCGGTGAGGTTCTCGGAGTGACCGAATCACGCGTGTCCCAGCTTCACACCAAGGCCGTGATGAGGCTCAAGTCTCAGATGCAGCACCCGGATTGAGTTCCTCCACGGTGGAGCGCGTGATCGTCAACGTCGATGGCGGGTCCCGGGGCAACCCCGGGCCTGCCGGTATCGGTGTCGTGGTGCGCTCGGATGACGGAGAAATCATCGACGAGGCGGGGGAGACGATCGGAACAGCGACCAACAACGTCGCCGAATACCGGGCCGTCCTATTGGGCATCGAGCATGCAAGAGCCCTGGGGGCCGACTCGATCGAATTGGTCGGGGACTCCGAGCTGATCGTCAGGCAGATCAACGGCCGGTACAAGGTCAAGGACGCTGCCCTCCGCGAATTGCACGCGCAGGTGCACGCCGCGCTTTCCAGCTTCTCGAGCTGGTCAATCCGTCATGTGCGCCGCGACGAGAATGTAGAAGCGGATCGACTCGTCAACGTCGCGCTTGACTCAGCCTGACCCCGGCTATACTCGCTGCCCTTGCGGCTGTAGCTCAGTTGGCTAGAGCGTCTGCTTGCCATGCAGAAGGTCGAGGGTTCGAGTCCCTTCAGCCGCTTCGCCGGGATCGCCGGACGGGGTCCCGCCCCGTCCGCGCCGATCCGTCGGCGTCCCGGCGCCTTGGCGGAGTGGTTACGCAGCGGCCTGCAAAGCCGTTTACACCGGTTCGACTCCGGTAGGCGCCTTGAGCTAAGCGACCTCGGCGGAGGTTTGTGGCGGCTGTGACTTGAAATGGTCCGCGGCTCAAGGTAGCTTGAGACCTTGAGTAATTTGGATCGACTGCCTCGCTTGAGGCACCAGGGGGGGACCAGATGAAACGGATCAAGTTCCGGCGACCTGACCACGCGTCAGTGGTTGCATACCTCGCACTATTCTTGGCGCTTACGGGCGGAGTTGCCTACGCCGCCGGCAAGATCGGCAGCCACCAGATCAAGAAGAACGCGATCACGACCGCGAAGATCAAGAAGAACGCGGTCAATGGCTCGAAGGTCAAGAACCAATCGCTGACCGGTTCCGACATCAATGTCTCGACCCTGAATGTTTCCAGGGTCGTGACCAAGCTGCGTGGCAGCTCTACCCTGGCCCTGACCGGGACTCTGCAGATCTATCCGCTCGACAGCACCACCTACCAGCAGGCGGCCAACGAGAACAACAGCTATATCTCGGCTGTTGACGTCACATTTGCGGCGACCTGCACCGGCACCCGGCAGGCGATCGCCTATCTCTTGGTCGATCCCTCGAATCCGTTGGTACCGACGATCAGCGATGTAGCCGGTGCCGGGCAGGTATCCGATACCGCTACCGGACAGGTTTCGAGGCGGCTTGAGATCGGTCCATACCCCGCCCCTGGCGTGTCTTCAACCAAGTTTGAGCCAGGGACTGCCAGGACACATTCGATCTACATTGTCGTCTCCGGCGGATGCGGTGGAGGGAGCGGCGTCAACGCCACGTTCGGCGGCGTGGACGTGGTCGGCACCCGCTGAGGGAGCCATCCTCCGGGGCATCGGCGGCCTGCCTGTTTAGGTAGGCTTCCGCGCCCGGGCGTTTAGCTCAGTTGGGAGAGCGCCAGCTCGACAAGCTGGAGGTCACTGGTTCGAGCCCAGTAACGCCCATATTCCGAAACGGTCACCGTCCTCGCCGCTGAAGATGACCGGCCGTGGCCTGTGGCCGCCGGCCGGACCGGGGCCCGTCAAATCAGTCAGTCGTTTGGCGATTTCTTCGCCATCCCAGAGGTCGTCGGTCCTTGCGATTTGCACAGGTCGGGTGCGAATAGGAACCATCGGATCCGCTCTATGCGTGGATTTGCGCCACTCCCCGTGTAGAAATCCGACCTCCAGATCGGAATCGATGTAAATGGAAAACCGACTGCGGAGGTCGGATTCGGCTCTCCAGAGCCGTGTATAGTCGCCGCGATGAGTGGACGAGCAGTACTTCGAGCGCGCCAGTTTTTTGAGCCCAGACATCGCTCTGAAGATGGCTGGAATGAGCTGTCGACGTACTCGCGCGACTGGGAGGCGGCCTACCGCCGGCGCTGGCAACACGACCGCGTCGTCCGCTCGACACATGGCGTCAACTGCACAGGATCCTGCTCCTGGAAGATCCACGTCAAGGACGGATTGGTCACCTGGGAGACGCAGCAGACCGACTATCCGACCAACGGCCCGGATATGCCCGATTACGAGCCCCGAGGTTGCCCACGCGGTGCTTCCTTCTCCTGGTACATCTACTCGCCGCTTCGTCCCAAGTTCCCATATGTCCGCGGCGTTCTGCTCGAGATGTTCCGCGAGGCCCGCGCGCGGCTGGGTGACCCGGTCGAGGCCTGGGCTTCGATAGTCGAGGACGAGGAGAAGGCCCGCGCCTACAAGTCGCAGCGCGGCAAGGGTGGGTTCATGCGCTCCGATTGGGAGGAGGTCATCGACCTGATGGCCGCCGCCCACATCTACACGGTCCGTGAATACGGCCCGGACCGGATTGCCGGTTTCACGCCGATCCCGGCGATGTCGATGGTCTCCTACGCCGCCGGTACCCGCTTTCTTTCGCTGATCGGCGGTGTATCGCTGAGCTTCTACGATTGGTACGCGGACCTGCCGCCGGCTTCGCCCCAGGTCTGGGGCGACCAGACGGATGTTCCCGAGTCGGCCGACTGGTGGGATGCCTCATACCTGATGCTCTGGGGCTCGAATATCCCGCAGACGCGAACCCCCGACGCCCATTTCATGACCGAGGCCCGCTACCGCGGCCAGAAGGTGATCGTCGTCTCTCCGGACTACGCGGGCCACACCAAGTTCGCCGACCGCTGGCTGCCGGCAAGAGCCGGAACCGATGGAGCCCTGGCGCTGGCGATGGGGCACGTGATCCTCAAGGAATTCTTCGTCGATCGAAAGGTCGATTACTTCGACGGCTATGCCCGCGAATTCACCGATCTGCCGTTTCTGGTCACGCTGCGCGAGCGCGAAGATGGGACATACGGCGGCGACGCGATGCTGCGCGCCTCCGATCTCGGCGCCACCGATGAGAACGCGGAGTGGAAGACGGTCGTGATCGACGAGCGCAGCGGCGAGGCCGTCGTCCCGAACGGGACGATCGGCGATCGATGGGGCGAGCAGGGCATCGGCAAATGGAATCTCGACCTCGAGGGGATCGAGCCCGCCCTGAGCATGCTGGGCCGACACGATGAGACCGTCGAGGTGACTCTGCCGCGCTTCGACGGTGGGGAGACCGAGGGGGGCACGACGATGCGCCGCGGCGTTCCGGCGAAGCGGATCGGCGGCAAACTCGTCACAACGGTGTTTGATCTCGCCCTCGCCCAATATGGGGTCGGACGCGAAGGTCTGCCTGGGCAGTGGCCGAGCGGATACGACGATGCCGACGAGCCACACACACCCGCCTGGCAGGAGGTGCTGACCGGCGTAGACGCAGACCTCTGCGTACAGATCGCACGTGAGTTCGCCAGTAACGCCGAGCAGACCAACGGCCGCTCGATGATCGTGATGGGCGCTGGAACCAACCACTGGTACCACTCGGACCAGACCTACCGGGCGATGCTCTCGCTGGTCATCTTCTGCGGCTGCGAAGGCGTCAACGGTGGCGGGTGGGCCCACTACGTCGGCCAGGAGAAGGTGAGGCCACTGACCGGGTGGCAGACGGTCGCCTTCGCGCTCGACTGGACTCGCCCACCGCGTCAGCAGCCCGCAACTCCCTTCTGGTACCTCGCAAGTGACCAGTGGCGATACGAGACCTTCGGCGCCGATGAGTTCACGTCCCCGTCCGGGCCCGGAACAATCGGTAAGAAGCACACGGTCGACGCCCACGCAAAGGCCGTCCGCCTGGGCTGGTTGCCGAGCGCCCCCACCTTCGACAAGAACCCGCTCGATGTTGCCGACGACGCACGGGCGGCGGGACGCGACCCCGCCGAGCATGTGGTCGAAGAACTGAAGAGCGGCGACCTCGGTTTCGCCTGCGAGGACCCCGACAACCCTCGGAACTTCAATCGCATCCTGACCCTGTGGCGGGCCAATCTGCTCGGATCCTCGAGCAAGGGGCACGAGTATTTCCTCAAGCACATTCTCGGCGTTCCGGATGCGGCGGTCCGATCCCAGGAGACTCCTGAAGAGCTCCGCCCCGACGATGTCAAGTGGCACGACGAGGCGCCGGTCGGCAAGCTCGACCTGTTTACGACGATCGACTTCCGGATGAATGGCTCCTGCCTCTACTCGGATGTCGTTCTGCCGGCCGCGACCTGGTACGAGAAGCACGACATCTCGAGCACCGATCTCCATCCCTTTGTCCATCCCTTCAATCAGGCGATACCACCGCCCTGGGAAGCGAAGTCCGACTGGGAGGCGTTCAACCGACTTGCCGAGCGCTTCTCGGAGCTGGCCGAAAAGCACCTTGGAACTCGTACAGACGTCGTCGCCGGGCCGCTCATGCACGACACCCCCGACGAGCTCGGGCAACCGGGCGGGGTGGTTCGCGATTGGCGAAAGGGCGAATGCGAGGCGATTCCCGGCAAGACGATGCCGCACTTCATTTCCGTCGAGCGGGACTTCACCGCGATCGCCGAGAAGATGACATCGCTGGGGCCCCTGGTCGAAAAGCTGGGAACCGGCGCCAAGGGCGTCGTCTGGAAGCCGGACGTCGAGGTCGAAGGGCTGCGCTCGAAGAACGGGATGATCCACTCGGGTGCCGGGGCCGGACGTCCCAGCCTCAAACGCGATGTCGATGCCTGTGAGGCGATCCTCGCGCTCTCAGGGACCACCAACGGGCGACTCGCGGTGGAGAGTTTCCGGCAGCTCGAGAAGCGGACAGGCAGGCCGCTTGCCGACATTCCCGTGGAACATGCCGACGAGAAGATCAGCTTCGGCGATCTCGCGATCCAGCCGCGAAAGGTGATGCCCTCGGCCGAGTGGTCGGGGCTCGAATCTCGCGCTCGGCGCTACTCGCCCTTCACCGCGAACGTCGAGCGCTCGATTCCGTGGCGGACCCTGACCGGACGCCAGCACCTGTATCTGGATCACGAGTGGATGCTCGACCTCGGCGAGGGCCTGCCGGCATACCGCCCGCCGGTTGACGCCGGCCAGTTGATCGGGCTTGGCGGGGAGCCTGTCCCGAAGGACGGCCTCGAGGTGACGGTTCGCTACCTCACCCCACACTCGAAGTGGTCGATCCACTCCGAGTTCCAGGACAACCTGACCATGCTGACCCTGTTCCGTGGCGGGCCTGCGATGTGGCTCTCCGTAGAAGACGCGGAGCGCATCGAGGTAACGGACAACGACTGGCTCGAGGTGTACAACAAGCACGGTGCCGTTTCGTGCCGAGCAGTTGTCTCGCACCGCGTCCCGGCGGGAATTGCGCTCTTCTACCACTCGCAGGATCGGCACGTGAATGTGCCGATCTCGGAGACCTCCGGCGCTCGCGGAGGCACCGACAACTCATTGACCCGGATCATGATGAAACCGACCCACCTGATCGGCGGATATGCACAGCTGTCCTGGGGCTTCAACTATTACGGGGCGACCGGTCCGCAGCGAGATCAGCTGATCATCATCCGCAAACGCGACGGGGATGTGGAGTACTGATGCGCGTCAGGGCTCAGGTCGGGATGGTGATGAACCTCGACAAGTGCATCGGGTGCCACACCTGCTCGGTGACCTGCAAGAACGTCTGGACCAACCGGCGAGGTGTGGAATACGCCTGGTTCAACAACGTCGAAACCAAGCCGGGCCGTGGCTTTCCGCGCGATTACGAGGATCAGGAGAAGTGGAACGGCGGCTGGAAGCTCGACCGCAAGGGAAGGCTCAAGCTGAAGGCCGGCGGCAGGCTTCACAAACTCGCGAACATCTTCTGGAACCCCGACCTGCCCGACCTCGACGACTACTACGACCCGTGGACCTACGACTACGACAATCTGATCTCCAGCCCGTCGAGTGATGTCCAGCCGGTCGCCCGGCCGAAGTCGCAGGTGACGGGCAGAAATCTCGATCTCAAGTGGGGACCGAACTGGGAGGATGATCTGGCGGGATCGCAGGAACACGCCGCGCTGGATCCGAACCGGCGCAACCTCGAAGAGCAGGTCAAGCTGGAGTTCGAACAGGCCTTCATGATGTACCTGCCGAGGATCTGCGAGCACTGCATCAACCCCTCGTGCGTCGCCTCATGTCCATCGGGCGCGATGTACAAGCGCGAGGAGGATGGGATCGTCCTCGTCGACCAGGAGACCTGCCGATCCTGGCGCTTCTGTGTCTCGGGCTGTCCCTACAAGAAGGTCTATTTCAACTGGGACACCGGCAAGGCCGAGAAGTGCAACTTCTGCTATCCGCGGATCGAAGCGGGACTCCCGACCGTCTGCTCGGAGACCTGCGTCGGCCGGCTCCGGCATGTGGGAATCGTCCTGATCGACACTGACCGGGTCGAGGCTGCGGCATCGGTACCCGACGAGAAGGACCTGCTCGACGCGCAGCTGGATCTGTTTCTCGATCCCGACGACCCGGAAGTGCAGGAGCAGGCGCGACGCGACGGAATACCGGACGACTGGATCGAGGCCGCGGGTCGCTCGCCCGTCTACATGATGGCCAAGCGCTGGGAGATCGCGCTGCCGCTGCATCCCGAATACAGGACGCTGCCGATGGTCTGGTACGTGCCGCCGCTCTCCCCGGTCGAGAGTCTCGGCGCCTCGCTTGTCCGCGACGGGGGAGATCCCGACGATGTCTTCGCGGCGATCGAGGAGTTGCGCATCCCGGTCGAGTATCTGGCCAGCTTCATGGCTGCCGGGGATACGGCGCCGGTCGAAAAGTCGCTTCGGCGCCTCGTCGCGATGCGGCGATACATGCGTGCCCTGAACGTGGGTGGCGAGGCCAGACCCGAGATCGCCGAGGAGGTCGGCATGGACCCTGTCCAGCTCGAGGCGATGTTCCGGATGGTCGCGATCGGCGACTACGACGAGCGCTACGTGATCCCCAAACGGCATGGAGAGGTTTCGCCGAACGCTTTCGCCGAGCAGGGCTCCTGCGGGATCGACTTTGTCAACGGCGCTGCGCTCCCGCCCGATCTGACCGGAATCCCGGAGGAGGACAGGCCCGATCCGAGTTTCGACATCCGCGATTACCTCAGCCACAGAAGTGCGGGCGGTGATACAGATGGCCGGTGATCTGATTCACCCGTTCAAGCTGGCCTCGGTTCTCCTTCAGTATCCGGTCGGGGAAACCTGGGAGGCGGTTCGCGACCTCAGCCTGGACGAGGTGGGACCGCTGCGGGGGCAGCAGGAGGCGCACCTTCGTCGTTTCCTTTCCTGGTACGGAGCGCAGGCGATCAACGACCTTCAGCGCAACTACGTCGAGAGTTTCGACTTCCAGCGCCGGCGCAGCCTCCACCTCACTTACCACATGCACGGCGACAGCCGGCAGCGCGGCTTGGCCCTGCTGAAGCTCAAGCAGGCGTATGACACGGCCGGTTTCGATGTCGAGGAGCGCGAGCTGCCCGACTACCTGCCGTTGATGCTCGAGTTCGCATCGTTGACTCCCGACGGCCTCGGGCTCGATCTTCTCGATCGCAATCGACCGTCGATTGAGTTGATCCGCGCCGGCCTGCATGAGGATCAAGACCCATTTGCCGAGCTGCTCGACGCCGTGGTCGAGATGCTTCCGGGCCTGACCCGGCGTCAGATCGCCAGGATCAGGCGCCTGGCAGCGGACGGTCCACCCACTGAAGAGGTCGGACTCGAGCCGTTTGCACCGCCTGAGGTGATGCCGGGCGCCGGAGACCCGCCGCCGCTGCCGCTCGTCGGTGGTATCTGATGAATGCGGGGGAGGTGATCCTCTACTCGATCCTCCCGTATGTGGCGATCACCGTCTTCGTGGTCGGCACAGCCTGGCGCTATCGCAACGACCAGTATGGGTGGACTGCCCGCTCATCCCAGATCCTCGAAAGCCGGTACCTGCGCTACGGCAGCACGATCTTTCATTTCGGGGTGTTGGCGGCGATCGGCGGTCACGTGCTGGGGATCTTGATTCCACAATCCTGGACAGCAGCAGTGGGAGTCTCGGACGACTTCTACCACGTGATCGCGGTGATGGGCGGGGTTTCCGCAGGAGGCGCCGTGGTATCTGGATTCCTGATCCTGATCTATCGGCGGTGGCGCTTCCCGAGGGTACGGGTGATGACCACACGAATGGATGTCGCGGTCTTCGGCATGCTGGCCATCGGCATCACCACCGGAATGCTCGCGACGCTGACCAACATCGGCGATTCAGTCAACTACAGGGAGACCGTCGCACCGTACTTCCGTCAACTCTTCATTCTTGATCCGAAGCCCGAACTGATGACCGGGGGTGGGGTCAGCCTGATATTCCAGATCCACGTGGTCTCGGTCTGGTTCCTATACGCCCTGTGGCCCTTCAGTCGCCTCGTTCACGTCTGGAGCATTCCGGTCGACTGGCTGATGAGAAGCCACATCCTCTACAGGGGCCGCACGGCTCGGCCGCATCGTCGCGAAGAACCGACGCCTGCTCGAGTGACCCGCTAGGCAGGCATTTGAAGACCCACCTGCAGGACCGATCCGCCACACGATCCCGGGCACGAGTTGACCTGCCGTATGCCCCCGAACCTCGGGGCCATCGCGCCTTCCCATCGGCGGCTGCCCGAGTCGAACACCACCGGCCCGACCTGATCGACCCCAAGATGAGACCATCCTTCCATGGACAGTGACGGGCCTCTCCACGATGCGCATGGGCGCCGGATCAGCGACCTTCGGGTTTCGGTCACGGACCGGTGCAACTTCCGCTGTCTGTACTGCATGCCCGCCGACGGGCTCGAGTGGTTGGATCGCGATGAGATCCTCAGCTTCGAGGAGATTCGCAGGCTGGTCGGGATCTTGGTCGGATTGGGCATCGAGGACCTGCGATTGACCGGAGGCGAACCTCTGGCGCGAAGGGAGTTCCCCCGCCTGGTCTCGATGCTCGGGGAGATCGAGGGGATCGCCGATCTCTCGGTGACGACCAATGGATATCTACTCGAGCGCCACGCAGATGACCTGGTCGCGGCTGGCATCGACAGGATCAACGTCTCGATCGATTCGCTGCAGCGCGATCGCTTCTTCCAGATCACCCGGCGCGATGCCCTGCCACAGGTGCTCCGCGGCCTTGACGCGATCGCCGGACACGAGTCGATCAACCCGATCAAGGTCAACGCCGTTGCGGTCAGGGATTTCACCGAGGCGGAGGTCGGGCGCTTCTGCGAGTTTGCGCGCTCGACCGATTTCCAGGTCCGCTTCATCGAGTTCATGCCCCTTGACGGCGACCGGAACTGGCTTCCCGAAAAGGTCCTTCCCGGCGATCAGCTGCGGAGAATGGTCGAGGCGATCCATCCTCTGATTGAGGTTCCTCGCGAGCCGTCCGCAACCGCACGTGTCTTTCGATTTGCGGACGGAAAGGGTGAGATTGGATTCATCAATCCGGTAACCGAGCCATTCTGCTCGGACTGCAATCGTCTGCGCCTGACCGCCGAGGGACGCCTTCGCACCTGTCTGTTTTCGATCGGGGAGACTGACCTGCGCGAACCGATGAGAGAAGGCGCGAGCGATTCGGAACTGGAAACCCTGATTCGCGACGCCGTCTGGCGCAAGGAGCTGAAGCACCGGGTCAACGAGCCCGGCTTCCGCGCCCCGCCACGGACGATGAGCGCGATCGGCGGTTGAAAATACGACGTCGAGGAGATGAGCGGTGACTGGGATCAGTGATGTCGAATGGCTTCAGGAGTTTGCGCGGGAGATCGGGACAGAGCCTCCCTCGCCAGAGGAGGTCGCGCAGCTTCTCGAGCTGGCGGCGATCGCCGCCCACTCATCGCAGCGGACCGCTGCGCCTGTCGCCTGCTGGATGGCCGGCAGGAATGGCGGATCGATCGACGAGAAGATCGAGGCTGCCCGACGGGTCAGCCCGCCGGGCTGACCTCGGATGTGGAGTTCAGCTCCGGTTTCGGACCAGCATCTTCTCTGCGATCCCGAGGTCGGCAGGCCGGTTCACGTTGAAGAAGATCCGCCGAGGGTCGCCAAATTCGCTGATCCGGGCCTCCTCGATGATCCTCGGTGTGATCGAGTGGAGCGTCTCACTCATCGAGCGCTCGTCCTCGAGGGCCGCGGTCAGCACAATCTTCAGCGATGCTTCATATCGCCCGAGAAGTGGCTGCAGGTAACCGCCGGCCGAGGCGACCACGGCTCGCCCGCCGGTCTCGGCGAGCATCGAGAGCAGGGCCGGGGGGACAAAGGGCATGTCACAGGCCACGACGACGATCGGTCGTCCCTTCGCGTAATCGAGCGCCGCGATGATTCCGCAGATCGGATGATGGGGCTCCTCGGGTTCCTCGACAAGCCGGTGACCGAGGTCGCTGAGCGCGATCGAGGGCTTGGCAACGACCACGGCCTCGAGCCCGGCAAGACCCAAGGCTCTGAGCGGATGGTCGACAAGCGGCCGACCGCCGAGGGTGATCAGGGCCTTCTCCCGGCCCATCCGGGTGCCGAGCCCGCCGGCCAGGACGACGCCGAGCGCGCGGGTCCCCGGCTGAATCTGCTGAGAATCGGGGGTCAAGACGCCCAGTCTGGCACCAGCGCAACGCGAATGGATGGAAGAGATGGGCGAATCTGAGTTGATCGAGCTCGAAGCAGCCCTGGAGATGGTCCTTGCAAGGGCGTCCAGGCTCGAGGTCGAAACCGTTGAGATCGGAGAGGCGCTGAGGAGGGTCATCGCGACCGATGCTGTCGCCGACGCCCCGGTTCCCGGCTTCGACAACTCGGCGATGGATGGCTTCGTGGTCCGTTCGGCGGACACCGAGGCAGCAGGACCCGAGCACCCGGTTCGTTTGAAAGTGGTCGGTGAGTCGCAGGCAGGTCGACCCGACACCCGCAGACTCTCGGGTCGGGAGGCGATGCAAATCTCAACCGGCGCGATGATTCCCGAGGGTGCCGACGCGGTGATCCGGGTCGAGGAGACGCGATCAGACGGAGATTGGGTGGAGATGGCCTCACCGGTGCCGGTCGGCCAGGACATACGCCGCGCCGGCGAGGATGTCCGGGTTGGGGAAACCGTGATCCGGTCCGGATCCCGGCTCGGTCCCGCCGGGCTGGGGGTTCTGGCGGGAATGGGTCTCGAGTGGATCAGCTGCACCCGGCGCCCGCGAGTCGCGATCCTGACCAGCGGGGATGAACTTGTGGCGCCGGGCGAGCAGATGCGACCGGGGGGAGTGAGGAACTCGAACGGCGCAGCGATCTCCGCACTCGCCTCGGTTGCCGGCGCGGAGGTGGTTTCGGTCTCGACCGTCCGAGACGACCCTGACCTGACCAGAGCCGCGATTTCGGCGATCCTCGATTGCGATCTCGCGGTCGTCTGCGGCGGAGTCTCGGTCGGGCTTCATGATCACGTCAGGCCCGCGCTCGCGGAGCTTGGAGTCTCGGAGCACTTCTGGCGGGTTGCGCTGAAGCCGGGCAAGCCGACATGGTTTGGCTCCCGGGGGAAGACCCTGGTCTTCGGCCTGCCGGGAAACCCGGTCTCTGCAATGGTCACGTTCATGCTTCTGGTCGAACCCGCATTGGCCGTGCTCGTCGGAGAATCGACGCTTCGCCGACGCACTACCGCCCGTCTTGACGGCCCTTACGAGAAACGCCCTGGCAGGCTCCATGCGGTCCGCTGCACGATGGACCTGAAATCCGACGGCTGGCATGTCAAACCCCGGACCCGGCAGGGTTCGCATGTTCTCAGCGCAATGCTCGATGCCGATTGCCTGGCGCTCGTTCCCACCGCAAGCGCATCCCTGGCCGGCGGCGAGTCGGTTGAGATCCAGATCATGCGACGCGACTAGGATCCCCAGGGTGTTTGTGCAGATCCGCCTCTTCGCAATGCTTCGACAGTGCGCCGGCAGCGACTCGCTGGAGATCGAGCTGCCGGACGGAGCCACGGTCGCCGATGCGCTCGGGGAGCTTGGTACCACGCCCGCGCTCGGGGAGATGCTCGGACGCCTGCCGGTCCAGTTGGCGGTGAATCGCGTGTACGCGTCTGCCGAGACCCGGCTCGAGACCGGTGACGAACTTGCCCTGATCCCCCCGATCAGCGGTGGGTCCGGCGAAGTGTGGGCACGCATAACCACCGAACCACTGTCACTCGAGGCCCTGGCGGCGACCGTCGGCAGGCCGGGAGCCGGTGCAATCGTCACCTTCCAGGGTGTGACGCGGGAGGTCAGCCGGCTGGATTACGAGGCCTATCGGGAGATGGCCGAGGAGCGAATGCTCGAGATCCTCCGGAGCTGTGTCTCCACGCACGATCTCGAGGCTGCCGCCGCTGAACACCGGATCGGCGAGGTGGCCCTTGGCGAGCCGGGCGTGATCGTCGCCGTCTCGGCTGCCCATCGATCGGAGGCCTTCACAGGCGCGCGTGAGGCGATTGATCGAATCAAGGCCGAGGCACCGATCTGGAAGCGGGAGGTCACCGGGAATGGTCAGGGACGATGGGTGGATGGTCAGTTGCCGGAGGTCGAGCTGGACGGCGGCGGTGCGGGCGAGCCGGGCGAGCCGGGATGACTGATCCGAAGCTGACCCATCTCGATTCCACAGGGCGAGCACAGATGGTCGACGTCGGCGCCAAGTCGCAGACCGAGCGCCGGGCCCTGGCCGAGGCGCTCGTGCGGATGTCGCCTGCAACAGCACGGGCGGTCGAAGCCGGGGATGCCCCCAAGGGTGATGTACTTTCGGTTGCCCGGATTGCCGGGATCCAGGCAGCCAAGCAGACCTCGGTGTTGATCCCGCTCGCCCACCCGATCGAGATCACCTCCGTCGAGGTGGATGCGACGATCGACGCAGAACAGGGCTTGGTGAGGGTGGTGGCCGAGGCCCGGACCATCGGGCGCACCGGAATCGAGATGGAGGTGATGACCGCCTGCGCCGTCGCGGCTCTGACCATCTACGACATGGTCAAGGGCCTGGAGCGGGGAGTGACCCTCGAGAGGGTCAGATTGCTCGAGAAGAGCGGCGGTCGAACCGACTGGCGTGTGGAGGATGAGTCAGATCAGCGATGAAGACCCGCTTCGTGCGGCCCTGGTCACCATCAGCACCTCGAAGGCAGACGGCGATGGGGTCGATGAGAGCGGTCAACGACTGGTCGATCTGGCGGACCGGGTTGGCGCCGAGGTGGTCGGACGCGATCTGATTCCCGATCAACTCGATCTGATCCAGGAACGGCTCTGCTATTGGGTCGATGAGGTCGGTTGCCAACTGCTGGTCACATCCGGAGGAACCGGCGTTTCGCCAACGGACGTGACCCCGGAGGCAACGCTGGCGGTGATCGAGCGGGAGGTACCCGGCATTCCCGAGGCGATCCGGTTGGCATCCAGGCAACACACGCGCCACTGGATGCTCTCGCGTGCCGTCGCGGGGATCCGGGACAACGCCCTGATCATCAACCTTCCAGGCAGCCCGAAGAGCATCGACCAGGCCGCGGACGCGATCGCCGAGGCGCTCCCGCATGCTCTTGCCCTGCTTTCCGACCAGCCGACGGGTCACTGAGCGGCAAGATCCCTGCAAATTGAGCAGTTGCCCATGCAGCGCCTATGCAACTCGATAGTCTACCGGCATGTCTGCGAGCCAGAAATCCGAAGACGTTGCACTGGGGGAAGCAGCCAAGGCGATCGGAGTGAGTATTGACACGCTGCGTCGCTGGGACAGCGCGGGCAAGCTGAAGACCATCCGGGACCGCAACGGCCGCCGCCGCGTACCGGCGGCCGAGTTGGAGCGGTTGCGTCCGCACCCCGAGCGCCAGCGCACCGGCGACACATTCTCTGCGCGCAACAGGTTCCCCGGCATCGTCCGCTCTGTCGAAGTCGATGGCGTGATGGCGCTTATTGAGATCGAAGCCGGGCCCTACCGGGTGACGGCGGCCATAACCCGCGACTCGGTTGAGGAACTGGGCCTTGCCGAAGGCGTCGCGGCGACGGCGACGGTTAAGGCGACCTCGGTGATGATCGAGCGGGGGGAACTTCCCGGTTGAGTGCCGGGGGGGTGGCGAAGGTGATGGCGGTTGCGACAATCGCCGCGGCGATCACGACCCTGGCCGGGTGTGGAGATTCGTCAGGAACCGAGAAGGATCAGCTGCTTGTCTCGGGAGCGTCGTCGCTGACCGATGCGTTCACCGCTTACGGGAAGGACTTCGGGGCCGCCGATGTAAAGCTCTCGTTTGCGGGATCGGACGAATTGGCCGCGCAGATCCGCGCGGGCGCTGGACCCGACGTCTACGCCGCAGCCAACACGGACCTTCCCGATCAATTGAATGCCGACGGTCTGGCTGGAAAGCCTGTTGTGTTTGCCTCCAACCGGCTTGTTCTCGCAGTGCCCCCGTCGTCCGAGATCCGATCGGTCGCGGATCTGGCCCGCCCCGGGACCAAGCTCGCGATCGGGTCACCCTCTGTTCCGATCGGTTCGTACACCCGGACGGTGCTGTCGAGGCTGGATGCTCCCGAACGGGATGCGATTCTCAGCAAGGTGCGGTCCGAGGAGCCGGATGTCGCCGGGATCATCGGCAAGCTGACCCAGGGCGCGGTTGATGCCGGCTTTGTCTATGCGACCGACGTCGAGGCCACTGGCGGCAGGGTGAAGGCAATCCGCCTGCCGGCGCGGCTCCAGCCCTCCGTCGCGTACGGCGCGGCGGTTATCACGGGTGCGTCGCACCCCGAAGAGGCCGCACAATTCATCGACGGTCTGGTCTCGGGTCAGGGCGCGGTCGCGCTCCGGAAGGCGGGATTCGAGGCACCTCCCGGCTGATGCCCGCGGCGATCGGTGGATCACGCTGGTTCAGGGCGATCCTCGTCGTCTCGCTGGCGCTGGCGCTGGTCTTCCTGACCCTGCCGGTGCTTGCGATCTTCGTCGAGGCATCGCCGCGCCAGCTGATCTCCAGCCTCGGCGAGCCCGGGGCGACGGAGGCACTCTGGCTGAGCCTGAAAACGTCGATGATCGCGATCGCGATCATCATCGTCGTCGGGACTCCAGCGGCATATCTGCTCGCCACCAGGAGGTTCCGAGGGCGTTCGGCCGTCCTGACGATGGTCGAGTTGCCGCTGGTTGTGCCACCCGCTGTCGCCGGCATCGGGCTTCTCGCGGCGCTGGGGCCGACAGGCCTGCTTGGCCCGGCTCTCGGGGACGCCGGGGTCGAGTTGGTCCTGCAGACCGCAGGTGTCGTCGTCGCCCTGACATTTGTCTCGGCGCCGTTCTATCTGCGCCAGGGGGTCGCGGCCTTCGAGACGGTCGAAAGGTCGCTCCTGGACGCGTCACGAACGCTGGGTGTCGGGGAGGCCCTGACCTTCGTACGGGTGGCGATACCAAGCGCACGCGAGGGTCTTCTCGCCGGGCTGGCATTGGCCTGGGGCCGGGCGCTCGGCGAGTTCGGGGCGACGCTGATGTTCGCAGGGTCCTACCGGGGGGTGACCCAGACCGCGCCGCTGGCGATCTACGAGCGCTTCGGGACCAATTTCACCTCGGCTCTGGCACTCTCGGCATTGCTTATCGGGGCTTCAGGCGCACTTCTGCTTTCGGTCAAATTGCTCGGCGGCGCCAGGGGATTCGGCAATGCTGGAGGTTGACGTCGAGTCAACCGTCGGCGCGCTCGATCTGGCGATCAGGCTCGAGGTTCCGGCGGGCGAGACGCTCGCCATCGTCGGACCGTCCGGCAGCGGCAAGACGAGCATTCTCCGCGCTATCGCCGGCCTCTATGCGCCGCGTCTGGGACGGATCTCCAGCGACGGCGAGGCCTGGTTCGACAGGCGAGGGCGCGTCGCCGTCCCACCGGAACTCCGTCGCTGCGGCTATGTGTTCCAGGACTATGCGCTGTTTGATCAGATGCGGGTCTGGCAGAACGTCGCCTACGGGGTGCGCGGCAGGTCACGCTCGGGACGGCGCCGGATCGCGGACGAGTGGCTTGAGCGCCTCGATATCGGGCCTCTCGGATCACGTCGGCCCCGCACGCTCTCAGGCGGGGAGCGCCAGCGCGTTGCGCTGGCCCGGGCGCTGGCACCCGATCCGACCGTGGTTCTGCTTGATGAACCGCTATCGGCGCTTGATGCGCAGACCCGGCGTCGCTCGATACGGGAGTTGCGTGCGGCGCTGGAGGTTTCCGGGGCTGCGAGTGTCCTGGTCACCCACGACTTTGAGGAGGCGGCCGTGCTCGCCGGACGCGTGGCTGTGCTCAAGCAGGGCCGGATCGTCCAGATCGGCACGGCCTCTGAGCTTGCGGCTTCGCCCGAATCGGCCTTCGTAGCCGACATGACGGGGGCCAACGTGCTGACCGGAACGGCCCGGCCGGGACCCTCCGGATTGACCGAGGTGGTGCTGGATTCGGGTCCGGCCGTGCTCAGCGTCGAGAATCGATCTGGCAGGGTCGGGGTCGGAGTCCACCCCTGGGAGATCACCCTCGAGTCACCGGGCGCCGCAGCGGGTACGGACTCGGCTCAGAACCGTCTTCGCGTCGAGGTCACCTCGGTGACGGTGGTCGGCAATCGCGCCAGGGTCGGACTCGACGCCGGCCAGGCGTTGATCGCGGAAGTGACCCGCGACTCGGCCGAGCGATTGAAGCTCCGACCGGGTGCGACGCTGACGGCGGTCTGGAAAGCATCCTCGACGAGCCTGGTGGAGCTTTGATCAGGAGTTCGGCGAGGCCCCGGATCGAGCTGGTCCAAGCCGGCGGAACAATGAACGGAGCATTCCAACGAAGGTGGCAAGCCAGGCCGCCAGCGCCGCGGCCAGAAAGACCCTCGGAATCGCATCCAGGAAGTGCAGGTCCATCGCGGAGGCCATCCGTTGGGTGGCCGCCGCGTACATGCCCAGGGGGAAGACCGCACCCCAGTAGAGCGGGTCGTACTCGAACGGGAGTCGCTTGTAGCCGTATCTCCATACCGCCAGGATCGCGATGATCGGGATCCACCAGGTGCCCGTCGCCCAGTAGAAGATCGTGAACCCCTCCAGAAACGGTCGCGCGGAGTTCAGGAACGGAGCATCGGTGCTGTTGAGAATCAGCAGCGAGCCGGCCATCGTCGAGATCGCCATCGCGCCCATGTTTATCCAGTAGGGAGGGGAGAGGTCGCGCGCCGAGAACCGGAAGAACAGGTACCGGTAGAAGATCAGGGAAATGATCCAGATGTAGAGCATGCCCCCCCAGAGCCACATCGAGAGGGCGAAGAAGTTGGCGTGGAGCTTCACGGGCTGCTCCCAGTGCGCCGCGAGAAGTGCGGCCAGGACAGCCACCGATTGAGTTGCAACGACGGCGAGCAGCCATGCGCCGTTGATCCCTTCGGCAAGCGTCGGCTTGTGCTCCTTGATCGTGAGAACGGTGAAGATCGTGTAGGTGAGCAGGATCCAGAGCACGATTCCCACCCCGAGCAGGACGATCGCCGAGGTGAATCTGTGCCCGATCAGGATCACCTGGCTTCCGAGCAGGCAGGTCGCCGGGACTATGGTCAGGAAGCCGAAGCTGCGCTGGTGGTCCGTGAGATCGGCAAGAAGCGCCGACCTGTGGCGGATGATTCGCAGGATGAGCAGAATGCAGAGCACGACGTAGGCGACGATGTTGATCGCGAACAGGGCTTTTGCGATCAGGCCGAGGCCGAGCAGATGGGACGCGATCGAAACGATGCCCGTCGACATCGCCATCGCGAAATAGGCGGGTGAGAAGCCCTTCAGTTGCTCGTCGGCCCTGGACAGGAACTCGCTCATAAGCCCATTTGATCACGCGGGCAGGCGCGAAACACCGAGCTCATGGCAATTCCCGTTTCAACCACCCCCTGTAGAAGCCCGGAAGGTCGGGGAGGAAGTCGTGTACGACCGGATAGCCGGGCGGCACTGCCTCGACCTCGAGCAATGCACCGCTGAGCGGGCAGTGGAACTCACGAAGTTCCATCCAGTCCGGATCGGCATGCCCCATCTTCGGATAGATCTCTCGCATCGAATCCTCGCTGTCGCGAACGAAGACGGCGGCGTGCATCTTCCAATTTTCGTCCCAGCGGCAGAGGTCCGCGCCCGCATCGGTGCGGATCACGTACTCCCCGTCGCCGATCCGCTTGACGACATTCAGCTCCTCACCGACGGGCAGGATGATCGGGTCGCTATAACCGACTCGCTCCTGAAGGACGGCGAGCCACTGGTCGAACCGATCCGCATCCTTGAATCCGGACTGGATCTCCTTGACTGCGCGCCTGGAGAGCTTTCCGTCCAGCATGTCGCCAAGCACATCTGCGGTCACCGAGGCGCCACCGACGATGTCCTCCGGTTGATTGCCGGGGAGAAAAGCCTCCGCCTGCGCAAGGTAGGCGGCGGCGGACTCGGCCGGGGTGATCTTGCCCGGCTCTGACTCCCGAGCGGCAACGGTGGGCGTCAGCGCCTCGAACTCGAAATCCTCGGGGAGATCCCAGAACCCGCGGTACTCAGCCGCAAATCGTGGCGAGAGGCGCATTGACTCTGCGTACATATCGGCAACCGGCCCGATCAGATCCTGGGCGAGAACCCGCTGACGCTGTTTCGCCCACCACTCGTCTGTCGGACAGGCACGGTCGAGTCGGCGCAGCATCTGCTTCGGGCGATCCGAGATCCCGTAGGCGGTCTCGGCGTAGGCGGGAAGCAGGTGGCCCTCGGCGACATCGTGCTCGATCGACTCGACCGGCCGCAGAAGCGGGTCGCCGACTCCGCCGCCGCCTTTGTAGACCATCAGGAAGAGATCGCCGACATTCGCGGGCTCGAGCGTCCGCATTGCGTCCTGCATGTACGTCCGGTCCCCGTTCAGCTCGAAGAGTGCCGGTTCGTCGTAGCTCCCGTCCCCGGTCGGGTAGCTCTCCCCTCGCTGCGCACGCTCGATCAGATCGGAGTTCTTGAGGATGTGCACGTAGGAGGTTGAGCCGGGATAGCCCCCGAAGATGCCGGGGGAGGTGAATGTCTTGGCCATACCCAGCGTCTGGACCTCGTAGTGCGGTGTGTTCCAGGTCAGGAAGAGCGACTCGAATCCCGACCCGCCACGCTGGCGCCCGACTCCGGCAGTCGATGCCTTGACCTGGCGTCCCAGGTAGACGAAGGGTGAGAGGATCTCCCACATCTCGCAGTCGCCCAGGTCGCCCTCCGGGTTGAACGGCGCTGCCCCGTAGTCGAGACCGTCGAGCACGTACTTGGCGCCCATGCCACCGGCCGCCAGCTCGAAGTTGACGAACCCCGAGGTGTTGCCGAACTGGTCGATGCCACCACCCTGGAAGGCGGAAGGCTCGTGGTATGAGGCTGTGATCTCCTCGATGAATCCCCTCCCTTGGAGTGATCGGGAGAGACCCCGGAGGTATCCGGTGAATGTGACGAACAGCGGTGGCCAGGGGACACTGGAAGAGCAGAGCGCCGAGCCCTTGTTGGTCCAGGTGCCCTCGGGGTAGTTGCCGCGTGTGGCCAGGTAGCCGCCATCATTGACCTTGTCGTTGCAGATCAGCGTCTGGGTGAGAACCAGCCAGGTCATTCCCTGCACGCCGGCCGGGGTCGCGTTCATCGCATGCCAGCCCCAGGCGGAGCTGCCGTCGAGGTCGACGTCCATGATCCCGTCCTCGCCGAAGCGCATCTCGTAGCAGCCGTGCATCATGAAGTCGCGTCGCGCGACGTGGGGCAGCGAGTCCTTGTCGGCGAACTGGGTGTCGAAGAATCCCGGTGCCCGATAGCGACCCGGAACCGTCATCCGGCGGACGGTTGACTTGAACGCGCGCCGGGTGTCCTCGATCACCTCACGCGAGAATGCCTTGAAGCGATCAGGCCCCTCATCGGCGATCAGACGCTCGACTGCATCGCGGATCATGTGGCAACCGGCCAGGCGGGTCTTCTCATCCAGCAGGTAGTACATCGGTGCGCGTGTCATCCGCTTGATCCGCTCGAGATGGGCCTGGGAGAGCTCGTCGCCCTCTCCGATCCGCTCGCCGTGCAGATCTATCCCATCCTCGAAGACGTAGGTCGGGCCCACCGGCACGCCACCGGGCGTCGAGGCTCCGATGTCGACCACGTGGGTCACTCCGCCGGCCCAGGCAACCAGCTCCCCCTCGTGAAAGATCGGCACGAACGTCTGAACATCGGCCGGGTGGACGTTTCCAATCGTCGGATCGTTGTTGGCGAAGATGTCGCCGGGTCGGATTCCCGGGTTCTCCTCCCAACCGTTGCGGACGAAGAATTTCAACGCCTCCGACATCGTGTGAACATGCACAATGATCCCGGTGGAAAGCGCGATCGAATCCCCATCCGGCGTGTAGAGCGCAAAGCAGAGTTCACCCAGCTCACGGACGATTGGCGATGCCGAGATGTTCAAGGCGGTCTCGCGTGCTGAAACCAGCCCTCCGCGGATACGACTGAAAAGCTTCTCGAAGCCGATCGGGTCCGAGTCCTTCAGCTCCAGTCGCTCGAGCCCGGCGTAGTAACCGGTCTCCGAAAAGGTCCGATCGGAGTCCTCCAGCATCTCCTTCAGCGTTCTCCCGTCCCAGCCGATCGGCTGCGGGCGCGGCTCCAGCTCACGGGTGGCGTCGACGATCGGCGGGTTCATTGCGCCGTCTCCTTGTTCTCGAGGTGAAAGATGTCGTGGGTGTCAACCCAGACCCGTCTGTCCGGCGGAACCGGAAATGTCGTTGCGGCAGCTTCGATGATCGCCGGCCCTTCGATCAGATGGCCATTCTTCACCTCGGCCATCTCGTAGAGGTCGGTGTCGACGAAGCCCGCGCCCGGCGTGTTCCAGTAGACGCTTCGAATCCCCTTGGTCGGTGGCGATCCGGTCGTCAACGGCATCTCGACCAGCGATGGTTTCTCGACCTCGACCCGCCCCCGAACCACCGCCTGAGTGACGAGATAGCCAAGCTCAGGCGACCTGGCCGACTTTGCGTAGACCTTTCCGTAGGCCTCTTCGAATGCCGCGATCAACGCCTCGATCTGGTCGATGCTCGAGAGCTCCGGGGATGGCGACTGGATCTCGATGTCATTCAGCTGACCGTAGTACTGCATGCGGACCGCGTGGATGAAGCTGACCTGGTCGCCGCCGAATCCCGACTTCTCGAACTCCCCGTTCACCCGGCCCTCCAGGGCCCTCCAGGCCTCCGTGATCATCGCCCCCATTCCCTGGAGCATCTCCGGCGGATAGCCGGGCAGCAGCGGCAGATCGATGCTGCGGTCATATCGGTACTCGAAGTCCGCACAGGCGCACCCGAAGGCGCTGAAGCCTGCGGCCCAGGCCGGGACGAGAACCTCTGAGTAGGGCACACCGGCGGTGTAGCCTGCGACATGGAGCGGTCCGCCTCCGCCGTAGCAGAGGAGCGTGTAGTCGGTAGGGGAGTAGCCCTTGCCCAGGACCCGGCCGACGGCCTCCTGGCGAAGGGTCGTTTCGAAGAGATCGATGACGCCTGCAGCGGCCTCGTCGACTCCGAGCCCGAGGGGTCGGGCGAGTTGTTCGGAGATCTGGTGGCGGGCGCGGTCGATGTCGAGGTCGACCTCGCTGCCGAGGAAATACTCGGGGTTCAGCCGACCGAGGACCAGGTTGAGGTCGGTGACCGAAATCGTCTCGATGCCACCGTCGGGCCACGAGGTGCCGATCATCGCTCCCGCCGAATCCGGCCCGAGTTCAGGACGGCGCGAGTTGGGATCGACCCGGACGTAGGAGCCGCAGCCGGCGCCCAGCGAATCGATTTTGACCAGCGGCATATTGAGCACGAAACGGGCCATGTCGGGCGTCGGGGTAACCTCATAGGCACCGTCGGTGATCAGGGCGATGTCAAAGCTCGTGCCGCCGATATCGGTGCAGAGAATGTTCTTGTGACCGATCCGCTCACCAAGCCAATCTGCGCCGACGACGCCCCCGATCGGTCCCGAGACGAGGGTCGTGGCGAGCTGCTTGGCCTCGATCGAGACGGTTCCACCGTGGCTTGCCATCACCCGAAGTTCGAACCTGGCCCCCGACTCGCGCGTGCTGTCGCGAACCGCGCGAAGCGTTCCGCGAGACGGCTCGGCCGCGTAGGCTTCGATCACGGTTGAGTTGAGGCGCGGCAGATCGCGCCTCGTCGGGTAGAGATCGCTGGAGAGAAAGATCGGCGTCGTGCCCCCTGCGATCTCCTCGGCGAGGATCTCCCCGACCCTGGCCTCATGCTGCGGGTTCCGATAGCTGAACAGCAGGGAGACCGCGATCGCGTCGACTCCCTCTTCGAGCAGCTCCCGGGCGGCTTCGCGGACATCCACCTCGCGCAGCGGCAGAACCTCGGTTCCGTACAGGTCGACGCGCCCCCTGACCCCCTTGATCTTCGAGCGGGGAACCAGCGGGGGATTGTGGTGGTGGGTGGCCACATGCAGGCGATCGCCGTAGGAGAAGCCGAGATATGTCTGGATCGCCCGCTCCATTCGAAGCGCGTCCTCCTGTCCAGCGGTAACGATCACTCCCACATCGAGCCCGGTTCTCGAGAGAAGACGGTTGAGCATCGCGGTCCCGCTGAATACGCCGGATCGAATCTCGGGGAGTCCCTCCTCGGCACTGAGATCCCATTGGTCGAGCGCATCGCGAGACGACCTCATGAAGCCGATCGACTCATCGTCAGGCGTGGTCTGGGCCTTGCCGATCACGAAGCTCCCCGCGTCATCGACGATGAACGTGTCGGTCATCGTGCCCCCCGCATCGATTGCGAGCACTCTGGGCTTGTGCGACATACGATCTCCTTTGGCGATTGCCGGTTGCTCCGCTCGGACTCAGCGTAGGCGCTATCCGCCGCCTCGGAAACGGCACGGTCCCCACTCGCGGGGAGACGAATTGTGGTCAGTCCACAGCTCACCGGCCTGGACGGTCTACTCTTCCCTGCATGGAACGTCCGATGGCGCCGCCAATCGCCGAATCGCAGATTGAAAGCCACTCCCGGGCAGGCGCCGGGCGATCTATCGCGGCGGTGCGAACTGCAGCGCTTCAACTTGCGGCCGATCCGGAGTGGCTTCCGGCGCTCTCCCGAGAGCTGGCCGAGTCGATCCTCGCAGAGATGCCCGAGCTCGCCGAAGACGAGGACTTGCGGAGTGCGACACTGGCAAGCTGCGAATCCGTGGTCCGGTTGTTCCTCGAGATCGTGCGATGCGATGGTGACCTCGCCGCCGCCGAACCGCCCCCGGCCGCAGTCGAATACGCGCGGGAGTTCGTCAGGCGCGGTGTCTCGATCGAGACGCTGCTGCGCGCCTACCACGTTGCTCACGCGGCATTCTTCGATCGCTGGGTGCGACAGCTGCATGACTCGATCAAGGACCCGGATCGACTCTCAGAGGCGATCGAGGCCGGTGCCACTGCCGCGTTCACCTTCGTCAACGCACTTGTCCGCGGGCTTGTCCGTCGCTACGCGGAAGAGCGCGAGCTCTGGGTCAGAAGCGCGGCTGCGGTGAGAGTGGAGGAGGTGAGAGCGCTCCTCGCAGGTGAGGTCGGTGACCTGAGCGTCGCAGGCGCCAGGCTTGGCTACGATCTCGCGTCCCGGCACCTGGGCTTCGTGGTCTGGAGCGACGCCGACGCCGGGGTCGCCGATGCCGACCTCGCAGTTCTCGAGCGCTTTGCCGCCACCTTCAGAGTCGGCGCCGGAGGACGTCTGCTGATCCCGATGGGCAGTCGGACGATCGCAGGATGGGCGGTTGCCCCCAGGGTCGGAGGGGAGCATGATCACGATCGGGTGCCGGACGGAGTCCGGATTGCCTTCGGTTCGCCGGGTTCAGGTGTTGAGGGTTTCAGGCGCAGCCACGCGGAGGCGATGCGTGCGAGGCGGGTGGCGCGATCGTCAGGGTCTCGGTATGGAGCGACAACGGAGTTTCGTGACGTCGCTCTTGCCTCGCTTGCCAGCGCCGACATCGAGCAGGCGCGGGAGTTCGTCGAGGCCCAGCTCGGCCGGCTGGCGGCCGATGACGATCACACACGACGGCTTGCCGCAACGCTTCGCATCTACCTTGAAGAGCATGCGAGCCCGCGACGCACCGCCCGGCGGCTCGGCGTCCACGAGAATACGATCGCGAACAGGATCCGGGCGGTCCGCGAGCTGCTCGGTGGCCCGGTTGACGGACGGGTGGCAGAGTTGCTTGTCGCTCTGAGGCTCGCGCCGATGCTTGGAAGCGGTGGGTCCGAGGAGGGTCGCCGATGACGGAAACCCCGCTTGACGTCCTTCACGATGTCTCGGCGCAATACGTGACGACGGACGGTCAGGGCGAAGCCGAAGTCAGTGCGTCACCGCAGGTAGCATGGCACGCTGATGTCTGAGATCACGCTGAAACTTCCCGATGGTTCCCCGCTCGAGCTGCCCGCCGGGGCTACCGGCGCCGACGCCGCAGCGGCGATCGGGCCTGGATTGGCGAAGGCGGCACTCGCGCTCAAGGTGGGCGACGAGTTGCGTGACCTTTCCGCACTTGTTGACGACGGTGAGGTGATCTCGATCATCACCGACCGGGATCCCGAGGGACTCTCATTGGTCCGCCACGACGCCGCCCACGTGATGGCCGAGGCGGTGATGGAGCTGTATCCGGGGACGCGTGTGACGATCGGTCCCGCGATCGACTCCGGCTTCTACTACGACTTCGAGTTCCCCGAAGGTGTGAAGGTCACCGAAGTCGACCTGCCGGTGATAGAGGAGGCAATGCGCCGCCACATCAAGGCCGATGAGGCTTTTGAGCGTCGCGAGGTCACTCCACAGGAGGCGGTTGAGATCTTCAGGGGGCAGGATCAATCCTTCAAGGTGGAGCTGATCGAGGACCTGGTCCGGGATCAGGGCGTGGAGACTGTTTCGCTCTATAGGAACGGTCCCTTCGAGGACCTTTGCCTCGGCCCCCATGGGCCGTCCACGGGGCGGATCAAGGCGATCAAGCTGAGTTCTCTGGCCGGGGCCTATTGGCGAGGCGACGAGAACCGGCAGATGCTGACCCGGATCTACGGGACGGCCTTCTTCTCAAAGAAGGACCTGGCCGCACACCTCGAGCGCATCGAGGAGGCCAAGAAGCGCGATCATCGCCGGATCGGACCCGAGCTCGGCATCTTCACCTTCCGCGACGAGGCGCCGGGGATGCCCTTCTGGCTTGCAAACGGGACCGTGCTGCTCGGACTGATCGAGGCCGAGGTTCGAGAACAGCTGCGCAGGCAGGGCTACAAGGAGATCGCGACACCCCAGATGATGGACGAGGAGCTCTGGAAGCGCTCCGGTCACTGGGAGAACTACAAGGACGACATGTTCTTCATAGAATCCGGCGAGCGTCGCTTTGCGCTCCGCCCGATGAACTGCCCCGGCGCCTGCCTGGTTTTCGGTGCCGAGCGCCATTCGTACCGGGAGCTGCCGCTGCGCCTGGCGGAGTTCGGACTGGTCACACGCAACGAGCGCGAGGGCGTCCTCCACGGCCTGCTTCGGGTTCGTGCCTTCACCCAGGACGATGCACACATCTACTGCACCGAGGAACAGATTACCGATGAGGTCTCCGCGATCTGCGACTCGATCGATCAGCTCTACGAGCGATTCGGCTTCGAGGATGTCAGGGTCGAGCTCTCGACCCGCCCCGAGAAGTCGATGGGCACCGACGAGCAGTGGGCCAAGGCCGAGACGGCATTGACCGAGGCACTCGACAGCCAGGGTCGCGAGTACGAGCT
>JBBQZL010000005.1:0-29421 GCA_038207745.1 Solirubrobacterales bacterium
TGCCGCCCTGCATCACCTGCTCGAGGACGGGCAGCAAGTCACGCACTGAGCCGATCTTCGAGTTGACCATGAGGATGTACGGGTTCTCCAGCACACCCTCCATACGGTCCTGGTCGGTGACCATGTAGGGCGAGATGTAGCCCTTGTCGAACTGCATGCCCTCGGTGAACTCGAGTTCCATGCCGAAGGTCTGGCCTTCCTCGACGTTTACGACGCCGTCCTTGCCGACCTTCTCGATTGCGTCGGCAATCACGTTGCCGATGCCGTCGTCAGCTGCCGAAATGGCGGCGACGCGTGCGATCTGATCCTTGTTGGCGATCTCCTTGGACTGCACATCGCGGAGGTTCTCAACGACCTGATCGACTGCCTTCTCGATGCCACTGCGAAGTGCCAATGGGTTGGCTCCCGCCGCGACGTTCTTGAGGCCCTGACGGACGATGATCTGCGCAAGCAGGGTCGCCGTCGTGGTGCCGTCTCCGGCCACGTCGTTGGTCGCGGTTGCGACTTCACGGACGAGCTGGGCACCCTGGTTCTCGAAGACGTCTTCGACTTCGATCTCGCGGGCGATGGTGACACCATCGTTGGTGATGGTCGGTGCGCCGAACTTCTTGTCGAGGACGACGTAACGACCCTTGGGCCCGAGGGTGACCTTGACTGCATTGGCCACGGCGTCTACGCCGGCCTGCAGGGCCCCTCGTGCTTCTTCGCTGTACTTCAGCTCCTTGTGAGCCATCTATTCAAAACCTTTCCGTGTTCTTGGTCGACTGCTTAGGCGACTTTGGCGAGAACGTCTGACTCGCGGAGTACGAGCAACTCGTCACCTTCAACGGTGATTTCGGTGCCGCCGTACTTGGAGTAGAGAATCTCGTCACCTTCGACGACGTCGATCGGGCGGCGGGTGCCGTCCTCGGCAATGGATCCGTCGCCAACTGCGAGGACCATGCCCTTCTGCGGCTTTTCCTTGGCCGTGTCGGGGAGATAGAGACCACTATCTGTGGTCTCGTCTTCCGCGACCGGCTTGACAATCAGCCTGTCCCCTAGGGGCTTCAGCTTCATCCGGTTACCTCCGTGTTTCTTGGGTTTGAAGTGTCTGCAGCGCTTTGGTGCTCGTTGAGCACCGTTGGCACTCTAGTGGGGAGAGTGCCAGAAGCAGGTTGAACGATACAGGTCTGAATCTCAACGTCAAGTCAGATCTCAGTGAAGAGGCATCAGATCGTGGGCGCGAGGCGAGGCAGGCGACCTCTCAATCGAATGCAAGCAGGCGACAGCCCAGGTGCGCGGCGAGTCCTTCGGCGCCGCCGCGCATCACGGCGTCGTGATTCACCTCGAAGATCGGGCGTGCGATCGGCGCGACCAGATTCATCCAACGCTTTGTGGTTCGCACCCGCCATTCGTAGAGCACCGCCGTGATGCCGTCCTGCTCGAGCAGGCGCCACTTACCGACTCCCTCGAGGTCCCCGGTCACGGTTGCCTCGATCAGGCCCGGTCGTTCGGCGCGGACCACTTCCGCCTCGAAGGTGACCGAGTAGGGAAGCCTGCTGCGCCAGATGCATCGGTAACGGTAACCGAGCCCATCGGCATCACCATGTTCAAGCTCGTCGAGTCTCTTGACGTTCGGCCACCAGTTCGGCCATGACCCGGGCTCCGCGATCGCCTCCCAGACCGGCTCCCGCGGAGATTCCAGGAGCCAGGTGGTGAGGAATGCGTACGAGGCCAATGGGCGGTTTCGGCCGACCGCTAGTTCTGGGAGGGGGTCTCGCCGTTGCCGAAATGCGACGGCGGCCGCTCGACTATCTGCGAGAACCGGATCACCGTCACAAGGTCGCCCTCTGACACCGGGCGGGCGTAGATCTGCTCGAGAAAATTGATCGTCTCCTCGAGCCGCCGGAACTCGGGATTGTCATGCTCGATATCACGGGGAGAGAGGTCACGGAGGTTCTTCACGTCGACGTCATCGATCACTGCGGCGAAGATTTTTTCCCGCGGATTGTGACGGCTGCCGACGGTGATCCAGACGACCTGTCCGCGCTCATACTTCGTGCTCTTGTCGCCAAGCCGGATCGTGGCGCACTTGCGACCGCGCTTGAGCTGATCGGCAAACACAGCCGAGTAGAAGTTGAGTGCATAGAGGCCGTTCATCGTCCGAGCGTATCCGAGAACTAAAAGATGTAGTTGCGAAGCCGGTCGGGGTCGAGCACGGTCACCCGCCCGCGGCCGGCGCGGACGACGCCGGCCCGTTCGAGATCAGCCAGGAAGCGGCTGACGCTCTCTCGCGAAGTCCCTGCAAGCTGGGCCAGCGCCGACTGGGTCATCCGGATCGTCATGTTGCGACTCTCGGTTGCGGATGGGTCGTCCTCGACCAGCTGCAGCATCGCTCCGGCAACCCGGCTCGGCACGGTCTGAAACGACTGGCTGGTCAGTCGCTCGTTGGTTGCGCGCAGCCGGCGTACCAAGGCTCCGACCAGCTTGAGCGTCAGCTCCGGATTCCGTTCCAGGAGCGCGTGGACATCGCGTGCCGGAAGCGCGAGCAACTCGCCGTCCTCCACGGCCTCTACCGAGGCGGCGCGAACCTCGCCGTCGAACATCGCCAGCTCACCGAAAATGTCCCCCGGCCCGAGGTTGGCGAGGGTGATGGCGCGGCCATCGGGATGCTCGCGGGTGACGCGGAAGGCTCCCGAACGGACGATGTAGGACGCATCGGACTGGTCTCCCTCATGGAAAACCCTTGTGTCCTCCGGAAATGTCCGCGGTACCGCAACCCGCGAGAAACGCTCCAGCTCCGCATCACCGAGCTCGGAGAAAAGCGGCACGCGCTTCAGCAGGTCGACGACACTCTCCTCGTTGATCGCCACGGATTGATTATGGCGGTCGGAGCGGGCATGTCGAATCCGGCTGCCCCGCTTTTCACATCCCGTACACCAGTAGGTGGTACGATCGGTCTCGCCCTGGCCATGCGAGCGGATCCTTCCCGACCCGTCTATCTGGTCAGGACCAGCTTGCGCGGGGTGCGGCTCAGGCCGGCCTCCAGCAGCGCTGACTCATGGACCGACCCGATCACCGGCTCACCCTCGACCTTCTCGACATCCAGCTTCGGGATCCTGTCCTTTCGGGCCGCCTCGACAAGGAAGCTGACTGCGGCAACCAGCTCCCGGTGGTCGAGTTTGACCAGCGGCAGCAGTCCGCGCCCTCCGCGCTCGATGTAGATCACCGGCTCGCCGTCGCGGAGCAGCAGGTGGGCGCCGGGCGTACGACCGGGTCGACGGGTGCCCTCGCGCTTGGGCCACGGCAACGAGGCGCCGTATGGATTGGCCGGATCCGTCGCGGCGAGGACGTTGAATGAGCCGTCCTCCAGCGGCAGCGAGCGCAGGCGCTCGACGGCTCCGGGCAGCGCGAACTGGGCGCCGCCGAGCCCCTCGACGAAGTAGCCGCGCCTTGCGGACCCGAGCAGCTCGAGGTTGCCGAGCTCCCCATAGAGGGTCGCCATCCCGCCGGGCACCCCTTCGGCGAGGATCGTCTCCCTGGTTACGATGCCGTATCGCTCCAGCATCAGCTCGGCCTGTGCGCGCAGCCGAGGGCCACTTGCAGGTGCGCCCGCAAAGAGCGGCGCGGTCAGCGACCACCGCCCCTGGACGATCCCCGCACTCGCCGGTCTGCGGGGCGAGAAGCGGCGGCCGCCACGGCCCGCTGCGGATGTTGCCTGGATCCGTGGTGAGCGCAGCGGGGCAAATGCATCGTTGGTGACCTCGCCTGCCCAGACGAGATCCCAGAGCGCCGAGTGCAGTTCCTCCCGGATCTGATCGACGTCGGCGAGCAGGTCGAGCCAGAAGCTGGGGCCTGCCTCGAGCCTGGCGCGAATCGAGTCGTGGATCTCGCCGACCGGGCTCTCAAGCCGCGAAGCCGAGGGTGGCGGTCCGGCGATACGGACATCGTCACGGAAGTAGAGCGCGACACGCCCGTCGTAGCGTCCGAGCGGTCCGGCGCCGAGCCAGACGATCTCCCCGCTGGTGCAGAGCTGGTCCAGCCAGATCTGGCTATAGGACCCGAGCCGGCGCGGCAGCACATCCTCCTCCCAGACCTTCGGTGTCAGTGCCACACCCTGAAGCGAGACCAGCGCCTCGCGCAGCCGATCCGGTCCGGCACCCGCGGGCCGATGCGCGTCGACGTTCTGCCAACTCGGCAGAAATCGCGCGAGCTGGCGGCGGTCGGCGGGCTCGACCTCCTTGCGGAGGTGGGCGAGGCTGGCGCGCCGGACCCGTCGCAGGACCTCCGAGTCGCACCATTCGCGCTCGGTACCGCCGGGCAGCAGCTCTCCCCTGACCAGCACCCCCTGCTGTTCGAGACCGCGCAGCACCGGGAGCATGTCGACCTCGTAGCGATCATAGATCTGCTGTGTCGGAAAGGGACCATGGGAGCGTGCGTAGCGGCGGACCATGGTCTCGATCGGGTTCTCGCGCTGCTCAAGAAAGGTCGCCGGCAGGCCGCCGGGTGGCTGGACGCCAAGGGCGTCACGGAAGAGGCCGGCGTCCTCGACCGCGATCAACCGCTCCTCGCCGGCGATCCTGACCCTGGCCACGCGCCGCTCGTTGATCAGCTTCTCGAGCATCGTGGCGGCTGAGTAGCCGGGCTGGGCGCGCTGGTCGCACTCCTCGTCGGTCAGGTCACCGAGGTTTCTGAGAATCTGCTGGAGCGCGTCCCGGTCACGCGCCATCCCGCCCTCGGTGCGGTGCTGGAGCGAGGCCTCGACCTCGTCGAGCGCGTCGACCCCGATCAGCTCACGGAGCTCCTCCTGGCCGAGCAGCTCGCGAAGAAGATCCCGGTCGAGCGCAAGCGCGGCGGCGCGGCGCTCGGCATTCGGGGTGTCCCCCTCGTACATATAGGTGGCGACGTAGTCGAAGAGCAGCGACGAGGCAAAGGGAGAGGCGGTCTGTGTCTCGACCTCGACAAGCGTCAGGCGCCGCGACTGCAGGTTGCGGAGCAGCTCGTCGAGCGCCGGCAGATCGAAGACGTCCTTGAGGCACTCACGGTAGGTCTCGAGGATTACCGGGAAGCGGGGGAAGTCCCTGGCGACCTCGAGCAGGCTCTGGGATTTGAGCCGCTGCTGCCAGAGCGGAGTTCGCTTGCCCGGGTATGCACGGGGAATGAGCAGCGATCTCGCCGCGTTCTCGCGGAAGCGGGCGCCAAAGAGTGCAGACCCGGACAGCTCGGCGACAACCAGCTCCTCGAGCTCATCGGGCTCGATCAGGATCAGATCGGCAGGCGGCGGCTCATCGGTATCGGGCAGGTGGATGACGATGCCGTCGTCGGACCAGATCGCGTCGACCTCGAGGTCGCGTTCGAGACGGATCTTGCGGGTAAGCGCGAGACCCCACGCGGCGTGGACCCGGCCACCGTAGGGAGACAGAACGCAGACGCGCCAGTCTCCGATCTCATCGCGGAAGCGCTCAACGACGATCGTTTCGTCCGAGGGCACGACGCGAGTCGCAGCCTGTTGTTCGCGCAGGTAGGTGATCAGGTTTTGCGCGGCCCGCGGGTCGAGGTCGTACTCGGACGCAAGCTGCTCGGGCTCCTTTGAAACCGATTCGCGGGCGAAGGCACCGATCGCCTTGCCGAGGTCTGCCGGTCGACCCATTCCGTCGCCTCGCCAGAAGGGCACCGCACCCGGAACGCCAGGAGCCGGGGTGACGATCACGCGGTCGCGGGTGATGTCCTCGATCCGCCATGTCGACGCACCGAGCAGGAACGTCTGGCCGCGGCGGGCCTCATAGACCATCTCCTCGTCGAGTTCACCAACCCGTCGGCCGTCGGGCAGGTGGACCCCGTAGAGACCACGATCGGGAATGGTCCCGGCGTTGGTGACCGCAAGCTGGAGCGCGCCCTTTCGGCCATGAACAGTCCCGAGCGTCCGGTCCCAGACGATCCGGGGGCGCAGCTCGGCAAAGCGATCTGAGGGATAGCGGCCGTCGAGCATGTCGAGAACGTTCTCGAGCTGCTCGCGGGATAGATCGTGGAACGACTCGGTTGAGCAGACCATCGCCTCGATGTCGTCGACGGTCCACTTGTCCTGCGCCGACATCGAGACCAGGTGCTGGGCCAGGACGTCGAGCGGGTTCTGGGGAATCACCGTCTCCTCGATGTCCCCGTCCCGCATACGCCTGGTCAGGACCGCGCATTCAAGGAGGTCACCACGGAACTTCGGGAAGATCCGGCCCTTCGAAATCTCGCCCATCGTGTGCCCGGCGCGGCCGATCCGCTGCAGGCCGCGGGTCACCGACTTTGGGGACTCGACCTGGATGACCAGATCAACCGCGCCCATGTCGATACCGAGCTCGAGCGACGAAGTGGCAACGAGGCACGGGAGTTGGCCCGATTTGAGCATCTCCTCGACGACCGCTCGTTCCTCATGGGAGAGGGACCCGTGGTGGGCGCGGGCGATGTCGATCGATGACGGCGCGACCGGGTCAGCGCCCTCCTCGGCGGCCGCGTTGACTTGCTCCTCGGCCAACTCGTTCATCCGCTTCGCGAGCCGCTCCGCGCCGCGACGGTTGTTGACGAAGATGATCGTCGAAGTATGTTCGCGGACGAGCTTCAGCAACTCGGGATAGATCGCCGGCCAGATGCTCCGCGGATTGACGTAGTCGCCCGCGCCGACTTCGGCGTCGACGGTGATCCCTTCCATTCCGGGCATCTGGATCCCCGGCTCGGCCATGTCATCGACCGGGACGACGATTTCGAGGTCGAGCTTCTTGCGGGTCCCCGCATCAACGATCCGGCACTCCTGTCTGGGGCCCACGAGGAATTTCGCAATCCGCTCCAATGGCCTCTGTGTCGCCGACAGCCCGATCCTCTGGACTCCTTGGGCGCCACCGGCTTTCCTCGCGGGGGGTGGTGCCGATTTGGGGGACCGCGCCGAGGGGCCGGAGGCCTCGAGGTGTGGTGGTACAAAATCGGTGACAGGACCCGCCGCGCCTGAACCGTCGGTGCCGCGCACAAGCCAATCAAGACGCTCCAGGGTCAGTGCGAGGTGCGCGCCGCGCTTGGTCTGGGCGACGGCGTGAATCTCGTCGACGATCACCGCCTCGACGTTGGTGAGGATCTCGCGGACCCCCGAGGTCAGCATCAGGTAGAGCGACTCGGGCGTGGTGATCAGGATGTCGGGCGGATTGCGACGCATGGCCCGGCGATCGGCCTGCGGTGTGTCGCCGGTTCGCAGCCCGACCGCGATGTCAGAGCCAATACCCGCCAGGGGCGCACGGAGGTTGCGCTCGATGTCGTAGGAGAGCGCCTTGAGCGGGGAGATGTAGACGATGCGGACGCCTGCGGGCTTCTCGGTCGCGGCAGCGGCATTTCCCCCCGGTGCTGCCTCGCGCGCCTCTGCATCGGCCCGTGCCAACCTGTCGATCCCCCAGAGGAAGCTGGCGAGGGTCTTACCGGACCCCGTGGGGGCGCAGATCAGCGCGTTGTCGCCTGAGGCGATCGCGTCCCAGCCCCGTTCCTGGACCAGCGTGGGGGCTTCGAAGGATGCCTCGAACCAGCGCCTGACCGGCTCGCTGAAGAGTGAGAGGGAGGTTCGTTTTGGCTCAGGACTCAAGCCACCGATACTACGCCGCCGCCGAACCCGGCTTCGAACGCCAGGCTCGACGAGGCAAACCGCGAGGTTGCTCGCGCGGTACTAACGAGGCGCTTTTTGTCCTAGCTCGGAGTCGAGCGACGACGGGCTCGGAGCATTACGAAGCCGCCTGAAAGAAGCGCGAGCAAAAGGATGCCACCGAGAATGGGGAGCCACGATGAGCCGCTGGAGGTGTTGACCGGCGTATCGGTCTGTGGCTTGCTGTTGCCAACCGTTGCGTTCCCGCTCTTGACCTCATCCCCGTTTGGGTTAGTCTGCGACTTGTCGCCGTTTCCGCCGGTCGTCGTAGAGTCAGGGGTAGTGGTTTCGGTCCCCCCTGTCGAAGTACCGGTACTCGGCGAAGTCGTCGGGTTTGTAGAACTGCCGGTGCCGCCATCGTTGGCGCCGTTCGAGCCTCCGCCGATTCCGCCACCCTGACTCTTACCGGTCGGACTGGGTAGTGGCTCTGTGTATTGATCCGCAGCCGATGATGCAATAGCACCGAATGGGACCGCAGCGAAAACCAGAAATGCAGCCAGGCAAGCAACCAAAAACAGCGAAGCGCGGACAGTTTTCCTTGAAGGGGAGTGAGATCCTCGCGTTTGCTGCGCCCGCTGTCGCGATCCTGTGCCTGTCCCTTGCGGACGGAGGCTACGGACTGGAAGCCCGCTGTATAGCGGGGATCGGTGCGTGGCTGCTTGTGATCTTGTTGATCGCATCGGGAGTTGGCTCAAAACTCGTCCTCGGTCGACTGGTCTATTTCTCGGTCGGAGTGATCCTGGCTCTTGCTGCACTGAGTTTCGCCTCATCTCTTTGGTCGGGTTCAGTCGAACGGAGTTTCTTCGAGGCTGAACGCGTCCTAGTTTACCTAGGGATGTTCATCGCCGTGCTGCTCATAGCCCAAACAGCACAACTTCGTCAACGTTTCGCTGAAGGGCTCACATTTGCGGTCGGAGTTGTGGCTGTGCTCGCTCTGATAAGCCGCCTGGCTCCCGACATCCTGACCGCCAGTAATCCCGATCCTATCGGGGCGAGGCTCCATTTTCCGCTTGGTTACTGGAATGCAGACGGCACCCTGTTCGGAATCGGACTGGTGCTGCTTGCTTGGATGAGCCGCAATGGTTCAACCGCATTTTTTCGTTGGATTTCTATGGCAACGGCACCTGCTGCGCTGCTGGCCCTCTACTTCACATATTCGAGAGGCGGTCTCCTCGCTGCCATTTTAGGCGGGGGACTACTGATCGCGTTCTCGCACCACCGCCTCTGGCACCTATTCGTGATCGCGATTTCCGCGCTTGCAACCGTCCCGGCGATCATCTTGATCCAGGACCGGCGTGAACTGGCGGATGGGGTTCTTGGGCAGGCTGCGAAGGATCAGGGTGCGACCGTCGGCATCGCACTCATCGTCGGTATCGTCCTCAGTCTTGTCGCCTTCGGTCTTCTCAACCGGGTTCGAGACCGAAACAGCCCCCTCGGCAAACGAGCGGTGGGCTTCTCGCGCGATCTACGGACCCTGCGCGTCATCGGCGGTGCCTTGGCAGTCATCGCGATCGGCTTGCTGCTCGCGGTCGGCGGACGCACATGGGACAGCTTCGCCAGCCCAGATCTGGCGTTCCCGGATCGTCCGGAAGAACACTTCTCCCAGCTATCGGGCGCGGGACGAAACGATTTCTGGCGAGTCGCCATCGACTCATTCGAGGACAAGCCGATACTCGGATCTGGCGCCGGGACCTACGAGTTCGATTGGGAGCTACGCCGCTCGATCGACGTCCCGGTCCAAGACGCTCACTCCCTCTACCTGGAGATGTTCGCCGAGCTCGGCATCGTTGGCGGACTGCTTATTTTGGCCCTGGTCGGAGGTCTGATCTGGATCGGGATATCGGCATGGCGTGGGGCCTCGGGACGAGAGCGTGAACTGTGCTCGGCGTTGCTCGCCGCGATGATCACCTTCGCGGTGGGAGCCGCCTTTGATTGGTTCTGGGAAATACCTGCACTGGGTGCGGTCTTTTTTCTATGCGCCGGTGTTCTTGTTTCTGTGAGGTCCGCACAACTTGCAGCGGTCGACTTTGGGGTCGAGCGGCCCGACCGGGGCAGTTCGTACGGGATCGCGCTCGCCGGACTCGCGCTTGGATGGATTTCCATCGCCGCGATGGTCGGACCATTGCTGATGCAACGCGAGCTCACGATGAGCCAAGAGGCAGCTGCAAGCGGGGATATCCAGACCGCATTTAACCGCGCCCAGACCGCCCGGTCCATCCAACCGTGGGCCGCAACGCCGTATGTGCAGCTCGGAGGATTGGCGGAACTCAGGGGCGGATATACGATTGCCGAGAAGTTTTACGAACAAGCAACTGCACGGGAGGGAGACAACTGGCAGCTCTGGTATCTGAGGAGCCGCGCCGCGTATTCCGCGGGCGATGCGGGTGCCTCAGCACTGATGTTTGAGCGAGCCAGGCAACTCAATCCGCGTGCCCCTGAACTCCAGCAATCCAGTCCAGCAGTCGAGACAACACCGTGAGAGCAAGGAAAATCGAGTCATCAAGGGGCGTTTCGACTGATCGGGAGACTGACCGATCCTTCGATCGACGCCCGCCGCACTCGGGAGTCCAGCGCGGTGACACGGAAAGCCCGGTTGTCGCAACACCTCGCAAGCGAGCTGCCGAGCGGTCCTGGCTACTGACCCGTTCTCTGGGCGCCTCGGACTGGCTGGGCTTGATCATCGCCCTGATGGTCACCACTGCAATCAGCACGGAGATGAACGTCGGCACATTGTTCTGGGCCGCCGCCTTCAGCCCACTCTGGGTCGTGGTGATGAAGCTTCATGGTCTTTACGACAACGACCGTCGCCGGATCCGACACAGCACCTTCGATGAACTTCCTCATCTGCTCTCGGCTGTCGCGATCGGAACCGTTCTTCTTGACGCGCTGCTCGCAATCTCACCGGTCGGCGGCCTTCCTACCGCGACCGCCCTTCTGATCGGTGTCCTCGCACTGGCCTTCGACACATCCGGCCGGGCGTCCGTACGAACATTTTGGAAGGCAACGACCGGCCTTGCAGTCGGGCTCGTCGTTGGTAGTCCTGAGGATGCAGCGCTGCTCGCCCGTCGGCTCAGGACTCATCCCGAAACCAGGATTGATGTCATCGGATACCTGGGTGCCGACAACGACCCCGAGGCCGCGGACGGTCTCCCCTACATGGGCGCGACCACCGAGTTGGCCAGGATCATCGACGAGGCTCCGGTGGACCGGGTGATCCTCTCGAACCAAACGACCGGCGCGACCGAAGCCGAGTGGATGATCGCCGAATGCAAGCGGGCCGGCATTGGCCTCACCATGCTGCCCAGAAACTTCACGATCCTCGGCCCGGGCATCGAGCTCAACCGTCTCGCCGAGGTGCCGGTGCTGGACTTCCGCTTCGCCGACCCCTCCCGGTCAACGCTCGTTTTGAAGCGCATCATGGACGTCGTGGTCGCGGTCATCGGCTTGATTCTCGCCGCACCGCTGCTGGTGATCGCTGCCATCCTGATCAAGCTGGATTCTCGCGGCCCCATCCTCTTCAAGCAGGACCGCGCCGGCAAGAACGGCAAGACCTTCCGCGTCCTCAAGCTGCGGACCATGTGCACCGACGCCGAAGACCGTCTCGGCGAGTTCGTCGACCTCTACGACCTCGAGCAGCCCGCGTTCAAGATCCGAAACGACCCGAGGGTCACCCGGGTCGGCCGAGTTTTGAGGCGCTCGAGCCTCGATGAGATTCCTCAGATGTTCAACGTTCTCCGGGGTGACATGTCGCTGGTTGGGCCCCGTCCCGAGGAGGTCGCGGTGGTGGCGCTCTACAACGAACACCAGCGCGCCCGGCTCCTGGTCCGGCCCGGGCTCACTGGCCCGATGCAGATATCGGGACGCGGCAGCCTCACCTTCGAGGAGCGGCTCGCGCTGGACCGCGACTATCTCGACAACGTCTCGATCGCAGGCGACGTCGCGATCCTGCTCCGAACGCCGCGGGCGATCGTCCGCGGCGACGGCGCCTACTGACGCCCAGCTAGGGTCAGCGAATGCCCGCGGCCAAACAGCGCCTTAGCGTCGTAATCGTCAGCCATGGTGCCGATGAGCTGCTGCGCAACTGCTTGGGGTCGCTTCGTGCCCATCCACCCACCCTCGCTGAGATGGCCGTAACGGTCGTCGACAGCGGCAGCCCCGCCTCGACCCCCGAGATGGTCGAGCGCGAGTTCCCCGAGGTCGGCCTGATCCGCTACACGAATATCGGCTTCTCGGCAGCCAACAATCGGGTCCTTCGCCGTGTCACAGACGAGGTTTCCCTATTGCTCAATCCCGACACCGAGGTCCGGGCCGGCACCCTTGATGCTGTTTTGTGGAGGCTCGACGCGGAGCCGGGCATCGGCATGGTCGGCTGCAAGCTCATGACGGCCGACGGAAGCCTTGACCACGCCTGCAAACGGTCGTTCCCGAATCCGTTCAGCGCTCTCTCCCACTTCACGGGCATCGGGCGAGGCGAGGGCGCCGGAGCCCGGGCGAGCCAGTATCGGGCAACACACCTGGGCGACGACGAGGCGGGAGACGTCGACGCGATCAACGGCGCCTTCATGCTCGTCCGTCCCGAGGCCCTTCACGAGGTCGGCCTGCTCGACGAGGGATATTGGCTCTACATGGAGGACCTGGATTGGTGCGCGCGGTTCCACGTCGCCGGTTGGCGGGTCTTTTACGAGCCGGCGGGGACGGCTCTTCACGTCAAGGGCGGCTCCAGCAAGGGCCCCCGTGGTTTTCGCCAGGAAATCGCATTCCACCAGGGGATGGGACGCTTTTACCGCCGATTCCAGGCGCCGAGCGGCAACCCGCTGTTTAACGCCGTCGTCTACCTGGGTATCGAAGCGAAACTCGCTTTCGCACTTTTCAGGACACTGACGCGAAGCTGAGGACAAAGAATCGGGAGTTTGGATCCGCTACTTTGACAGATCTTCGCTGTTGTAACCGCTAGCCCTTGATTGACGCGAAACCCGCGTTTCTCCGCGCCGACCAAAAGGAAACACTTAGCTTGCGACTCCGTACCAGGACCATCCTCATAGCACTCTGCTTCGCCCTCGTCGCGATGGCTTCGGCCACCGGTTCCGCGAGCGCCCGGCCGTTTTCGACCGGCGTCTTGGATGGGGATGTCTTCTACAGCGGAGACCCCCTCGCGTTCCAGCGGACCGAGAATTCCGGCGCGAAGTACGTGAAGGTGAACCTCTACTGGAACGCCATTGCACCCAATACGGAGCAGCCGGCGCCGCCCGATGGTTTCAACCCTAAGGACCCCGCAGACCCCAACTACAGCTGGGGCGACTTCGACGAGTTCGTCAAGCAGGCCAACAGTCACAACCTCGAGCCGGTTCTCGATGTCGTGAACGCACCCAGGTGGGCCCGTAACCCTGCGGGATGCACGAACGATCCTGAGTGCGCGCCCAAGCCGGCTGCATTCGCCTCGTTCGCCACCGCACTGGCCGAGCGCTATTCGGGTGACTTCACCCCAACCGGAGACATCCTGCCGCTGCCGAGGGTCAAGTACTTCCAGACCTGGGTTGAGGTCAACCATCGTTTCTTCTTCAAGCCGGGAATCAGACAGGGAATTGGCAAGACCGTCAACACTTACCGGACGGTCCTCAATCGCTTCTACAACGCGATCCACGCCGTCAAGTCGAACAACGTCGTCATCTCATCCGGACTGGCGCCGATCGCCCGACCGGGCACCGTTATCGGCCCGCTCGACTTCATGCGCCGACTGCTCTGCATGACCGGCAAGGCTCATCCGAAGCCGCTCAAGAGGTGCAGGGCCAAGACGAAGTTCGATGTCTGGGCAACTCATCCGTATACGACCGGCGGACCCACCCACGCATCTGCCGGTAAGAACGACGTCTCGCTCGGGAACCTTCCTGACATGAACGCGATGCTGAGGGCCGCCGACAAGGCGAAGCACATCACCAACAATGTGGGACGGATCCCGTTCTGGGCAACCGAGTTCAGCTGGGACTCGAACCCGCCGGATCCGGGCGGCCTCAAGCCGTCCATCCTCGCCCGCTGGTCAGCTGAGGCGCAGTACCGGATGTACAAGGCAGGTCTTGACGCAATGTTCTGGTTCGGTCTTCGCGATGAAGCCCCTGGTGGTCGCCCGCACAATCAGGTATATGACTCAGGTCTTTATCTCCGAGGCGACACGCTTGCCGATGACACCCCAAAGCGCGTCCTCAAGGCCTTCCGCTTCCCGGCCGTCGCACTTACGGCCAAGAAGGGCTTCATCTACTGGGGACGCACCCCGAACAGCAAGCCGGGCAAGGTGAAGATCCAGCTTCGCAACGGTGGCGGCTCCTACAGGACCGTCAAGACCGTGAAGGCCGGCGCTGGCGGGATCTTCTCCGGCCTCGTCAAAAAGAGGGGCGTCAAGAAGAACGGCAACGTCCGGGTGATTTCCGGAAACCAGACGTCTCTCGGCTTCTCACTCAAGTACGTCAAGGACTTTCACCAACCGCCATTCGGCTAGGTGGTTACCAGGGAAGGGTCGCGGCGATTTCCGCGAGCTTTGGTGCGGAGATGTCGCGCTTTGAGAGCAGCGGGTCCTCGACCGGCCACTCGATCCCGACATCGGGGTCATCCCAGGCGATGCCGCGCTCGGTGGCCGGATCGTAGAGGCTCGAGAGCTGGTACGAGACATCGGCAAGTTCGCTGAGCACGCAGAAGCCGTGGCCGAACCCCACGGGGACAAAGAGCTGCCGATGCTTCTCGTCGTCGAGCACATAGCCCTCCCACTTGCCGAAGGTCGGTGAGTCGCTCCGCAGGTCGACCGCGACGTCGAAGATCGAACCGCGCGTACATCGCACTAGCTTTGCCTGCCCCGGAGAGGCCTGGAAGTGGACGCCGCGTAGGGTCCTTGCAACCGAGCGCGAGTGGTTGTGCTGCACGAAGGTGACATCAACTCCGAGATCGGCCCAGGCATCCGCTCTGAACGTCTCGACCAGGAATCCACGCGAGTCGCCGAAGACCTGCGGCTCGATCAGGGACAGGCCCTCGATCGTGGTTTCCAGACGCTCAGCCATTCGTCACTCCATCGGTCGCGGTCACGGTCACGGTGGGGTTGGATTCAGGTCGGGAAATGCCGACTGCAGCCAAAGCCTCGCCGCCTCCAGAGACCTGGTTACGAACCCAAAAGAGTGGATAGACGGCTGCGGCAATCGCGTAGCCGACTAGGAACCCAACTCCCGACGGAGTGAAGGCGCCGGAGCGCTTCTGCTGGAAGTTGGCGGCCGTGCCGAGCACGCTCGCCCGCTCGGCGATCCAGGTCGGCGAGAGGCCTGCGCCTATCATTGCGGCCTGTATGCCGGCCTTCGTGAAGTGGGTGCGGTGACGAGGTGTGTCGAGGGCCCACCAGGTCTCGCCCATCCGCTTCGATGCCCGCGAGCCGAAGTTCGGGACAGCAACCAACACACGGCCACCGGGCTTTAGCAGTGCGCGGGCGCGGCGCAGATCCTCGTGGGGCTCAACGACGTGCCCGAGGCTGTGATGAAAGGTCACCGCATCGAAGAGACCGTCGCCTTCGATGCCGGTCGCCAAAGTCCCGACAACGGTCTCGATGCCGGTCACCTTCCAGTCGCGGTCCTTGAGCGAGGCGAGCAGGTCTCCCCGCCCGCTCCCGACGTCGAGCACTGCACCCGGCTCTTGCTTCGTGATCGTCCTGAAGAGCTTTGTCCGCGTCCGGAGCGCACTGACCATCTTCGCGAAGAGCACCGTGGCGCCGCTGCCGTCGTGTGGTCCATACAAGGAGTCATAGAAGGGAACCAACCCGGATTCCTCAACGAACGGCCCCGTGTTTCCGCTGCCGCAGCTGCCACAGACGAAAACCTCGAATCGGCCCTCGGCCACCCCCCTCCGGTCAGCGCCTTCGAGCGTCGGCGAGCCCGGCAAGACAGCACCACAGGCCGAACAAGCTGCTGCGCTCACGCGCCGCCCTTGCCGAGGCCGCGTCCGTAGTGGCTCTCGTAGTACTCGCGGTACTCACCAGAGCGGAGCGGACCCCACCAGGTTTCGTTGTCGCGGTACCAACTCACGGTGCGCTCGATGCCGACCTCGAAGTTCGTTGCTGGTTCCCAACCGAGGCCGCGAAGGCGATCGGACGACAGCGAGTAGCGACGGTCGTGGCCGAGTCGGTCGTCGATGTACTCGATTAGTGACTCATCGCGGCCTGTAAACCGGAGGATCGCCTGGATGACCTCGATGTTCGGAAGCTCGTCCGGCCCACCGACGTTGTAGACCTGCCCCGACTCGCCCCGTGCGAGCACGACGCTGATGGCCGAGCAGAAGTCCTCGACGAACAACCAGTTGCGTACCTGCATCCCGTCGCCGTAGACAGGGATCGGATCGTCATGGATTGCGTTCAGGATGACCAGCGGGATCAATTTCTCGGGATGCTGCTGCGGCCCATAGTTATTGGACGCGCGAATGATCAGCGAATCGGAGCCGTAGGTGTGGGCGAACGCGCTGACGAGAAGGTCGCCGCCGGCCTTGGAGGCCGAGTAAGGCGAGGACGGATCAAGCGGCGAAGCTTCGGTGAAGGAGCCCGAATCGATCGATCCGTAGACCTCATCGGTTGATATCTGGAGATGGCGGACACCCGCGTCGCGAGCGGCCTCTAGCAGCACGTGGGTCCCGTAGACATCGGTGGTGATGAACTCACCGGGGTTCGTGATCGAGCGGTCGACGTGGGACTCGGCCGCGAAGTTGACGATCGCATCGCAGCCCTCGAGCGCTGCCCTTACGGCGTCGCGGTCGCAGATATCAGCCTGGACAAACGAGAAGCGATCGTCGGGCAAACCTTCGAGGTTCTCCAGACGGCCCGCGTAGGTGAGCTTGTCGAGCACCAGGATCGAATCGTCGGGCTCAGCCTCGAGCCGCGTCCTGACGAAGTTCGAACCGATGAAGCCGGCAGCGCCGGAGACAAGAAGCCTCATGCTTGCGCCTCTGAGGCTTCGCGTTCAGCCTTTCGCTGGCCGAGGTAGCCCGAAAGGCCATCCTGCCAGGCGGGAAGCCGGATCGAGTATTTGCGCTCGCTTTCGAGCACCGAGTAGGGGGGTCGCGCCGCTGACCTGTCAAGCATCTCGGTGGTCGAGGAAAGGACCATGCAGTCTGCGTCCGCCTGCTCGAAAATCTCCTGAGCGAAGGAGTACCAGGAGCACGAACCCTCGGCGGCCATGTGGTGGATCCCGAACGACTCGCTCTCGATCAGGCGGACGATCCCGTAGGCGAGATGCCAGGTGTAGGTCGGAGAGCTGACCTGGTCATGCACGACCAGGACCTGGCTCTGGGTCTCGGCGAGCCGGAGCATCGTCTCGACGAAGTTGCCTCCGCCGGTCCCGAACAACCCCGACGACCGGACGATGAAGTGACGCTTGTTGGCGTTCGCAACCGCCATCTCCCCGGCAAGCTTTGTCTGCCCGTAAACGGAAACTGGGATCGCGACGTCGCTCTCGATGTAGGGCGACTCCTTCAGGCCATCAAAGACGTAGTCGGTGGAGATATGCGCGACCTTCGCGTCGACAAGAGCGGCCGCGGCGGCCACGTTGCCTGCCCCACCCGCGTTGACCGCCGAGGCGCCGGATTCTGCCTCCTCGGCACCGTCGACATCGGTCCACGCGGCACAGTTGATGACGACGTTCGGCCGCTCGCGGCGGAAACGCATCTCGAGGGCCTTTGCATCGGTCACGTCGAGCTCGACGTGGTCGTATCCGACAACGTCGTGTCCGGCGTTCTCAGCGGCGAGCATCACGTCACGAGCGAGCATTCCGCCTGAACCGGTCACCAGCAGCTTCATCTGGTCAACTCGATTTCGGCACCGTCGCCGATCAACATCCGGATCGTCTTCGGTATCTCGTCACCGCGCGTCAGCTTGACGTCGCGCCCCAGCAGGCTGGCCTCGAGCCTCGCCCCGAGATCCTCTACCACCGACCCGGAAAGAATGATGGAGTGCTCGATCTCCGAGCGGCGGACCACAACGTTCTCGCCGATCGAGGTGTACGGACCGATGTAGGCGTCCTCGACCCGGGCTCCCGATCCGATGACCGCGGGGCCACGGACCACGGAGTTCGTGATCACGGCATCAGGGGCGATGATCACTCGGCCCTCGACCTTGCTGTCGCTGACGTCGCCCTCGTTCGAGCTCTCGATCTCATCGAGTACCAACCGGTTCGCGTCGAGCATGTCCGAGAGCTGACCGGTGTCCTTCCACCAGCCGTCCACAACGGTGGACTGAACCGTCTGGCCATTGTCGATGAGGGCCTGGATCGCCTCGGTTATCTCGAGTTCGCCACGAGCAGACGGTTCGAGCTTCCGCGCGGCATCAAGGATGGTGTTGCTGAAGAGATAGACGCCAACGAGCGCGAGATTCGAGGGCGGATCCTTCGGCTTTTCGACCAACAGCACCACGCGCTCGCCCTCCAGATTCGCGACCCCGTATGAACTCGGGTCGGAAACGGGGGTCAGGAGTATCAAGGCATCCGGCTCATCCGTTCGGAACGTGTCAACGAGCCCGGAGATGCCGTTGCGCAGGAGGTTGTCGCCCAGGTACATGACAAACGGGGACCCATCGAGAAACTCCTCGGCGGTGAGGACCGCGTGAGCCAGGCCAGCAGGCTCGTCCTGGACGATGTAGGTGATTGACGCACCAAACGCGGACCCGTCGCCGACCGCTTCGCGGATCTCGTCGCCAGTACGCGGCGCGATGATGATCCCGATCTCGGTCACCCCGGCGTCCACCAGCGATTCGATCCCGTAAAAAAGCACGGGCTTGTTGGCAACTGGCACCAGTTGCTTGGCAGACGTATGGGTGATCGGCCGCAGCCGTGTTCCCGACCCGCCGGAGAGAATCAGGCCTTTGAGATTTTCCACGGCTTGCAGGATATCGGGAGAGGGCTTCGACAAGATGCCCGAAGGGGTGATGGCCGCTTAACTTAGCCGGGGTCACAACGCGAATGTAGATTGAGGGCTACCGTGCGCGGCCAAGGAATGAACCGATACATGAACAATCCCGACGACCCGGCTGACGCTCCGACGGTCGACATTGCGATCGTCAACTGGAATACCGCCGAGGAGGCGCTCGAAGCCGCGAGGGGTTTCCTGGCCTCGACGGGCGCACGCGTCCGGGTCACCGTGATCGACAACAGCTCGACCGAGGATCAGCAGCGGAAGCTGGCGGAATCGATGCCCGGCGATGTCAAGACGATCTTCAGCGGGGTCAACCTCGGCTTCGGAGCCGGGGCGAACCTGGCCCTGCGCGGCGGGGACTCCGAGTTCATCTGCGTCAGCAATGCCGATGTGGTGCCGGATCCCGGTGCCATCGGTGCGCTTGCGGGATTCTGCCGCGATCATCCCGGGTCCGGGATGGTCGGACCGGCCTTCACCGAGGACAGCGGATACCACTCGGAGCTCCCGAGCGCCATGGCGCTGGCCGTCCGGCCGCTGATCGGCAGCTTCGGCCGCAGATCGGTGCGATCCCCGCTCGACGGCGAGGCGGTGGAGGTCGGCCAGCCGGCAGGGGCCTGCTTCTTGGTCCGACGCGAGGTATGGGCTCGGTTCGGCGGCTTTGACGAGGACTTCTTCCTCTGGTACGAGGATGTCGACCTCGCCAAGCGGCTGCATGAGGCCGGGCTTCGCAACTACGTCTTCGGCGGCGCGATGGTGCGACACGCCGAGGGACTTGCCACGGCGAGGATGAGCGCAAGCGACCACCAGGCGACGAGGCTCGAAGGTCTGCGTATCTACACGGGCAAGCACCATCCGCTGACGGCTCGGCTTGCCTCACCGATCGCGGCGCTTGCTGCGCGACTCCGGGTTCGCGGAGGCCAGGCGGGCAAGCTAGCCTGACTGCTGATGCGCGCGAAGATCATCTACATGAGCAGGGGCGTCGGTCGGCGCCTGATCTGGGCGCCCTCAGCCCTCAGACCTCATGCACCGCGTCCGGGGCGACGGAGTCCTGCTGCCACCGCGGTGGCTCTCATTCGTGGGCCGCAGCGATTTCCGGCAGACGGGTGACGAGTTCCTCGGTCACTCCAAGGAGCTGGGAGGCCTCGAACCCGGCCACAGGATGCTCGATGCCGGATGTGGAATCGGCCGGATGGCGAATCAGCTTGCCGACTACCCGGTGGGCGGCTCTTGCGAGGGCTTCGATGTCGGCAGGAAGATGCTCGTGACGATCAGGCTCACTCTCTAGGGACGTGAGCAACTGAACGACGAGACCGAACACGCTGAGCAGTTCGAGGCGGGGCTTCCGGCCTAGCCGGGCGGACTCGCTCTTTCGGCAACGCGTGGCGTCGGCGTTCTGGTTGGCCGGACCCTGACCCTTCAGTTACTCACGGCTTCCGGGGAAGGCCCCGGTTCCAAACGAGGGGTCGATGCGGCTGGCCAGCGCAACTACACACACGGCGGTGAGTCCTATCGCCAGCCCGTCCAGCCAGCATCGCGCCTCCCCCCGGCGGGCAGAGATCATGACCAAGACGAAGACGCCCAAGTAAAAGAGGTCTCGCACTCCCGCGTCGAAGACCCTGCCTCCGTCACTCGCCCGGGCGAAAGAGAAGAATGTCCACGCGGTCAGCAGCGCCAGGCCGATCGCGCCGGCCAGCGTTGCTCTCGGCACCGCCCGTCCAGGCCAGTCTCCCAGCGTGACCGAGATCAGCAGAGCCCACCAAATCGCCAGTGCCGATCCAGCGACCACGCCCGGTGAGAACGCGCCCTGATCAAGAGCCAGCCCGAACGAGGCCGCCGCGACGACCCCCGCGGTTACCCGCCGAGACGAGTTGGCGATGCGCCCGTGCCGGCCCGCGCCACTAGACTCTACGCTTGCATGCGCGAACATGGTCAGGGCAGTCTAGGGTCAATGAGGGGAGCGTCAGGCACGGTGCTGGCTCTTGCCATCGTTGCCTCACTTTTCGCGACTTTGGCCGTTGGCAGCGCGTCGGCGCCAAACCCCGCCCAGGCTCAATATGAGCTCTCCCCGACAGCGCCAAGCACTCATCATCACGGCAATGGAGGCTCGACAGGTCCTGCCGCTCAGCCCGAGCGCCCGGTAGATGCGGTGGGGGGGCATTCGACGATAGAGAGGTTGTCCTCGTGACTTTGATCATTCTGGTCCTGACTTTTGGTGTCATCGCACTGGCATGGTGCGCCCGCCGATCCCGGATCTACGCGCCCGTCGGGGCGCTCGGTGCGTGTCTCGCGGTGGCCACATTGCCCTGCTTGCCTTCCTCTCCCGTGCCAGCCTCGCTAGCCTGCTTGCCACCCTGTGGCTGACCACCATTCGCAACGCCTCCCGTCCGCCCGCCGCCGGGGGTGCTCTGCCCCGACAGACCCGCCGTTGGCATTCAGGACTCCCTGGTTGTACTGCTTGCTCGCCGGGCTGGCGAAAACGCTCGCGGCAGGGGCCAGCACCAGCGCGCAGACGAGCGCCAGGATGAGAAGCACAGATTTCGGCGCTGAAGTCGCTTTCATGCTCAGGCAGACTGGCGAAGGCCATGCCGAAATATGCTGCCCTTGATGACCTCCAACTCGAAGGCGATCTGGGTCGATGGGATCAGCAAGACTTTCCGAATTCCCACCCAGCGTGTCGAGACCCTCAAGGAGAGGATTCTCAATCCCTTCCACCGGGTCGGGCACGTCGAACTGCATGCCCTTCGCGGCGTTTCCTTCGAGGTCGAGAAGGGGGAGTTCTTCGGGATAGTCGGGCGCAACGGCTCCGGCAAGAGCACAATACTCAAACTCCTGGCGAGCATCTACCGAGCTGACGGTGGACGGATGTTCACCTCGGGCACGATCGCACCGTTCATCGAGCTCGGGGTGGGATTCAATCCAGAGCTGACGGCGCGCGAGAATGTGATCCTGAGCGGGGTGATGATGGGCCTCACGGCGCGCGAGGCGCGCAGACGCTTCGACGGGGTCATCGATTTTGCTGAGCTCGACGAGTTCACCGACCTGAAGCTGAAGAACTACTCCTCCGGCATGCAGGTGAGGCTTGCGTTCTCGCTACTGCTCGAGTCGAGCGCCGAGATCCTGCTGATCGACGAGGTTTTCGCCGTCGGTGATGCCGCCTTCCAGCACAAGTGCGGCGATGCGCTGCTTCGCCTGCGCGATCAGGGAAGGACGATCGTCTTCGTCAGCCACGACATGAACTCGGTCGCCAACTACTGCCGCCGAGCGATCCTCCTGGAGCACGGCGAACTGGTCACTGCAGGCAAGGCTGACCTGGTCGCGCAACGCTACTTCGAGCTCAACCTGGACCCGGGAGCCGCAGCGGTCGAGCGAGCCGATCCGACCGGAAGGCGGAGCACGAAGCCGAATCCGAACGGATCCTCCGAGTCGCCTGAGAGAGGCTCGCCTAGCGTTCGCTTCGTTGAGGCCTGGCTCGAGGACGAGGTTGGCGCGCCGATGACCGCGATCGGGGCGGGGAATCAGCTGCGCTTCCGCGCGATCGTCGAGGCAACCCGCGAGGTGAGGCTCGGCCCGGTCGCCTTCGCTGTCAACACACCGGTGGGGGGCCACATCTTCGCGGTCTTCGTCGAGCCCGAGGAGCGCGCCGGCCATCCGCTCGGAGCGGGTGAGCGGGTGCTGCTCGGAGCCGACGTCGACAACCTGCTCGCCAAGGGCGAGTACTCGCTCGCCCTCTTTGCAGCACAGCCGGGTGCTCGTCAGAAGACGGTCGCCACGCGCTGGGACGCCGCATCCTTCGAGGTGACGGAGGGCCACCCAAGCGGTGGGTTGCTGATGCGCCCGACCGCCCAGGTGTTCAGGGATGTAGCCCTGACACACGAGGAGCTGTGATGGACCCGCGGGAAGCCGGGATGAGTGAGATCCGCGGCCCCTCGGCGCTCGGTGGCGGCTGGATTCGCTTCTTCAGGCTCACCTGGCTGGTCTCGATCACCGACTTTAAGCTCGGCTATGTAGGCACCTACCTCGGTTACTTCTGGACGCTGATGCGCCCACTGTTGCTATTCGGCGTCCTCTACACGGTGTTCACGAAGATTTTCCGCTTCGGGGGCACGATCAAGGACTATCCGGTGTTGCTCCTCCTCAACATCATGCTGTTCACATTCTTCGCCGATGCGACTTCAAGGTCGGTGGCCTCGGTGGTGAGCCAGGAGAGCCTGGTCAGGAAAATGCAGTTTCCCCGGCTGGTGATCCCACTCTCTGTTGTGGTGACTGCGGCGCTCAACATGTTTCTCAACCTGGTCGCCGTGTTCGTGTTCATGCTGATCTACGGCATCCACCCGATGTGGACGTGGCTGTTGCTGCCGGTCCTTCTGGCGGGGTTGCTCGTTGTGACCACCTCGGTTTCGATGCTTCTGGCGGCGAGTTTCGTCCGCTTCCGCGACGTCTCAATCATCTGGGCGGTGCTCGCGACCGGTCTGCTCTACGGGACACCAGTGCTCTACGGGATCGAGACCGTGCCGCCGGACCTGCGCGCGGTGGTCAACGCGAACCCGCTGGCGCCGATCTTCGAGCAGGCGCGGGTCTGGATTATCGACCCCTCGGCTCCAACCCCAGCCGACGCGGTCGGACACAGCTGGCAGCTGCTTGTCCCACTGGGGCTGACGCTCGGCCTCGCGGGGTTCGCGGCCTGGTTCTACAACCGGGAGGCGGCGCGAATCGCCGAGGACCTCTAGTTGCGCTCAGCCCATCAACTTGAGCACAATCCGCCGGATCCGCTCTTGCAATGCCATCCTTCGCCGCCTCGAGGCGCTGCGAAGGCGACGGATCGGTTCGGACAGCCGGGCGCCCGGGGTGTTTCGCAGCTCCTCCAGCTCCTCCTCGAGCACCCGAACCCGGGTCAGTCGGCTAGCGGCGGCGGAGCCCGAGGTGCCGAGATAGCCGCGCGCGAGTCGCGCGTTGGTCTCGTGGAGCTCGCGGTTGGCCCGCTCCAGAGAAAGCATGTAGCGATTGTGCATTGGGGCGATCCGCGCATCGAACCGCGCGTCGGCTGACTCGCCGATCGCGGTGCCGAAACCCACGCAGGCGATGAAGTGGTTCGCATAATCGGTCTCCTGGTGGGGGTCGAGTCGAAAGCGCCCCTCCTCCTTCCCTGGGCTCGCCGCCATGATCATCGACCCCTCGGCGTGGAACTGAAAGAGGAACTTCAGGTCCTCGAACCCCTTGAAGGCCTCCTCGGTGGCCTCCAGGTGGTAGTCGGTGGTGTGGTGGGGGTTGCGTTCCCTGAAGATCTTGCTGTTCGGGACCGAGACCAACAGCTTCACCCCGTCCTTCGCGTGGCGGCGCAGGTGAGAGAGCGCCTCGTCGGGATCGGGCAGGTGCTCAAGCGCCTCGAACATGACGATGGCGTCGAAGCGCTCGGAGAGATGCCCGGAGAGGAACTCGAGCGCGTCGCGCGCAGTGAAGCTGAGGCCGGGCACGACGATCCGCTCCCGGGCGGTCGCAACCGCCTCGGCGTCGCGATCGATCCCCTCCACCTCCGCCGCGGTCTCGGTGAGGAAAGCGGAGCCGTATCCGTTGCCGCAGCAGACGTCCGCCACCCGGAGCCCGGCGCAGAGGCGGGAGGCGAGCTGGTAGCGGTGGCGGTGCTCGCACCCGATCAGGGTCCCGGCCGCTGCCTCTGCAAGCGAAAGTCGCTCTACCGCGTCCACTCGATCTCCTGCTCGCGCAGACGCGCCTCGATCTCGCCGTGAATTCGCTCCGCGTGCGGTTCGCCGTAGGAGCGGACCATCGAGGTTTCGCGGATCCGGTAGTCGACCAAGGTCTCGGGGATCACGTGCCCGATCAGGCCGGCCTGCCGAAGCTCACGGTAATAGCTCCAGTCCTCATAGCTGGTCAGGTCCTCGCTGTACCAGAAACCCAGATCGAAGAGGCGGCGGCGCAGAAGGGCCGCCGCGTCCCCGGCCATGTTGCGCTCAGCCAGCATCCGCACGGAGTTCCCGAGCGGCCGGTAACCAACGTCTCGTCCCTCCCAGGGCTGCCCCGTCTCATCGACATACCGAGACCACGATGTCACGTATGCGATCCGCCGATCGCGCTCAAGCGCCTCCACGCAGCGGCTGACGAAGGTCGGATGGGCAACGTTGTCGGCGTCGAGCGGAAAGACATAGCGGCCCCGACTCTGCCCGATCCCGAAGTTGCGGGCCGCCCCGAGCCCCGAGTTCTCTTGCGTCAGCAGGGTGATCCCGTATTCCTCGGCAAGTCTCTGGAGCAGGCGGTCCTCGGCGCGGAACGAGCCGTCGTTGACCAGGATCACCTCGATCCGCGGGTAGTCCTGGCCGACCGCCGAGGCGACCGCCTCCTCGATGAACTCGTGTAGGTGAAAGTAGGGGATGACGATCGAGACGAGCGGCAGGACCACCGGGACAAGGGCACTGCGGGCGGCCCGGGCCTCGCCGCCCTGCTTCTCCCGGCGGCAGATATCCAGGTAGGCGGCTCGGATTGCGTCGCGGTCGGTCAGCTCGTCGAAGACCGAGCGCGGGCCGCCCGAGGCCTGCATCTGGGCCACCTGTCCGCGCGAGCTGAGCACGGCTTCCATCGTCTCGCGCAATGAGAGGGTGCTGACCTCCTCGGTGAGCCAGCCCGAAACCCCCGGCCTGACCATCTCGAGGAAGCCGCCCGTGGGAGTGGCGATCACCGGCCGGTTTCGCGCCAGAGCCTCGAGCGCGGCGTTCGGCCAACACTCCCATAGCGATGGCAGCACGACGACGTCGTGCTCTGAGATCAGCCGGCCGACCTCCTCGCGCGAAACCGAGTCGCGAAAGCTGATCCTAGGGTCACCCGCGACCTCGAGCTCGAGCCAGGAGCGCATCGGCTGGCCCAGCGGCGCGGTCTTCGTGTCGCCGCCCACCAGGGTCAGGCTCCAGTCTTCGCCAGGCAGGACGACGGCGGCGTCGATCAGCTGACGGACGCCCTTGCGGCGTTCCAGCCGCCCGACGTAAAGCAGCTTCAGCGGCTCCTCTGGAGAGTAGCTGGCGCCCAGGGGGCCCGGATCGCCGCCGAACGGCTGGCGGACCTGCAGCGGCGAGGCGAGGCCATTCTCTCCGTAGAAGCGCCCGAAGGTGCCAAGGACATCGCCCCCCGCCCAGAGCACGTGGTCGCAGTTGGCGAGCGCGTAGCGCTCCAGCTCGAAGGTGGAGCGCTCTTCGAACTTCGGTGAAAGAAACCCGTCCAGTACCAAGCACATCTCGGCGGTCGTGTTGAGCCGCACACAAACCGCCGTCTCAGCCAGTCGCGGGTCACTGGTTCTAGCTGCCTGGACGGTCACGCAGGCCTCGCCGAGGTAATCGGGAAACTCGATCAGGTCCGGCCCCCGCTCGCCGTAGTGCTCGAAAATCGCCTCGAGGACCCGGGCGCTCCACAGATGCAGGGCATTGTAGTAGTGCCCGAGCTCGGGGGCGCGCGGCTCCGCCACGAAGACAATCTCCACCGCCGGCAGGCCTCCCCCGCTGCGGCGGAGCCGGCGAGCCGCCCGCTGGTGCATGGAGCTGGTGAAGATCGTCACCTCGGCGACCGCGGCCAGCGTCTCCGCCGTGGCGGAGACGAAGACGCCGATCCCTCCCCCACCGAGGGGTGCAACCTCGCGGGCCACCAGAGCAACGCGCGGTTGCTCGCTCATTGTCGACCCGGCCTCAGTACTGCCTCTCGCGCTTCAGCACTGCGTTGTGGCCGAGCTGGAATCGGTTGCCGCCGCCGTTTGCGATCACGATCAGCCTTGCGGTCACCCGCGCTCGCGACTCGAGCTTGCGCCGCCCGGCCTTGGTGAAGCGGACTCGCAGAACTTTGCGGCCGGCTCCGTTGAGCTTGCCCTTGCCGCGAGCCAGAACGGTGCCGAGGCCCATCAGCTTGATCCGCACCGAGCAGGCCCTGTTACAACCCACGTTGAGCCGGATTCCCTGGCGAAGCGCGGGCCCGAGGGCATAGTGGCCTTTGAACCGGGCGCCGAGATGAAGAATGACCGCCGGGGGAGGGTTTCCCGGCGGTGGCCCGCCGGTTGGGGGAGCGCCGGTTGGGGGAGCGCCGACTCCGCCGTACTTGGCCGCCAGCCCGGTTGGCGGCGACGCCAGCCCCGATCCTAGGTCACCGGCGCCGAAAATGTCGCCGTTTGCGGCGATCGAGAGCGCGTTCAGCTCAGCGCTATCGTTGCCAAACGGGGTGAAGGTGTGCCCGCCGCTGCCGAAGGACAGATCGGGGGCCCCGCTCGAGTCCAGCGCCCAGACCGCGAGCCGCTTCAGCGTGGTCTCGTCGTAATAGCCACCGAGGATCACGTCGCTGCCGCCCAGCACGACGCCCTGGGCGCCGGGCAGGGGCTCGGTTTGGTTGTACTGGTCCTTCCGCGTCGACGCTGGCAGGTAGGCGACACCGTCGCCGTCGAAGGAGCTGTCTGGGTTGCCGTTCGCATTCAGGCGGATCGCGATCGCATCGACGCCCTCCGGGGAATCCGACAGCGACAGGCCGTTCGTCGCCGAGCCGGCGAGGACGATCTTGCCGTCGGGGGCGAGCGCCAGGTCAAAGACCGCCGAGTATGCGGCACTGCGCGCGTACTGCTGGAGGAAGAGGCCGTTACCGTGGAAGCTGGAGTCGAGGGCGCCGCCGCCGGTCAGCCGTGCCGCCAACACCGATGTTGTCTGCAGGTCGTTTCGCTGCGAGCCGGCGATGACGATCCTTCCGTCTGACTGGACGCCGACTGCGTTGGCGTAGGAGAGCCGCCCCAGGTCGAAGACGGCAGCGCCGCCGGAGCCGAAGCCGGAGTCGGGCGAGCCGTCGGCGTTGAGCCGGGCCACGGCGGGGCGCGGGTATGCGTCGGCTCCGGTGGCAGTACCGGCGACGACGATCTTGCCGGCGTCGAGCGCGATGGCCCTGCCCTCCGCGCTGCGGCCGGGCAGCGCCGTGGAGACGCCGTCGCCGCTGAAGGAGGTGTCGGGACTGCCGTTGGTATTCAACCGCACGGCCAGCATCCCTGCGCCCGACGTTCCTGCGACCACGATCCTGCCGTCAGGCTGGATCGCTACCCCCCGTGCAGTGGTACCTGGACCGACGTAGCCGCCTCCGGCGAAGGAGCCGTCGAGTGAGCCGTCAGCGTCAAAGCGGACGACCAGCAGGCTGCCTGCCCGGCTGCCGACCGCGACCAGCTTGCCGTCAGGCTGCACGGCGGCGCCGAGGAGGCGCGTGCCGCTCCCGGGAAGCAGGGCGATGCCGTCCCCGCCGAAGGAGCCGTCGAGCGCCCCACCGGACGCGGCTGAGGCGCAACCGGGCAGCAGCACGGAAAGCAGGCTAAAGACGACCAGCGCGACGCAGCCCTGGGCGCGCGCCCGAGGGATCGAAGTGAACTGCAACGTACCCGTCCTTGAGCGCAACATAACCGTCCTTGCTGGTCGCCGACCCCCTTCTGAGAACAAACCCTAGCTGGCGCGAGAAGTTGCGGCGCCGCCCCGCCGGCTCTCGGCGCTATGCCTCGTAGCCGACGAAGGCAACGTAGCCGGAGCTGTCGAGGCCTACCTCGACCCGATCAGTTGGCTTCTTCAGTCGCAGGTCGGCGTAGGCGACCTCGCCCGGGCGCGTTGGCAGGGTGAGGGCGATCGGGCGCCGCGTCCCGGGCACACGCGCTTCGACCGTGACACTCTCCCCGCCGACGATAGCCCCGACGACGAGACGCTCTGCTGGCTCCGGGAGCGTCACGGTCAGCCGCGTCTTCGGATCGGGCAGGTGGAGAATGTCCCAGCGCGTCCAGGCGACGGCCGGGCTCTCGCTCGTGTCGATCGTCCAGGGCCGGATGAACTTCGGCTCCCGGTCGTGAGGCTGCGGCGTGAGGATCAGGTCGAGCCACCAGCGCGACCAGGCTGGCGCCAGGTCCGGCCGCACCTCCGCCAGGTAGCGGGCCACGAGCAGCTCCTTGGGATTGACCGGTCGCTCCTCGAAAAGGACCGGGTCATAACTGGAGGCGATCATATGGCGCGAGAGGTCGCCAAAGACTATTTCGAAGTCGTGATAGCTGACCCCCCGGCCCCAGCGCAGCAGTGTTTCGCGCTCGGCGTCGATGCCGCGGGCCGCGGCGTCCCTCATCGCCTCGAGGAAGTCGGGGCGCTCCGAGCGCTTGTAGTAGAGCAGGGCGAGGTCGTCGGGAAGGACGTTGAAGAACGGGAGTTGAGTCGTGTGGTGGTCGAAGACGGCGAGGCGGTTCGGCGTCTCGCAGACGACGATCACACCGTCGGGCTTGACAACTTGGCGAGCGAGACGCAGGACCGCGAGGCGCTCCTCCAACGTCAGGTGCTCGAGCACCGCGTAGAGCAGGAAGACGTCGGGCTCGCCGCGGCGCGCGCCAACGGCGGCGAGGATCTCCTCCGGCGGGTGGGCGCTGAGCTCCACCAGGCCCTTGGCGCCGTGGGAGCGCACGTACTCGCGGGCGTCGCGGATGTAGTCCGCATCGATGTCGAAGCCGAGCACGCGAGCGCCGCGGTCGGCGAAGGCGCAGCTGACTGGCGCATGCCCGCAGCCGTACTCGAGCACGGTGGCCCCGGAGAGCTTCACCGTCTGCTCGATCCAGGGGATCAGCGAGTCACGCGCCCGCTGGTGGCGCGCCTCCCAGCTATTGCCCTCGATCATCGCCGCGAACGCAGGCGCGCTCTGAGGGCCCGCAGGGGAGCGGTGAGGCGCCAGCTGGTCGAGCGCTCGTAGGTATCGATCAGGCGCCGCGCCTCCTGCAGCTCGAAGCCGCTCTGCCGCAGCAACCTCGCCGGATCGCCGCTCGCCTCGCTGTTGGGCCCGCCGCTCGCCTCGCGCCGCACCAGCTCGTCGCGGGCATCGGC
>JBBQZL010000006.1:0-26992 GCA_038207745.1 Solirubrobacterales bacterium
GCCCTCGTCGCGCTTCACCGCGATCGCCAATGCCGCGCGGTCGCCGACCAGCACGCAACGGCGCCTTGCCCGGGTGATCGCGGTGTAGACCAGCGGCCGGGTCAGCATCCGCGAGTGGGAGCGGTGGCAGACAAAGACGACCACGGGAACCTCACACCCCTGCGCCTTGTGGACGGAGATCGCGTAGGCGAGCCGGAGCGTCCGGGTCTCCTCGTAGGAGACGACGAGGGAGGTGCCGTCGTCGGTGTCGATCACGATCGCCTCCTCGTTCGGGTCATCGGCAACCAGGAAGCAGATAGAGCCATTCATCAGCCCGAGCTCGTGCGAGTTGCGGGTTTGGATCAGACGATCCCCGATTCTGAAACGTTCCTCCACCGCCGGCTTGCCATCCGGGTTGACCCGTGCCTGAAGGCGCTCGTTCAGGGCATCGATCCCGACCGCGGTCCGGTACATCGGGGCGAGCACCTGCACGTCGCGGATCGGGTCGAGGCCAAGGCCCTCGGGGACACGCTCGGAAACCAGATCGACCACCGTCTCCAGGGCCTTTTCCGGCATCGGCCGATCCATGAAGAAGAAGTCGTGGTCCTGGTCGGGGGCAGGCTCGAGATCCGGGACCTGCCCCTGGTTGATCGCGTGGGCCGCGGTCGTGATCATCGAGCGCGCGGCCTGGCGGAAGATGTGTGTGAGCCGGGTGATCGGGATGGTCCCGGACTCGATCAGGTCGGCGAAGGGCTTCCCGGCCCCGACCGGCGGAAGCTGATCGGCATCGCCGACGAAGACGATGTGGGTCGACTCTGCCAGCCCGCCGAGCAGGACCTCGATCAGGCGCAGGTTCAGCATCGATGATTCATCGACCACGACGAGCTCGACCGGGAGTGGGTGGCCCGGGAAGAACTTCGGATCACTGCCCGGTCGCCACTCCAGCATCCTGTGCAGCGTCCCCGCCGTATGCCCCGTCGCCTCCTCCATCCGACGGGCGGCGCGACCGGTGGGGGCGCAGAGGGCGATCTTCACGTTGGCGAGGCGGGCCTCCGCGACGATCGCCCGGATGCAGACTGTCTTGCCGACGCCGGGTCCTCCGGTGACGACAGAGAGCCGAGATGAGAATGCCTCCTGGACCGCGTGCCACTGCTCTGTGGTCAGGTCGTCGTCGATGGGAGGGGAGACCTCATGGTCAAGACGCGGCGGCGCAGATGCCCTCGATGCAAGTGTCTCTGCGCACCAGATCTCGCGATCGTGGGTCGAATGGCGATAGGCGCGCTCGTCGTCGAGCATCACCCCGGGTGCGCTGACCAGGACATCGGGGTCCGGTTCAAGCCCGAGCAGCTTGCCCGCACGGCTGACCAGCTCCCCGACGGGGAGATTGGTGTGGCCATCCCGCTCGGCCTCCTGAAGCGCGTAGACGGCTGCGGCGTGGGCGCGCTGGTCAGACTCACGGGGGACGTCGGCCGCCAGGGCGATCGTGTCCGCACGGGTAAATCCGACCCCCGGGATCTCAGTCAGCCCGTACGGGTCCTCACGCAGAATCCGCATCGCATCCGGCCCGTACCTGGCGTGGATCGGAGCGGCAAGGTGGGCGAGACCATGTGGAGCGAGCTGTACATGCAGGTCCCGGACCGCCCGGCTTGCGTGCCAGCTTTCCGAGGCGGCCTCGGCGTGGCGGCGGCTGACCCCCTTCAGTGAGCTGAAGACGGCCATCGGATCGGCGGCGATATCGGTGAGGACGTCTTCGCCGTGGACGTCGGCGAGCTGCTCCGCCCGTGCGGGGCCGATGTGGCGCAGCGTGGTCAGGTATGCGACCTGCCCTGCCCGATCCGTCGGGTCGAGCGGCAGCGCGCTCGTCGCCTTGAGCTGATGTCCGTATCTCGAGTGCTCCTGCCACTCGCCGACGACGTGGGCGCGCGACCCCTCGGTCAGGTGGGCGACCGGGCCGATCAGGATGAAGTCGTCCCCCGAATCGTCACGAACCTCGAGAACCGCGTAACCGGAGTCGTCGGAAACGAAGATCTGGCGTCGCACTTCGACCCCGCCATCAAAGGCGGCGTCGAACTCGAATAGCTGCTCGCGGTCGCTGGACATTGCACGAGGTTAAAGGCACCGCGACCTGCACTTTCGGCCCAACCCGCGGGGGTCTGTCTGTCGATCCGGCTAGCCTTGTCGATCCTGGCGTCCCCGCGGCGTCAGTTTGGCCGGCATCTCGCCGACCTCGTCATGGGGAGCTTTGGACTTCATCCGGAGACAGAATTGAGACTCGAGGATCTCGACGACGACAAGCTCGTGAGGGAGATTGTCAATGCGCGCAGGTCGGAAAGGTTCGACGTCGCGAACAAGGCGCTGGGGATCCTCATCTATAGGCGCGCCGACGACGTACTGGCGCGCGATTTGTCCAAGGTGCCGGGTAAGGACGCCAAGGATGTCGCGCAGGAGTCGATGCTGAGCGCGTTGAAGGCAAGTTTCGACGGTAGTTCGATGGGTCAGTTCGTCAACTTGCTCCACAAGATCACCGACCGCCGGATCGCCGATTACTTCAAGAAGAAGGAAAACAAGCCCGACCTCGAACCCCTGCCCGATGAGCATGGTGGTGACGAGGAGGTTTGGGGCGACACGCCTTCTGAGTCGGACCAGACCGGCGAGGTGGCAGTTCGCCTCCTGGTCGAGGGCGTGCTGGCCGATATGAGCAAGACACACGAGCTCGTTGTGGTTCTCTACCTGAGGGGCTATCAGGCCGCCGGCATCGTGAGCAAGGTCAATCAGGAACACGGGGAACAGCTCAAGACCCCGATGACCGAGCACAATGTCAACAAGATCGTCAGTCGTTTCCGCAAGGAACTAAGGAAGCGACTCCTGGGCGAGAATGGCGTGGGCTGAGATGAACACCGAAGATAATGAACCGATGAACAGCGACGAAGAAGGCGACGGCATCGATCGCGTCGGAGACCTGTTCAAGGCCTACATCGCCGAGCACAAATCGGAGGGTGCCGCTGATCCGACCCCCTTCCTGGCGCAGGTGGAGGGTCACGATCGCGACGAGTTGGTCGCGCTTATCGACGCCTTCCTGGTGCGCTCACCCGGGCGACGCTGGAATCCAGAAGCCATGCAAGGCTCATTTGCCGAGCGCGTCAAGATCAAGTTTGAGGAGGTTCTGAACGGCGAGTCCGGTAATTGGCCCGAATTGCTCCCGAGCCTCCGGAATGCCGCAGAGCTGCCGCGAAGCGCTGTGGTGGAAAAACTCGCCGATGCCATCGGCGTGGCCGGCAGTGAGGAAAAGGTCGCGCGCTATTACAACGAGATGGAGCACGGAACGCTTCCCGCATCCGGGGTTTCCGATCGCGTACTCGAGGCCCTGGCGAAGATCATGGGCACCACCTTCCAGACGTTGCGAACCGCCGGAGATGAGCTTGGTCACGGAAGGAAGGACGTCGACTCGAGGATGTTCGCGCGGAGGGCCTCGTCCAGGGACTCGGGCATGGGAATGGCCTCGCCGGGAATCGCCCCTGAGTCGCGGATGAAGGGCGTCGAAGCCGAGTCCGACGAGGTGGACAGGCTGTTCACCGGCGGCTCGGGATCTTGAAGCTGACGTCAGGGGCCGGGCCGCGGTGGCGACCAGACGGACATGCACCCACACGCGGACCTCGATCCTGCCGTGCTCTTCGCGTTCGCATTGCGGGAACACGACTGGGTTCTGGCCGATCTCATCGCCGCCGTGATCAGGGCCCGCCCGGCAGCAGCCCCGGCGCTCAGACGCCTGGGGGCCGTTCTTGCGGCCGAACCGTCGGCCCCCGACTCCCTGCCCAGGCTCCGCACATTGGCGTTCTTGAGCCGGCGCCTCGGTCTCGATCACTAGCCGGCTGGTGCTCCGCTGGGCCAGCCCTCCGGTCGCTCGACGGTCCGACGAAGACACAGGCGCCGATGGAGACCCGGGCATCGATGAAGACACAGGCGCCGAGGAAGACCCAATGAGCGGCGCGGCCAAAGAGCCCGAGATGGTCGATATCGAGACGATCGAGCGCTACGCAGGCGAAGTCCTGGCCAAGGTGCCGTCCTGGATCTGGGACGGCAGGTCACTTCCCGTCCCGGTCGAGGAGATCGTCGACTCCTGTTTCAATATCCATGTCCGAGATGTGGAGGACCTTACGCAGGCCCCGAACTGCCCCGCTGCGACTCCGGCGAGCCTCTCCGGTCTGCTGTTGACGGATCGCCGCGAGATCTGGGTCAACGCGGCTGAGGCAAGAGAGTGGCCGCCACGCCGACGCTTCACGATCGGCCACGAGCTTGGCCATTGGGTCATGCATCGCTCGGGCCAGCAGGCCCTCTTCTGCCGCAAGGTCGCGGTATCGCCTGATCAGGAGTCACCCGCCGATGCGGCCACTCACGTCGCATCGCCGGACGTGAAGCCCCCGCTGCCGGTGCCGGAGGCCGAGGCAAACGCGTTCGCCGCTGCGCTCCTGATGCCAGGTGACCTGATGCGCCACCACTACTTGGATTCCGGCGGCGATTTCCACCAGATGTGCGAGCGCTTCAACAGCTCGGAGGCCGCAATGGGCCGCCGTCTTCACCGGACCATCCCGCGCTCAAAGTAGTCCCAAGCCCGGCTCGTTGGAGACCGCCCGGGGATTCAGCCTGCACTCAATCGCTTCTACGCTGCCAGGAGGCCGCGCCTCAAACGGGCCGCGCCTCAAGCAGGCCACAAACGTTCTGCATCGCTGCTTCGGGCTCGATCTCCAACCTGCGATATGTGATCCTGATCACGCGATAGCCGGCCAGCTGCAGATCTGTGTCCCTGATCCGGTCAGTTTCAAATGCCCTCCGCGAGCCGTCGAACTCGTGTCCATCGCGCTCGACGATCAGTTGCTGCCCGGGCCAGCACATGTCGACCTCATGGCCGGCGACCTGTGTGTTGACCTGTGGCTTGGGAATCCCCCGATCCACACAGTGCTTGAGAAAACGTCGCTCGAGTTCTGAGCGCGTCACCTGCGAAGCCGGTTCGTATCTGCTGAGCACCGCGCACTACGGTCGGATCCCGCGGCGGCCTCTGGTCCGGTCACAGATCTCCACCACCGCTGCCCGGTCAAAGATCCGCAGCCGCTCCGCCTCCTCAGCCACCCGTTCGAGCTGCTGCATCGGCACCACCTCCGCCAGATCCAGCAGCGTCCGCGCAACTCTCGTCACCGGTATCCCATCCCGAACCGTCACGTCCTGGGCATCAAGCCGCCGCACGCAATGCAGCCGCACCCCCCTGGGCCCCGCCCGCCCTTGCGATTCCACCGTCACATTGATAAATGCACTTGCGCTTGCCCTCAGGTCCCAGAGCGACGCAGCGCTTACATGACTTAGGACCGCTCCCTCCCCGCAGGCGAGAACAGCCGCCATCCAGTGTCCATTTCGTGTCAGACAGCTGTGGCCCACCGCGAACACCTTGGGGTGGACCTTGTGAAGGCGCCCCGACTGGCGGCGATGCCTATAGGCACCGCGACCCATGCCCAGCAATCTCAGTTGTGACCAGCTGACCACGCCGTGCTGGCGCCCCGCCAGACGTGCGATGTTGATCTTGAACTCCTGGGTCACTCGCGTCTCCGACGCCCGATTCGGCGACCTGACTGGATAAGTGGCTGAAATGCATGCCAGAAAACCAGTCACGCCCGGATGTGGCAGAAGTGTGGGGCGCGAAGGCACGCGGGTGTGTGACGAACGATGAGAGTGTGTGACGTCGCCGGGTCGAGAGCAATGACCGGGAGGGGCGCGGCCGGGAGGCTGCCGGGCCGTTGCGCGGCCGGGAGGCTGCCGGGCCGTCGGGCGGCCGGGTAGGACAGCTAGCCGGCTTCGGCGTGCTTCTTCAGGCCCTCGGCGGCGTCCTTGGTCAGAAGCTGTTTGACCTTGTCCCCGACTGGACCGCGGAGGAGGAGACCGAGCATTCGGCCCGGGTCTCCCTCAAGGCCATAGGCGGCACGGGTCTGGCTGTCGCCGAGATCCTCGAGCTTCCAATGGCCGTTCATCCACTTCATCTCACCCTTCTCCTGGATCCAGGTCATGCCGATGGATGGTTGGTAGGAAAAGGCGAGCTTCGTCGTGATGTGTTTGATCTTCGCGTCGGCCACGGTTTCCACCAACGTTGCGCGCCCCTCGGAGTCGGTCTCGAGGATCTCCATCGAGAGCATCGTTTCCTGCCAGTCAGGAGTGTTCTCCAAGTCGGCAATGATCTCGTAACAGCGCTCGATCGGCGCGTTGATCTCGACAATGTATTCAGCCTTCAGAAGTCCCATGGACCCAACCTTATCCGGACCGCCGGAAATCGACTAGGCCACGGCTGAGGCCATCCGCCGGACGGCCTCTTCGACTAGCTCAGGGGAAGTCCCGATATTGAGTCGGGCGAAGCCGGCACCCTGGCTTCCAAATTGAGGACCACTGCTCAAGGCGACGCGTCCGCGTTCGAGGAATACAGCCGCCGGATCCGAGCCGAGGCCAAGCGAGGTGCAGTCGAGCCAGGCGAGGTATCCGGCTTCGGGCTGATCGTAGGTCACCGACGGGAGTCGCCCGGTGAGCAGCTGATCGAGGCGTTGCCGGTTTGCATCAAGCAGCGCAATCACCAAATCCAGCCACTCGTCCCCGTCCCGGTAGGCAGCCTCTGAAGCGATCGCGCCGAGGTGCCCACAGTGGGTCGCACCATGCGGAAGCCCCTCGACGACTGCCCTCGCGCGATCCGACGAAGTGACGATCTGGGCCGATTGGAGCCCGGCAATGTTGAAGGCCTTCGATGCGGAGATCAACGCGATCCCGCACCTCCTTGCGGATTCCGAGACGGTAAGAAATGCTGTATGCCGGGCCCCGGGCAGGACAAGCGGGGCATGGATCTCATCACTCAGGACCCAGACATCGTGGGCAACAGCTATCTCCGCGATCTCGGAAAGCTGATCGGCAGGGATGACGCGACCGGTCGGATTGTGGGGGCTGCACAGAAGCGCGATCCGCGCGCCGTCCTCGAATGCACGCTCCATCCCGTCGAGGTCAAGGCCCGACGACCCTGTCAAAGGCACCTCGACCACCTTTGCCCCGACCTCCTCGATCACAGAGAAGAAGGGGTGGTAGACGGGAGGGTTGATGACAACACCGTCGCCCGGCCTCGTCATCAGGCGAAGCAGTTCCCGGATTCCCCCAACCACGTCCGCGGTCGGGTAGACCTGATGCGGGTCCACCGTCCAGCCGAGGCGGCGGTCGGCAAACCCTGCGAAGGCCTCGCCCAGCCGGCCGGCGGAAGGATTCGCGTAGCCGGTGTCGCCGCGCTCGATCGCCGACGCAAGAGCCTCGCAAACCGGTGGAGCGAGCGGGACGTCCATCTCTGCCACCCAGGCCGGCAATACGTCGTCCGGGTAGGTGGTCCACTTGACGCTGCGGCGTCTACGAAGCTGTTGAAGGGAGGGGAGAGCCAGATCCATGGATGGATCGAAGCCTACGACCCCGGTATCTATCGGCAGGCTTGTGCGAAACAACACCGGCACGCAACCCTTCTTGCAGGGTCGGTTGCCTGAGTACCCTTAGATGTCTGGGCGGCAGGAACCGGCCCCATGGTCGGCAGGTTCTGTTGCGCATGTGGGCCCTATGCAAGAAATCTTCCCCAACACATCCCCTTCGGCTTCGCGCCGCCGAATCCTTCTTTCGGCTTCGCTATTGCTCTTTGCGATCCTCGTCGTTGCGATCATCGCGACGGGATCGGCTCCTGCCGCAACAGTTGCCGAGAAGCAGGACGCGCTGACGAAGATCCTGGACGAGCAAAACAAGGTCCAGGCGGAGATCGATAGCCGCAACAAGGAGATCGACGGCCTGGTCGGCGAGGTTTCCCGGCTCAAGCAGGCCCAGGAGAAGGTCCGGGCCAAGCTCGACGCCAAGCAGGCGGAACTCGACAAGGCCGTGGCCGAACTGAAGGCGGAACAGCAGCACCTTCGTTCGCTCCGCAAGCGGCTACAGCGCTCGATGGCCTCTCTCAACCGGATGCTCGTCGGGATCTACAAGTCCGGGCAGCCCGATTTCGCAAGTGCACTGGTCAGCTCAGCGGGTATGTCCCAGATGATCTCCGAGTCCGAGTATCTCGATCAGATCAACAATTACCAGGACGCCGTGATCTCCCGGGTCCACTCGCTTCGCGATGAGTCCAAGAACGCCGTGGCCAGAATGGCTGTGGCACGGGACACGATCGCGAAGGCTCGCAATGAGATCGCCAGGCATGAACAGGAGGTGACCGCGGCCAAGGATTCGATCCAGAGCCAGTGGGACTCCCTGGTTGCCGCCCGCGCATCGCGAAAGTCAGCCCTGGCATCGCTTGGTGAGCGCCGCGACAGCCTTGAAAAGGATCTTCAGAAGGCTGCCGAGGCAGCGGGCGTGCCCGTCCCCACGGATGGTTCGGTCGTCAATGCCCCGGCACCGATCCCGGGACAGACAGCCTCGATCGTCAACGGCCAGGCGGTCGCACCCGCCGGCGCACCCGACGCGGTCAAGAATGTGATCGCGGCCGCCAACTCGATTGCGACCACGCCCTATGTCTGGGGCGGCGGACACGGAGCCTGGGAGTCATCGGGATATGACTGCTCCGGCTCGGTCAGCTTTGCCCTCCACGGCGGCGGGCTGCTCGACAGCCCGCTCGACTCGACCGGGCTCACCTACTGGGGGGAGGCCGGCCCGGGCAACTGGATCACCGTCTACGGCAATTCCGGCCACGTATATGCCGTGATCGCCGGCCTCCGCTGGGACACGTCGATGACCGGCGGCAACGGTCCGCGCTGGAGCACCGAGCTGCGGGACAACGTCGGCTTCATCTCCCGCCACCCCGGCGGCCTCTAGGCACCTGCCCAGACCGGGGCGGCCTCCGGGTCACCGGGCCAGGACCACGTCTGCCTGGATCTGGCGCTGCCCGTAGGACCCGCGGTATACCGGACCGGAGGCGCTGAGCTCGTCGCCGATCCCAGGCAGGGGATGGGGGCGCAGATCGGTCCGGACGTCGACGACGCTGATCCCGGGACCGGTGATCGCCTGGGCGCTTGCCAGGACGAAGTGCGCGTCGCCGTCGCCATCGGGGTCGACGGCCTCGACGTAGATGATCAGCCCCCGCGCGCTGCTGCAGTTGGCGGAGCCGGCCGGGCAAGCTGGGAGAGGCAGCAGTTCCGGCTTCTTCCCGGGTTCGACCGGCGATGTCGCCGGGCGATTGGAATCTGAGGTCCTTGCGTTCGAGGTTGTGCCGGAATCCCCGGCCGCCGCCGCGTTCGCGGGCTCGGTTGTTGACCCGCCTGAATCGCCCCCGCACCCGCTCGCCGGGAGGATGATCGCGGCGGAAAGCGCCACCGCGACCACTATTCCCGTCGCCCTGGCCGGCGAATCCATCGCTGTCAGTCGCTCCGGGGAGGCTGCATCCCGGTGCTGATCGCAAGCCGGTTGTAGGCGTTGATGGTGATGATCGCGAAGAGCAGCTGGGTGATCTCGTCGTCGTCGAAATGCTTCGAGGCCTCCCCCCAGATCCGGTCCGGAACCTGGTTCTCGGAGATCAGCGTGACCGCCTCGCAGAGCGCAAGCGCAGCACGTTCGCGTGCGGTGAAGAACGGCGCCTCATGCCAGACCACAACCGCATGAAGCCGCTGCTCGGTCTCGCCCGCCCTTTCGGCAATGGACCAGTGTCTGTCCACGCAGTACGCGCATCCATTGATCTGGGATGCCCTCAGCTTGACCAACTCACGAAGTGCCGGGTCGAAATCAACCGTGTTGTCGAGCGCGGCCATCGCCTTCGCGAGCTCAGGCGCCTGGCGCTTGTAGTTTGGTCGTGGGGTGGGCGATCGGTGATCGGTCATTGATGGAACCTCCATCAGTTGGTTGTCAACGGCGCCCGGCGCGGTCGATGTCCTGGGTCATTCCCGCCACGTTGAGCCAAGCCGGGTTTGCTGACTCGATTCGCCTCCGCACTTCTTCAGGCGCGGATTCGAGTTCGGCGGCGACGGCGGCCTCAACCCGTCTGACCAGATCCTGTTCATCTTCAGCGAGTGTCCGCTCCCGTTCGATGATCTCGCGCCACCCAATGAACACCGCTGCTGCGCGATCCAGGTAGGGGCCAACGTCGCTGCCCGTTGCGGCAGGCCCGAAGTGCGTGGGCCACAACTCTGTGGCGCCAATGCCGCGGATCATCTCGAGGGATTCAAGGGTCGCCTCGAGATTGAAGTCGGCCGGCGGCGCCGATGCCCGGATGTCGTCTGACCCCGGCAGGCGGATGCCGATCGCGTCACCGCAGAATGCGACACCGGACCCGTGATCGAGAAAGGCGTGATGTGCGCGGGTGTGTCCCGGCGTCGCGATCGCAGTGACCTTCCGATCACCGAGATCGATCACGTCACCATCGGAGAGCGGGATCACCCGATCCTCCGGGACCGGCTCGGCGATGCCGAACATCCGGTCTGTCCCCGAACCCCAGACCTGCCTTGCGCCCTCGGTCAATCGGGTGGGATCGATCAGGTATCGGGCGACCCGCTCATGGATCCGGAATCGCGCCTCGGGAAAGTTGCGGGCGAGGCCGCCGGTTGCTCCGGCGTGATCGAGGTGGACATGGGTCAGAAGCACTTCGTCGATTCGTTCTACACCGGCCTCGTCAAGGGCCACCATCACGTTCGGGAGCGTGACCGCCGGGCCACTCTCGATCAGGACATTGCGCTCGCCCTGGAGCAGGAAGACAGCGGTCACCCGGTCAAAGCCCTGGAGGCGCGTGTCGAGGATCTTGGGGGGGAGTGGATTCACCTGGGTGAGGCCATGCCGGTCGACTCCGATCGGAACGTCCGGCACCGGCGATGTCTCAACAGCATCGCAAACGACCGGCCTCCGGATTGATCTGCCGGTGCCGGCAGGCGAAGCCACGGCGACTACCCGGAACGGCTTCTATCGATGGCCCTGCGGATCTCGGCGGCTTTCAACCGGTCGGTCGAGTGGACCACCAATTGACCCTGTGGCCAGATCCGGTTCTCGGCCATCCATTCGACAAGGGCCCGACCGGCGTGTGGGTCCCCGCCAATCGAGTCACCCAGCGAGACTCCGATCACCTGCCGGGTTCCCAGCAGAGCGTGGGCCGTCGAGACGGTCGATACATGGATCCAGCCCGGAGGCGGACGGTCATCTTGATCATCGATCCAGAGATTCACCAAGGTCTGGTCGCACGGAGCGACCAGACCCTGACGTGATCATCTCCGGTTTCGGCTCAGCCTCCGGCGGTGTAGATCGCCTTCTTGAAGTTGAGCCTCGGGGACTTGCATCCCCTGATATTGATCGAGGCCTTGAATGTGGCCTTGTTCGAGCTCTTGAATTTGCCGGACACATTGCCCTTGAGCCCGGAGATCCCGACCCCCTTTGCCGCGAAGGAGAACTTGCCGTTCGATTTGACCTTCGCCGCACCGCCCTTCGGCTTCACGGACACCGAAATGAGTCCGCTGGTGTCTGCGTACAGACCGGCCGGGACACAGGTCTTCTTGGTTTTGTCGGTCATCCTCGCGTACAGCGTGGCACCCGTCACCTTGCTGCCCTTGGTGTAGAAGTAACCCCAGGGCTTCTTGCCGGAAGGAGCCTGGACATAGGCACCCGTCTTCACCTTGACCGAACCAATCGCAGCGGTTGCAGGCAATGCGCATGCTGCGAAGCCGACCAGCACCAGAACTGAAATCCGAGCCCGTCGAAACTTCCTCATCTTTCTCATTCCCTGCCGACTCCGATCCATCTCGCGTTGCAGAAGCGTTTCCAGGGTGGCTTTCACCAGACATCACCCGCACTGGCCGGCATTTTCTGGCCGGGCCCGCCTCAGAAGAGCTTGTCCGGCGGGGCATCCTCGTCGCCCTTGACCTGCGGCGGATAGACCTTGAGCCCGACCCCCTTGATCTCGCCACTGACGCGATGCCGGGCGAAACGGGGCTTCATCTGCCTGAGCCAGCGAGATGCGTCACCGAGTTGGCGCGTACCCGCCAGTGTCGACGCGACCACGAGGTCCGCAACCTGAAGGCCGACCGAGTGATGTGACGGACCGAGCAGCAGGCTGTCGACGATCCGGTCGAGCTGCCGGTAATCGGTGCCCTCGCGTTGAAGCTCCTTGAAGGTGCGCCTGAGGCGGTCATCCATCTCGTCACGGCGGCTGTCAAGGACGATGACCCCGTAGGACTCCTCGACCGATAGAAAGCGCTGGAACCTCTCGGCAATGAAGGTGAGCCCGGTTGCGTAGGTGTCCTCGTCGCTCTCGAAGAAGTGCTTCGTCGCCTCCTCGCGCCTGCCGGCGATCGGGCGCAGGATCACGACAAAGCAGGTGATCGGCGCCTCAGAAAGCGTGGCAAAGATATTGTCGGCGACCTGCGGGGGGACCTCACCCGTCTTGATCCCATGCCACTTGGCCTCCTTGTCGAGCGGCCAGCCGCTCGCGCTCAGCGCACCCTCCCAGCAATCCCGCATCGCGGCCCACTCATCGACCCGGACCGCAATGCCACCGATCGCGAATGTCGGTTCGCCCGGCTGATCGGACTCATCGAGGAAGAGGACGTACACGCCCCGCAGTTTGTCGCACACTCCTGGCGTCTGTGCCATATCCCGGCCAAAGCCGCCGTCACCCGCCACCTATGCTTTGGGCATGTCCTGGACGGCGAAAGAGATCCCCAGTCAGAATGGCCGCAACGCGCTCATCACCGGAGCCAACAGCGGGATCGGCCTGGCAACAGCCCGCGAGCTTGCCCGTGCGAGTGCCCAGGTCATCCTCGCCTGCCGGGATCTCGACAGGGGCAACGCCGCAGCAGACCAGATCCGCAGCAGCGTGCCTGCGGCGGAGATAGAGGTTCGCCGCCTCGATCTCGCCGACCTCGCCTCGGTTCGGGAGTTCGCGAAAGCCGTTGCGGGTGACCTTGCCAAGCTCGACCTCCTGGTCAACAACGCCGGAGTGATGGCACCGCCCCGACGTGAGACCAAGGACGGTTTCGAGATGCAGATCGGTACCAACCATCTCGGTCACTTCGCGCTCACCGGACTGCTCAAGGACACACTGCTTGCCGCCCCCGAGCCGCGAGTCGTCACAGTCAGCAGCGGCGCCCACAAGTTCGGGAAGATCAACTTCGAGGACCTTCAGGGCAAGGAGAAATACGGGCGCTGGCGCAACTACGGCCAATCGAAGCTCGCCAACCTGCTCTTCACCTTTGAACTCGAGCGCCGCGCGGTTGCAGCCGGCACTTCGCTGAGGGCGATGGCTGCCCATCCGGGCTATGCATCAACAAACCTCCAGACATCCGGACCGGGAATCGGCGGCGGATTGATGTCGCTCTTCAACAGCTCGTTCGGCAGCCTCGGAAATGTCCTTCTGGCCCAGTCTGAGGATGACGGTGCGCTGCCGACGCTCTACGCGGCGACGGTGGTCGATGTGCCCGGTGCCTCCTTCCTGGGCCCCGATGGCCGGGGGGAGATGAAGGGTTCGCCCAGCTTTGTCTCGTGCAGCAAGGCGGCGCAGGACAAGGAAGTGGCGAAGCGGCTCTGGGAAGTCTCGGAGGAGCTGACCGGAGTCTCATTCGAGTTTGAAAGGAACGCGGTGACGCCCTGATAGCTTCGGCCGATGACCGCAAGCCCGAACACAGACCTTGTCCGCCGCTTCTATGCCGAAGCGATCAACGATCGTGATCCTTCCGCAGTCGACCGATTGCTGACCGAGGATTTCGTCCACAACGGTGAGGCTCGCGGCCGCAGCGGTCAGCGGCTCGCGGTGGAGGCGTTCCTGGATGCCTTCTCGGACCTGAAGAATGAGATCGAGTTCACGGTCGAGGAGGGAGACCTCGTCACCGCCCATCAGACTTGGGCAGGTACGCACGACGGCGAATTCCTCGGAACAGAGCCGACCGGGCGCCGGGTTGCGTTCACCTCAACCGCGGTCCTGCGGATCACCGACGGGATGATCAGCCAGGCTTGGGATGAGGCCGACCTCTTCAGCCTGATGCAGCAGATCCAGTCTGTACCGGCTGCCCCTGCGGAGTAGTCAGGAGCCCGCGTACGCGGGGATCAGAGAGGCGGTGAGGACGTCGCCCAACACCTCGATCTCGCATCGGGCCAGTGGCCCCTCCCTGATCGCCATCTTGCGGACCATCCTGGGCGAACAGATCGGGATTCGGTCGAGTCGCTGGGTGAGGATCGGGAGGCCCTCGACCTCCATCCAGCAGATCGCGCCGCGAACCGCGACGTCTTCGAACCCGGCCTTGGCGAGGATCCCCCTGACTATCGCCACCTGCCTGTGGACACCCTCGATCAGCGAGGTCCGGTCGCGACCCTTGGAGATCAGCCGGCGACCCTTGACCCTCACCTTTCCGTCGTAGCGCTTCGTGTCGGCGACCAGCACGCCCGATGGCCCGACGTAGACGTGGTCGATATTTGCCTGGCTTCTCGGGATCCGGCAATCGTGAAGTACGACGAGATCGGAACAGTCCAGGCGCCTCGTCCGGCGCGCGGCAAATCGCTCTTCGCCCTCGGCCCCGATCCGCCAATTGCGCTCCGTCGGCGTTTCCTCGCTGAAGACCTTTGCCACTGGGGCGAAGCGACCGAACCTGGCCTCGATGCGCTGCTCGCGCTGGCCGCGAAGCTGCTCGTACTGCGTTCGGGCGCTTGCCCCGGCTACTCCGATCTCCTTCATTCACGACTCTTCGGCAGCGGGGCCGGAACCTGAATACCCGAAACTGGGATTGCATGGCAGGCGGCACCGTACTTACCTGTAATCGCATCGCCGCCTAGACTCGATTCATGTCCAAGGAGGGATCCGAGCCCCTGCGCGAAGCCGTGGCCGATACGGCCAAGGCAGCCGAGCGTGAACAGAGTGCACGTCGCGGAGGCAAGCGGGGCGGCCGGCCATCCGACGTCTTCGGTGGCGAGATCCGCCGCCGGGATGTCTTTCCGCTCCTGGTCCTTCACCTGATCCGGAAAGAGCCCTCCTACGGCAACAACCTGATCGAGATGATCGAGTCGATCACCCAGGGGGTGATCTCGGTCAACCCCAATACGATGTACCCGCTGCTTCGCACTCTCGAGGGCAAGGGGATGATCGAGGGAAACTGGGAGCACCCCAACAAGCGAACCCGCCGCTTCTACTCGATCACCGACGATGGCGAGGCGGAGTACCTGCGACTGACCGAAGAGGTCGAGCCCTTTCTCGATTCGGTGATCCGCTCGGTGACCCTGATCAAGAGCGAGGTCTACGGGGGGTGAGCGGTCAGATGCCTCCGGGGTTGCCGCCGGGCCCGGCCAACCCCAGGTATTCGGGGCACCCACGCCCCGGTTGACACCGCCGTCCTGCCTGTAGTTCGCATACCGAACCCAAAGCGCTACAGCGCACCTTCACGAGGACGGCTCTGGGTTTGAGCCGGTCGTTACCCGATCATCACCTGGGTGCGGTCCTCGGGGTCGACCGTGCCTCGAATGGTGCCTCGCCGGGGGTCGTCACCTCCATGACCAGATCGAACATCGAGTCGCCTGCGAGTTTCTTGCCGCTGTCGGTCCGGCTCTTCACCTCGGCATTCCCCGTCACGCCGGCGGCCATCTTCTTCATGTTGTCGAGGGGGTTATCGCCGACCATGCCTCCATATGCCTCTTTGACGTGCCTGCGGTTGCCGAAAAGCCCCATCGTCGACCTCCGTGTCCCTGCGCCGGCGCTATCGCCAGGCCTTGTCGCCGAAGGCCACGAGATTCTGGTCGGCCGGGTCGATCCGGCACTGCATCGTGATTCCGTCCGCGTATCCGGACGCAGTCGTCCTCGGTACGATCTCGCGCTTCTCGACCGTGTACGCGGAGCCGCCCTCGGGAGTGACCTCGAGCTGCAGGATCCAGATCGGGTTGCCCGCCACGCTCTCGCCGGTACCGGTGTGGCCGACGATCGTGACGGAACCGGGATTGCCGACAGTGAGGATTCGATTGCTTTCTTCGGCAGCAGCGTGGATGTCGTCGCGGGCGGCTGTCCCCTGCTTCTTGACCCGCCCCGCGTTGAACATGTCCGGCTTGTCCATGCCGGCGTCCTTGGACGCCTGATCCGCCATGCCCTGTGCCTCGCCGATCTCCGACATCTTGCCCCTGGCCTTCTTGAATAATCCCATGGTCACTGCCTCTCTCGATTTCATCGATGGGGTCATCGATCGGCCTGCCCATCCAACCCGCTCGGCTGCGGCGACGCAAGCCGTGCCGGGGCTCTCCTCGGGTTTGCACGGGTGCGACGACCGGAACTCCGGCTGAAGTGCGGACCCAGCCTGCCCGTCAGTTCCGGATACCCGACCAAGATCATCGGAGCTCCCGAGCTGAGCCCGCGCCTTGCGGCGGCCTATGCGATGAAGACGGGGAAAACTGTCACCCGGGGCTCGAATGCGGCCAAAGAACTTGGCCTGATCCGGCACGAGAGTGGTGGCTGGGTGCCTGATATCTAACAGCTGATCAGCCTGCCCCCGGAGTTCAGGCAGGACGTTCTCTGGAAATGAACGCCAATATGGGGCGTCACCACCTAGCCACGGTCGCGCCTCAGACCGCCCAGCAGACGTTGAACCGCATCGGGGTCAGGCTGAACGGGCGAGCCGCGACGCTGGACCAGGCCCCAGGTCCCGAATGCGAGCAGAACTGGTCCGCCGATACCCAGCAGGATGAATGCGAGGGGAGTCTTGATCCCCCCGACCAGCCACTCGAAGTTCATCCCGAAGAAACCGGTGATGAAGGTGAGCGGGAGAAAGATCGTCGCGATCACGGTGAGGCGATACATCGTCTCGTTGAGTCGTAGATCGATCAACTGCGCCAGCGAACTTGCGGCGGCGTCGATTGCCCTGACCAGGCGCGAGAGCTGGGCATTGATCCGCTCGAAATACCTCTCGCTATCGGATACCAGGCCCGCGACTCGACCGATCTCCTCACTGATCCGCTCGAAGATCCCGCGATGGGGCCCGATCCGGCGACGCATGAATGCAAGCTGGCCGCTGACCGCCCTCAGGGTCGTCATCCGCACCCGGCTGCTCCTCATCGTCGTTGTCATCACCTCGAGGTCTTCCATCGCCTCTTCGACTGCGCTGAGGGCGTCATATGCGGTCGTCACCATCGCGTCGAGTACCGCGTAGACGATGTATTGCTCACTGCGACCCCCGGGCAGCTTCACCTTGAGCACCGAGGGGAGGCTCTCGTCCTCCCGGTGGACGGTAAGGATGAATTGACCGTGGACGCAGACGTGGACGTCGAAGACCGCGATCTCCGGGGCGGGCTGACCAGCAGACCCTGGTGACGTCGATTCGGGTTGGCTGAAGCAGGACAGCTCGAAGACGACCTCGTCTCCGTCGGTGTGGAACTTCTGCGACGGTGGGGCACCGGGTGAGAATTCGAGCAGCGGCTCGATCGCGTCGGGGTGGAGGTCAAAGACCTCTATCAAGACCTCGGGACTGACCTGGTCCGCGTTCATGTCAACCCAGAAGAACGTCTCCTGCTCACGCAGTTCTGCGATCTTCCTGCGGTCTTCAGTACCGAGGCTCTCGAGGATTACGGTCATCCGGGATACGAGGCTAGTCGGCGCCCCCGACGGCGCCACGGCCACCTCCAGCCGGGGATCCGGCGGCGCCCTTCAGGGCGTCGCCGGCCCAAGCCCGTCCTATCCGCAGTACGCGATCGAGGTGGGCGTTGAATCCGTGAAGCTGAAGACCCTCGCTGTCGCCGATCTGTAGCCGCCTCGCGACAACTTGGACAGGTAGGTGCCGGCGAGCGGATCGATGTCGGTGAATCCACCGAACGCGAGGCTCTTCCCCTGCGGGCACCTGGCCGTCACACCGGTCGCCGTACCCCCTCCTGCCGGAGCACTTCTGGTCACCGCGGTGAGCTTCGGCCCCTTCCCGCACAGGGCGATGGCGCTGAGGAAACCGGGGTCGACGGGCAGTCCGCGTGCGCTGTTGCGCACCAACGTGGCTTCGGGGGAGAGCGCCTTGACAACAACGGACCGCGACGACTTGAGCTTCATCGACTTGAGGATCGCGTACCGGCCGTCGGAGGCTCCCACCGCCTGGAATCCGCCGATCCGGACACTCGTCCCCGCCGGGCATCTTGCCTGGACGGTGGTGACCAGCACAGTCGTGTTGGCGACGGTCCCGACTATCCGCTTCAGTTTCGGGGCGGCCTTCTTCTTCGACTTTCTCCTGGGCGGTTTGGCGCAGTAGGCCGTCGCCTTCAGAACACCCGGGATGTCCGAGAGGTTCACCGCCTCAGCCCTGACCTTCCTGCTCGACAGCGGGAACATCCCGGTCACCAACACGCCGACATCGTTGTTGGTGGTGGTGGCGAATCCCGCACTGACCAGCTTTTCGCCCGTGGGACATGTGGCGGTGGCCAAGTTCGGGGTGCCGTCTCCCGCCACAGTGACCGTGGAGGACGTGGGGCCGACGGACGCGGCGCCAGCAAATGCCGCGCCTGCCACCAGCATCGCGATCGTGACCAGGCCGATTGCCGTCGGCCCAACTCTCGCTCCATCAATACGCGTCCTCACTCTGCTCCACTCGCTCGAATGACGGTTCCCTGCCCGGCGGCTTTCAATCCAGCGCCCGATCTGCCTCAGGTATACCCGGTTGCAACCGAAAGGCCCAATCCTCGCCGGCCGCCTCGAACCCGATCCGGTCGTACAGGAGGCGCGGCCAATCATTGGCGACGGCGCTGATGAAGGTGATCTGATCGCCGGCCTCTTTCGAGGCGGCAGCGGCAGCCTGGGCGACAGCCCGGCCCAGGCCGCGGCCGCGGGCCGCGTCGAGAGCTCCCACAGATTCGACCTGCCCGATGCCGCCGTCCCTGATCAGCCGGCACGTCGCCGCCGGCCTGCCATCGGCCATCGCGATGAACCACCGGTCCTCCTCGACTGCCGCGCCCAATCGCCGGTCCCACTCGATCAGTTCCCCGGCCAGCGGATCCGACCTCCCGCCCGGGGTGTCTTCGCCGCCGGTGATCATCGAGCGCTGTAGATCCTCGACCTCTTCGATCGAAGTTTCGAATACCTCGACGTCCGGGGTCTTGTCCGGTTCACGCCGGAGCACCATGAAGAGTCCTCGTTGCGCGATCCAGCCGATCTGCTCGAACTCGGGCGCCAGACGACGGCCGAAGTCGCAGTCACGAATGTAGGCGGTCCGATGCTTCATTCCGGCCGCGCCGATCGCTGCATCGGTGAGGTCGACGATCTCCCTGGTCGTAATACCGGCCCGATCGATCACCACCCTGTTGGCGTCCCAGACGTTTGGGATCGACGGGTTGAGCTGCACCGAGAATCCGTCGTGGACCTCGACGATTTCCGACGCCCGGCGTTCCGCCGCGATCACAAATTCGATGCAGCGGTTGAGAACCGCGCGATCAGTGGGCTTGAATTCCTCCTCCGAGGTCATCGGCGGACCCTACCGAGGCGCGCGCACTACCGAAGCGGTCTTGCCTGCGCCACACCTTGCGGGTGGCGCAGCCAGAAGCCCTTGGCCGGGCGCCTGTATTCACTCCAACCAGGTCCGGAGCGATCTCCGTCGGTGATGTAGGAGGTATCCCACCGCAGGCCGGCGATCACTGCGAAGACGTGCACTTTCGAGGCATAGATCCGGACCCAGCTCCCGGCGCCGTGTTTGCCCCATCTCATGAAGCCCGATGAATCAAGCGGGTGGCCGAGCAGTCCGCCGGCGCGCATCACATAGCTGACCGACCCCGAGCAGTCGTAGCCGCGGGAGTTCCAGCGAACGTGCCCGCCACCCCACCTATAGGGCCGGTGACGGATGTGGTTGGCGGCCTTGATCATCGTTTTGACCGAACGCGGCGCGGATTTTGGCGCAACAGCGCGACTTCCGACCATCTTGGCCTGCGGGGGAGAGGCCGGGGCGGGCGAGGCTCCGATGACGGCTGCAGAGATGCAGGTGCAGGCGAGGACCGAGGCCATCTGACAAATACGCATTCAAATGCCTATCGGCAGCGATCTCAGAAACCTTTAGCGAATTCCGAAAAGAATTTTCTGATCCGCACCTATACCCTTGCGACCTCGCCTGCGAACCGCATCGCAGCGCCATATCTCGACTCCGGAGGTTTGATCCAGACATGTTCGTTTTCAAGGCCGCAGTAGTCGGCGGCGGCACCATGGGCGGCCAGATCGCCCAGGCGATCGCAGCTGCTGATATCGCCGTCGTCGTCAAGGACATCGACCAGAAGTTCGTCGACCACGCGCTCGAAGAGGTCCGCAACGTCACCCAGGGCCAGCTCGGTTCGCTGGTCAAGAAGGAGAAACTGACCCAGGAGCAGGCCGATGCCCGCCTCGCAGAGGTGATGGAGCTGGTCACCGGGACGACGTCCTACGCCGAGTTCGGTGACGTCGACTTCGTGATCGAGGCCGTCCCCGAGAAGATGGAGATCAAGCAGGCGGTGTTCCGCGAGCTCGACTCGGTCACCCCGGGCCACGCGATCCTGTCATCGAACACCTCTTCGCTCTCGATCTCCGAGATGGCCGAGGCGACGCTTCGTCCCGACAAGGTTGTCGGATTCCACTTCTTCTACCCCGCCTCGGTGATGCCGCTGGTTGAGGTCATCGTCGGTGACGAGACCTCTCAGGAGACGATGCAGGCAGCCTCGAACTTCGCCCAGGCGATCCGCAAGACGCCGATCACATGCGGCGAGGTCCCCGGCTTCGTCGTCAACCGGATCCTCAACTCCGCGGTCGGCGAGATCTGGCGCGCACAGGAGGAGCGCGGCCTCTCGATGCAGAAGATCGACGAGGGCGTTGGCGCCGCGAATGTCGCCCCGATGGGTCCGTTCATCCTTGCTGACCTGCTCGGGCTCGACACCGTTTACCACGTTGCCGACTACCTGAACCAGGCTTACGGGGACTCGTTCTACGTCCACCAGGGCATGAAGAAGCTGGTCGGTGAGGGCAAGCTCGGCGCCAAGACCGGCGGCGAGGGTTTCTACAAGGACGGCGTCGCGCAGTTCCCGGCCGACGGCGAGCCCGATGCCGCGGAGCTGGCTGACCTGTTCAGCTGCAAGGCTCTGATCGAGGCGTGTCTGCTGCTCGAGGAGGGTGTCGCATCAGCGCGCGACATCGACGTAGGGATGATGGCCGGAGCCGGGCTCGACCCGCGGCGCGGCCTCTTCCCGCCGTTCTGGAAGGCCGATCTCGAGGGCGTCGACGTGATGCTCGAGAAGATCGAGAATCTGCACGAGAAGCACGGCGGGCGGTTTGCGCCCCCGGTCATCCTGAAGCGCCTGGTTGCCCAGGGTCGCCTTGGACTCAAGTCTGGTCAGGGCTTCTACCCATATCCGCAGCCCGACGAGGGTGAACAGCCCGAGAAGGTCAAGCTGGAGACCCGCGGCAACGTTGCGATCGCCTGGCTCCTGAATCCGCCGATGAATGCGGTTTCACCCCAGGTGATCAAGGACCTCGGCGAGGTCTGGGAGAAGGTCAAGGCCAATGACGAGATCGGCGCGATGGTGATCGCATCGTCGATTCCACTGGTCTTCTCGGCCGGTGCGGACATCAAGGCGTTCACCCAGATGGATGAGGCCGGCGGTGCCGAGTTGATCCACGGCGGCCACGCGCTGCTCCGGGAACTCGGCCAGAACCGTGTTTCGACGATCGCCGCGGTCAATGCACTCGCCTTTGGTGGCGGATGCGAGCTGGCGATGTCCTGTGACGTGCGGATCGCGGCTGACGCCGCGGTCTTCGGCCAGCCAGAGATCAAGCTCGGGATCATCCCGGGCTTCGGTGGAACCCAGCGCCTGCCCCGCCTCGTCGGTGAGAACAAGGCGTTGGAGATGAACCTGACCGGGGAGCCGATCTCGGCAATGGAGGCTCTTGACTTTGGGCTCGTCAACCGGGTCGTCCCGGACCACGAGCTCTTCGACACGGCGCTGATCTGGGGTCGCAAGCTCGCCGGGCAGGCACCACTTGCCGTCGAGCAGATCAAGAAGGTCTCTCACAAGGGCGACCTCGACGATGGCATCGAGGCAGAGAAGGCCGGTTTCGCTGCAGCCTTTCTGTCCGAGGACGCAAAGGAGGGCATCTCGGCCTTTCTCGGCAAGCGCAGCCCGAAGTGGCAGGGCAGGTAGAAGTTCGAGATCGCGGCAAACCGGAGCCGCTGCCGGCTTCGCGTGATCTGAGTAAGGATCAGCCCCGTGACGCGTGCAGGATTGCGCCGCGGGGCTTCTTCTTGCGATGATCGACCGGTGAAGACCGCGGGAGAGCTTGTCGCGACGCAGCTTGCCGAGCTGATTTCGGAGTCCTCGAGCACGGTTGCCCTGACCGGCGCAGGTGTCAGCGTCCCTTCGGGGATTCCGGATTTCAGAACGCCCGGCACCGGGCTCTGGTCCGGTGCCGACCCGGCGAAGGTCGCCCATATCGATGCCTTCAAACGTGACCCGGCAACCTTCTGGAGCTTCTACCGCCCGCGCTTTCAGACGATCGGCGCCAAGTTGCCGAATCCGGCACACCGCTTCCTGGCAGAGCTCGAGGAACGCGGACTCCTCGATGGGGTGATCACCCAGAACATTGATCGGCTCCACCTTGCCGCGGGCTCCAGGAACCTGATTGAGATCCACGGTTCGATCCAGACCTCGACCTGCCAGTGCTGCGGGGCCCGGTTCCAGCTCGAGGCAGTCGAGGAGCTGTTCACGGATGAGGGCATCGCCGAGTGCTCACTCTGCTGCGGGCTGGTCAAGCCCGATGTCGTCCTATTCGGCGAGATGCTTTCCGACCGGGCGATGCTGGCTGCCCGGCATCTGGCCGAGAACGCCGATCTGATGATCTGCATCGGCTCCTCTCTCGAGGTCTATCCGGCGGCCGGGCTGCCCGAACTGACCCTTGCGGCCGGCGGCAAGGTCGTTCTGGTCACGATCGGCCCGACCCCGTTTGACGACGAGGCGGAGCTGAAGCTGGGCGGCGACGTTGTCGATGAGCTGAAGGCGGTTCGCGCCGCGCTCATGCTTGACTGAATCAATGTCCCTGCCCAGAGCGGTCCTGTTTGACAACGATGGTCTGCTCCTGGACACGGAGACCGCATGGACCGCCGCCGAGCAGGAGATCTTTCGCCGCCGGGGGGTCGAGTTCACCGAGGTCCACAAGCAGGAGCTGGTCGGGACCTCGGCCGAGCGGGCAGCGGAGCTGCTGATCGGGTACTTCGGCGAGGGCACCGATTCCGAGGAGATCCTCGCCGAGCGTGATCAGGTCGTCCTGGCCGAGATCGAGCACGGGGTGGAGGAGATGCTCGGCGCCCGTGAGATCCTGATCCGGCTACGCGAGGAGGGAGTGCCTATCGGGATGGTCTCCAACTCTTCGATGAGGTTCGCATCCCGGGCACTCGAGCTGGCAGGATTCGAAGGGATCTTCGACGCGATGGTCAGCGGGCATGAGGTCGAATCTCCAAAGCCGGCGCCGGACCCGTATCTGGAAGCCTGCCGTCTCCTTGGCGTGGAGCCCGGGTTCGATGTCTTTGCGCTGGAAGATTCACCGACTGGAGTCGCCTCGGCGAGGGCGGCGGGGCTGACCGTGATCGGGATTCCCTCGATCGACGGCATCCTGCTCGAGGAGGCACACGAGATCGCCGATTCACTCGCGGATCAACTCGTACACGACCTTCTCGGGCTTGACACTAAGCCTCTACCAGAGGGTTAGTCCAGGAGGATCCTGCGCCTTCGCAGGATGCGTTCGGCCAGCTCCAGGGTCTCGGCAACGATCTCCCGGTCAGGCTGGTCCAGGTCTCCGGCCATAGCGGCCCTTGCGGCGCTCTCGACCGCCTCACGTGACTCCCGCAGCGTCTCGAAGTCGGCAGCGTGGCCCGGAAGGTCCGGCGCTCCCGGTCCGTCAAGCTCGATCAGCATCGAATCGACCCCATCCCTGACCTGAAGGGCCGCCTCGCGGATGCGCCCCGCGTCAAGATCCGCCCTGCCCCTCATCAGCATCGTCTCGCAGACGTCAATCTTCACCCGGCCGCCAAGCACTGCCGCCGTGCGTTCACGATGTTGCATCTCGATACGGCGTTGGTCGCCTCGGCGAACCCGGGTTGACCCGAGGTCCCTTGATCTCTCCAAGATCCCCTCGGCGAGTTGGTCTCCGGTGCCGTGACCCAGGCGTATCGCCATCGCCCGGCCGGCATTGACCTCGAGAGGGTGTGGGTCGGCGGCCGACACGGCCGCGGCGTGCAGGGCACGGTTGAGCACGGCGATCCCCTGCCCGACGATCCTGTCCTGTGCCTGCTGATCGGAAACAGCGCGATGCAGCCACTGCTCGGCTTCTGATTCGGCCTTGAACGGATGGCCGGAAAGGATCACGGTCACCCTGGCGACCGGAGGCGCCTGGGGATCGTCGGTGCCGCCGCCGGTCGAGGATCCACGATCTCGTCGCCTGCTCCTTGGCGCCCTGGAAGCGGCGATCGTGCGGATCAGCAGAACCACGGCCGGCTCCGGGTCACCGCTCTCCTGGTCTGCGGAGACGGCCGGGGCTTGCACCAGCAGCCGGACATCGCTCAGACCAAGCGTGCCGGCGAAGTCGAACTGGACGGATCCGAAGTGCTGAATCAGAACAGGTTCAGGCTACCTGCCCGCATTGCCTGACGACGATGCGACCGTCGGGTTGCTGATCTTGCCGAGGCGATCGACGAGCCGTCGCCATTGATCGGGACTGAGGGTCTCGACCGCCTGGTCGGCTGACGTCGGAGTCGACGGGTTCGACGCGCCGCTCTCGGCGCTGTAGCCAACGTGGACGTGGTCATCGTGGTCAGGGAGGGCGAAGCTCGGGCCGCCGAGATTCTCGAGCGAGATCAGCTCGTCCGGGTACATCGCGCCCTGTAGCTGGAGCACCGACTTGAGCAGCGAGTCGGTCAGCGTCCCGGGGCCCTGATTGCCGTAGACCGGGACGCCGTTGATGACCGCGATATCAAGGGCCCGTCCGAAGGAGTGGTTGGAGGGATTGCCCGAGGCGGTGAGGAAACTGTGGCCGCACATCAGTGAGGTGATGGTCATGTTGAAGCCCTTGGCCGCGAGGTACTCGAGCAGCGCCAGGACCCGGCGATCGATCCGGCCGGCCTCGATGTCACCGCGGCCGCAGGCGTAGATCTCGAGATGTGAGTCGTTGAGCACCCGCTGCATCAGTGCGGCCTTGCTCATCAGCAGAAGCTGGCCGATCCCGGCGCCCTTGAAGAATGGGTTCTTGGCGTCCGCGCGGTAGACGTCGGTTGCCTCGAGCAGCCGCCATCCATCGAGGATCGGCTTCGGGTCGATGATCGGCGAATTCTTGCCCGCCGGCTTCATCGCGAAGCCGATGCTGGACCCGGCGCTGCCGTCTTCAGCAGCGCCCATGTTGCCGAGCACGGTTCCGGCCACCACCTGGGAACCCACCTCGAGTGGCTTCAGCTCGGTGGTCTCAGTGTCGTAGTTGACGATGCTGCCGGAGCCGGCGCTGACCGTCTCCACGCCCGCTGCGGTCGCCGCCGAGCTGCTTGATCCGTTGCCGAGCTGTCCGTTGAGCGAGGCACGATCGACGTTGTTCTCGCGTTCTGGATGAGCGTAGAGGCGCGGCCGCATCTCCTCGGTGTTGACGGCCGCGGGCCTCTGTCCGCCGTAGGCATTTCCGGCACCGGCAATCTGGCCGTGCTCCGGTTCGGACGCGGACGCCTTGGCGATCGCCTCGGCATCGGCTCGAACCTTCTCCTCATCTGCAGTGGACCTTGACCCTGCCGCGTCGACCGGCTGATCGCCGGTCTTTCCGCCGGGGGAGGATGAGGCCGTGACCGAGGCCGGCGCAGCAGGAGTCGCGTCATCGGGTGGGCTGACGAGCTTGAAGTCCTCATTGGTGAGCTTGCGCTCCTTCGGAACCGGATGCAGCTTAGACAGGCGACCCAGTCCCCAATATGCGAAGCGATTGCCGTAGGCATCCCGCAGCACGACGTAGTCGCCGAACTTGTCCGAGTGGCCAAGCTTCTCGATTGTTCCGTCATTGACGGCGACAACCGGCGAGTCCGCTTTCGCGTAGATCCGGATCATCCGCCGTGCGGTCGAGGAGACGGTGGCCTGGGTCACGCCCTTGTCGTCGGTGCCGGTGGCAACCTGATCTTCGTAGGTTGCTTCGGCAGCCACCGGGAAGCGATCACCCTCGGTCAGACCGGTCAGCGAGCTGATCAGATCCTCGGGGAGCTTTGCGTAGTCAGACGCGTAGCCCATCACCTCATTGACGTACCAGTCGGCATGGTTGTAGGCGAAGACCGCGGTTCGCAGATCCGAGGCGCCGCCGGCCGCGTTGAGGTAACGGGCTGCGGCGCAGATCGCGTCGACCGGGTTGTACGGATCCTTGCGTCCGTCCCCGTTTGCATCGACTCCATACATCGACCAGGTCTCGGGCATGAACTGCATCCAGCCCTGGGCACCTGAAGTCGAGACGCTGACGTTGTTGCCGAAGTCGGTCTCGATCTTGTTGATGCCCGCGAGAAGCTGCCACGGGATCCCGTACTGCGTTCCACAGGCCTGGTAGATCGGAAGCAGGAAGGGCGGAATCTCAAATGAGTCGATCACGATGTTGGGCACATCGATCGGTGAGGGACCGAAAGGCAGGAAGGATGGATCCGCCTTTCCGTCGAGGGGCGAAGACTGCGCGTCGGGGGAGGTGATGCCGCCGGTTTTGCCTCCCTCGGCGGTCGTGGTCGAGCCACCCGGCTTCGGCTCCGTCCCCGGCTGCGCCGGGGCGGTGCCGATACCACCGGAGTTGGTGGCGGTGCCACCACCACCAAGACTGCCTCCGCCGGTTCCGAGCGATGGTGCTGCCGGCGTCGGGCTCTGCGGGCCGGTCGAGCCGGTGGTCTCGCTTGCGACGGTCGTAAGTTGCGCCCCGGAAGCGGGCGGGAGGGTTGTCGATGCGGTCGCGAAACTGACTCCGGGCACAGCACCACAGCCGAAAACGGCGAGCGCGGTGATCAGTGTCAGTTTGTGTCTCATCAGACCGGAACTCTCGGCGTCACGCATCTGTGGCCGACGCGAA
>JBBQZL010000007.1:0-26253 GCA_038207745.1 Solirubrobacterales bacterium
CTCGGCCAGCGCGATTGCCGCGTCGTTTCCGGAGACCAGCATCATCCCGTTGAGGAGCGCGACGAGGCTGACCCGTCTGCCCTGTGGCAGCAGGCCCACCCCGGAGCCCGTGTAATGGACCGCGTCGCGGGAGATCCGGACCATCTCGCCTGGTCTATGCCTGGTTGCGATCAGGAGGCCGGTCATCATTTTGGTCAGGGATGCAATCGGGAGGCGGCGATTCGGGTTGTCCTGCCAGAGCACCTCACCCGTGTCGACGTCGAAGAGGATCCCGGCCTTGACCGGCTTCCTCAGCTTCGGGTTCACCGAGAGCCCGCCGCTCTGCGGAATGACGATCAATGGGTTGCCGGAGATCCTGGTGCCGGGCATCCGGCGCCCGCCGGCCTCGCCACGAGGCTGATGCCGAGCCGTGCTGGGCGCGCCGCCTCCGTCATAGCCGAGGCCCGTCGCTGCGGCGAAGGAGACGATCACAATCAACGCCGCGAGGATGATCCTGCGGGGCGTCACGCTACTCCGGCGGATTCCGGATCGCGCCGATCAGGCCGATCAGGATGAAGCCGATCACGATCAGCCCAACCCCGGTCAGCATCGCGTTTCCGATCGTCGGCGTCCCCTGTGTCGCGGCGAAGACCGTCGCCACCCCGAAGGCAGCGCAAAATGCGATCCCCAGGATCAGCAGTGCTGTTCTTGTGTCCTTGTCCATGGTCGATCAGGCCGAGATCAGCGGAGGACCCGTGACGCTCCCTCGCCGCCGACGAACGAACAGCTTGACAGCGAGCAGTCCGAACGCGAAGCCCCCTACATGCGCGAAGTAGGCGACGCCATCGCCACCGAGCCCGCCGCTCGAGACCTGACCAAGCGCCGGGAGGAACTGGAGCAGGAACCAGATCCCCAGCATCACATAGGCCGGAATCTCGACCACGGTGATGATGAACAGCAGGAAGATCAGAGTCAGGATCCTGGCTCTCGGCAGCAGCAGCGCGTAGGCGCCGAGCACGCCGGCCACCGCGCCGCTGGCGCCGATGGTCGGGATCGTCGAGGAGGCATTCAGCAGCGCCTGCGAGAAATCGGCGACGACTCCGGCGAGAAGATAGAAGAGAAGAAACTTGAACCGGCCCATCCGATCCTCGACGTTGCCGCCGAAGATCCAGAGGAAGAGCATGTTGAACGCGATGTGGAGGAATCCCCCGTGCATGAACAGGGCCGTTATCAGGGTGACGTACCAGGGAGCTGTCGCGAGTTCCTCGAACGGTGCGCCGATCGCGGCCGCCCGGCGGTAGTCCTCGGTGCCCTGGCAGACGATCGCCGCCTCGCGCCCCGAGGAACCGTCGACGACACCAACGGCGCAACCACGCCCGGGGTTGAGGATCCGGTAAGGGATCGCGCCGTATTCGACCGTTGCCTGATCTCGCTCGGTCAGTCCGAGCCTCCTCAGCTGGGGCGACGAGTAATCGCTGTCGGAGATGCTGAGTTGCCAGCCGAAGACGCCGATGTTGATGATCACCAGCAGCAGGGTGATCAATGGCAGTCGCGAGGTCGGGACGTTGTCCTTGAGAGGGATCAAGGAGGAGCGAGCCTATATCTGCAGTCAGGCGGAGGCGCGGCGCAGAAGACGCTCAGCCCGCGACGATGCTGCTCAGCGGTCCAGCGGACTTCGGGGCACCTTCGGGCTGGGGGACATGCTCATCGGCGTGGTAGGAACTGCGGACCAGCGGGCCTGCCGCGACCGACTCGAAGCCGATCTCGTAGGCGGCCTCCTCCAGTGCCTCGAACTCATCCGGGTGCCAATAGCGGACCACGGGCAGGTGGTTGGCGGTCGGGCGCAGATACTGCCCGACGGTCAGGACCTGGACCCTGTTCTCGCGGAGGATCCTGAAGGTCTCGACCATCTCGCCGAACTCTTCGCCGAGGCCGACCATCAGGCCGGACTTCGTGATCACCTCGCCTCCGCCCATCTCCTTCGCCGTCCTGAGGACCCGGCACGACCGCGCGAACTCAGAACCGCGACGGGCCTTTGGGTAGAGCCGCGGCACCGTCTCGATGTTGTGGTTGAAGACATCGGGGCGCTCGTGGATCACCTTCGCAAGCGGCATCTCCTGGCCGCGGAAGTCAGGGGTCAGGACCTCGACCTTGCACTCGGGCGCCAGCATGCGGATGGAGCGGATCACGCCGACAAAGGCGGAGGCACCGTAGTCGGGGAGATCGTCGCGGTCAACGGAGGTGACGACCGCGTGGCGCAGGCCCATTCGCTTGACCTGGTTTGCAACCCGCAGGGGCTCCAGCGGGTCATTCCAGGTCGGCTTTCCCGTCTGGACGTTGCAGAAGCCGCAGCGCCTGGTGCAGACATCGCCGAGGATCATGAAGGTCGCGGTTCCGCGCTCCCAGCACTCGCCGACGTTGGGGCAGTTGGCCTCCTCGCAGACGGTGTGGAGGTTGTCCTCCCTGATCATCTTCTTGAGCCGGCGGAAGCTCGGGCCGCCGGGTGGCGGGACCTTCATCCACGGGGGCTTGCGGCTGCGGAAGGGGATCGAATCGGCGTTCTCCTGCGAAGTGCCGCCGGGGTTGGAGCGCGACCGGGTTACGTGAATACGTTCCACGCCTCTACGGTACCGATCCGGCAAGGCCCGCTGCGCCCGGGACGGATGCAACCAGTTCCTCGATCGTCATTCCCACCGCCGCGCGTTCGTAGATCTCTGCAAGGCGGGCAGCGACCTGGCGGCCAAACCTGACCGGGTCCTGCTCGGCACCGAACTCGCGGGTCAGCGAGGTCATCCGGCAGCCCTCGATCCCGCACGGGACGACCCACTCGAACGGCTGTAGGTCGTTGCTGACGTTTACGGCGAGGCCGTGGGTGGTCACGCCACGCGAGATGTGGATGCCGATCGAGCCGATCTTTCGCAGGCGCCCCTCGGCGATTGCCTGCATCGAGTTGTCGGCCGTGGCATCGGGTGGAGGCGCTTCGCCCGAGGCGGTCCAGACGCCGGTCAGGTTCACGATCACGCCGGCGCCGAGGCCCGCGTCGGCAAGCGCGGAAATCATCGTCTTCTCCAGACGGGCGACAAAGTCGTGGACGTCATCGCGATACGGCCTGAGGCTGACGATCGGGTAGGCAACAAGCTGTCCCGGGCCGTGGTAGGTGACCGAACCACCCCTGTCCGCTTCGACGACTTCGATTCCCTGCATTGCGTACCACTGCTCGCCCATCGGGAGCTCGGACGGTTCAAAGCGTCGTCCGCGGGTGTAGACCGGGGGATGCTGGAGCAGCAGGAGGGTGTCGGGAATCTCTTCGGCCAGGCGCGCCGCGCCCAGCGCCCGTTGTGCGGTGAGAGCATCGCCGTACGGGACCAGTCCGCACTCGACAACCGCCACCTCGGCATTGCTCATCCGCTCGGCGCCAGTCCTGCTGGCCTGGCCACCGGCATCAGGCGTGCTGGTTGGTCCTGCCGACCGCGCCGCGCAGGCCGCTGCATCCGACGCACCCCACACAGCCGACGCAATCGGTGCAGTTCACGCAGGCCAGACAGGCCGCGCAGCGACGGCAGGCAATGCAGGCAAAAGTGAGCACCGACCCGGCGATTCCGGCGCCGAACACGGTGCCGGCGCTCCCGACGACAGCAGTGCTCGCGAGCGTCGCCGCACTCGTCATAACCGCGACGGAAAGCCCGGTCCCGGCGCTTCCGGCCACGGCGGCTGAGCAGGCTGTTCCGGCGCTTCCGGCAACGGCCGCCGAACGAGCTGTTCCGGCGCTTCCGGCAACGGCTGAGGAATAGGCGGTCCCGGCGCTTCCGGCAACCACCGTCGAGTGGGCGGTCGCGACGTTTCCGGCCATCCCGGTGGAGCCGGCAGTCACCGCGGCGCCCGGGTCCGCGAAGTTCCCGGACGAGTCGGCGGGATCGGTCACAGGGCCAGTGATAGTGGCTCCTCGAGCAGAGCCCGGATGCGGGCAAGGAAGCGGGCGCTGTCGGCCCCGTAGAGGATGCGGTGGTCGGAGGCGATGTTGACGGCCATCATCTTGCCGGGGACCATCTGGCCGCTTCGCACCACCACCCGGTCCTCGATCGAGCCGACCGCGAGGATCGCCGCCTGCGGCGAGTTGATCACAGCCTGGAAGGAGGTGACGCCGAACATCCCGAGGTTGGAGACGGTGAAGGTGCCACCAGAGAGCTCGGGCGGGGTGATCTTGCCATCGCGGACCCGCTCGGCAAGATGGCGCGACTCGGTCGCAATCTCGGCCAGGCCCTTCCTGTCCGCATCAAAGACAGTCGGGACGACGAGTGCATCCGATGCGGCAACGGCGATTCCGATGTTGATCCGCGAGTAGAGCTCCCAGTGGCCGTCCCGATATGCGCCATTTGCCCTCGGAAACTCCTTGAGCGCGATCGCACAGGCCTTGACGATCATGTCGTTGAACGAGGGGATCACCGCACCCTCGGGGGCGGACGCCTTGACCCTCGCGCGGGCCTCGAAGGCCCGGCTCATGTCGATCTCGGTGGTCAGGTAGAAGTGGGGCGCGGTCGCCTTCGACTCGGACATCCGGCGGGCAACCGTGCTCTGGAGCTTGGTCAGCTCCTGGATCACGGTCTGGCCCTTGGCCGTCTCGCCGTCGCCGACGGCAGGCATCGAGCGAATGGCCGGAACGAGCGCACTGGTCCCAGCGCCAGATGCCGAGCCGGTCCCGGCGGCCGCCAGGTCCGCCTTGACGATCCGGCCGCCGGGGCCGGATCCCGAGATCGAGGCCAGATCAACGCCGGTTTCGCCCGCAATACGCCGGGCGAGGGGAGAGGCCTTCACCCGTCCGTCGTTTGAACTCGCACCTGCCGGGGCTTCACCGCCGGAGGCTGCGACGGGCGCGGCCGGGGATCCCGTCTCGGAGCCCGGCGACGTCACGGCGGACTCGAAGGCGGTCGCCGCGGCGCCGGGCTCGGCCGGCGCTTGAGCCGGTGCGTCCGTCGTCTCAACCTCATCCTCGGCGCCACCCACGTAGGCGATCACCTCGCCGATCGGCATCGTCGTGCCCTCCTCGGCGAGGATCCTGGTCAGTTTCCCGGCGACATCGGCCTCGTAGATCATGTTCGCCTTGTCGGTCTCGATTTCAACCAGCTCGTCACCGATCGCCACCTGATCACCAAGTTTCTTGATCCACTGGAGGACGGTCCCCTCCTCCATCGAGTCCGAGAGTCTCGGCATTACGATCTCGGTGCTCACCTGGATCCCTCCAATGTCGCGAGTGCCGCCTTGACGACGTGCTCTTCATGTGGAATTGCCGCCTGCTCCAGGCGCTTCGAGTAGGGCATGTGCACGTCAGCTCCGGTGACGCGCTGTACGGGCGCGTCGAGATCATCGAAGGCCTGTTCGGTGATCAGGGTCGAGATGTTGGCGCCGACTCCGCCGTGTGGCCATCCCTCCTCGACGATCACCGCGCGGTTGGTCTTTCGGACCGACTTCAACAGCGTGTCGAGATCGAGCGGACGAAGTGTGCGTGGATCGATCACCTCGGCCTCGATGCCATGCTCCTCGGCGAGGGTTCGGGCGGCGTTGACGGCGACATGGGCCATCTTCAGGATTCCGATGATCGTCACATCCGATCCCTCCCTGCGGATCGCCGCTTCACCGAAGTTGAGTATCTCGTCCTCGCTGTTCTCGGGCACCTCGCCGCGCATTCCATAGAGAGACTCGTGCTCGATGAAGACCACTGGGTTGTCGTCGCGGATCGCGGTCTTGAGCAGGGCCCTGCCGTCGGCTGGAGTTGAAGGGCAGGCGACGAGCAGTCCCGGGATCTGGAGGTAGAGAGCCTCGAAGCTGTGCGAGTGGGTCGGGCCGAGCTGATGGCCGCCGCCACCCGGCATCCGGATTACGATCGGCACCCGGACCGCACCGTTGAACATGTATGGGATCGCCGCGGCGTGGTTGACGATCTGGTCCAGGGCGAGCAGGGAGAAGTTGACCGTCATCAGCTCGATGATCGGTCGCAGCCCGGCCATCGCGGCACCGACGCCGGTGCCGACGATCGTGTTCTCGGAGATCGGGGTGTCACGAACCCGCTTCTCGCCGAACTCCTCGAGCAGCCCCTCGGTGACCTTGAAGGAACCCTGGAAGACGCCGACGTCCTCGCCCATCAGGAAGACCGATTCATCGCGCCGCATCTCCTCCTTCATCGCCAGGCCGAGCGCCTCTCTCATCCGCATCTCGCCCATCAGATGAACTCCCGATGCTCGTGGTCCGGATCCACACCGATCACGGCGTCCCCCTGCTCAGCCGGGTTGATGCGAGATCCGTCGTCGGCCTCTTCATCCGCATAGGCGGCGCCGGCTTCCGCGAGTTCCCTGGAAGATGCGGGGGCGTCGGCGGGGCGCTCACCGCGGTGCGGCTCGGGCGTTCGCTCGTCGACCGCGTACCAACCCATCGAGTCGGTGACCACGTAGAGATTGTCGTAGAGCGTGTCGAGTTCGGGCTCGGGCGATGCATCGGCGAACTCGACCGCCTCAACCACGCGCCGGTCTGCCTCGGCCCGGATCTCGACCAGGTCCCCGTCGGTGATCAGGCCGGCCTCGATGCAGCGACGGGAGAAGGTCTCGATCGGATCCTTCGACTGCCATTCCCTGACCTCGGCCTTGTCACGGTAGACCTCGGGGTCCGCGGCCGAGTGGCCGCGGTAGCGGTAGGTGAAGGCCTCGAGCAGGGTCGGATGCCCATCTTCGCGCGCGATCCGGATCTGCTCCGCGACTGCTTCACGGACCTCGATCACGTCCATGCCGTCGATCCGCTGACCATCGAGGCCGTACCCCTGCGCCTTGCGCGAGAGGTCGGTCTGGGCAGAATGGCGCTCGAGCGCGGTGCCCATTCCATAGAGGTTGTTCTCGACCAGAAAGACGACCGGCAGCTTCCAGAGCGCCGCCAGGTTCATCGTCTCGCCGAAGTTGCCCGTGTTCGTGGCGCCGTCGCCGAACATGCAGACGGTGACCGCGTCCTCGCCCTTGTACTGGGTGGCAAGTGCAAGTCCGGCGGCAAGCGGCAGGTTGCCCCCGACGATCCCGTAGCCGCCCATGAAGCGCTTCTCGAGATCGAAGATGTGCATCGAGCCACCGCGGCCACCGCTGGTCCCGTCGACACGGCCGAAGATCTCCGACATCACCCGCTTTGGATCTGTACCTCGCGCGATCGCGTGCCCGTGGGTGCGGTAGCTGCCGATCAGGTAATCGTCCGGCCGCATCACCGAGGTTGTTCCGACGATCGTCGCCTCCTCGCCGATCGCGAGATGAAGAAAGCCACCTGCCTTGGCCCGCTGGTACTGCCGCCCGGCCTCTTCCTCGAAGCGGCGGATCAACGCCATCTGCTCGAGCAGATCCCGGCTTGTATCGCGATCGGGAAGCATGGTCACCACTTCTCACCCTAACGAGAACGCGAGCCCGCCTCGCAAGGTTGCCGCCGGGTGGCGGGTGGGGCCGTCAGATCCTGATGCACTAGGTGCCGGAGGAGAGGGACAACGCCTGCCCGACCGCCTCTTCGAGGCGATCGTCACCCCAGAACAGCTCGTCGCCGACTCGCACCGTCGGCACGCCTGTGACGCCGATGTCTCCGGCGGCCCCGGTGGCCTGGATCAATCTCTCCTTTGTCGATCGCATGCCGACCGCCTGGATGATCGCCTTCGGGTGGATCTCACAGGCCGCGCCGGCGATCAGGACGTTGTCGATATCGGAGAGATCACGACCGGCGGCAAAGGCCTGGCGGAAGGCGGCCAGCGCGAAGGCGATCGTCTTGCCTCCCTGCTTTGCGAAAGTCGCGGCGCGCATCGCGTTCAGCGTGTTACCCGGCCAGGGCTCGGGCCAGGCGATCGGCGGCAGGCCGATCGCAGATGCACGGCGCTCGATGTCGGCCATCCCCTCGTCGCGGCCGGGCCCCTTGGCCCAGGAGTCCCGGCCGAAACGCTTGAACAGACCACCGAGAAGAATCGGCTTCCACTCCGGCTGTTCGATCCCCGCCTCGGCGAAGAGACCGCTGATCCGCTCGGCGCTCAGGTACGAATAGGGAGAGCCGAGGTCGTAGTAGAACGCGCAGGGGCGTTCCGCGGCTTCGGAAATGTCCGCGCCGGTGTGCAGATCGATTTCGCTGCCGCTCATCGTGGCCGCCGTTGCCGTTGCCGTTGCCGTTGCCGACCATCGGCCGTCGGCCGGCGGATGGCTCAGGCGTGGATCGCCCAGCCGTCGACGGCCCTCGCGGCGTCGAGGATCGCCTCGGACATCGTCGGATGCGGATGCACGATCCGGCTGAGCTCCTGATAGCCGCCCTCGAGCGCGACCGTGTTGACCAGCTCGCTGATCATGTCGCAGGCCCGGTTGCCGACGATGTGGGCACCGAGTATCTCGCCGTACTTGGGGTCGACGACGAGCTTGACGATCCCGTCGCGGTCGTCGTAGACAACCGATGCACCGGCACCACCGAGCTTGAACTTGCCGATCTTGACCGCGTGGCCGGCCTCCTTGGCCTGCGCCTCGGTGAGGCCGAAGCTCGCGACCTGCGGCTCGCTGAATGTCGCGCCGGCGATCAGGTTCTCGTCAATCGCCTCGGTGGGAACGCCTGCGATCGTCTCGGCAGCGACGACACCCTCCTCGGATGCCTTGTGGGCGAGGGCCTTGCGGCCGACCAGGTCACCGATCGCGAAGATCTTCGGGTTCGAGGTGCGGCGGAACTCGTCGACCTCGATCTTGCCCCGTTCACCGAGCTTGACTCCGGCAGCGTCGAAATTGAGAGCCTCGGTGTCGGGACCGCGCCCACCTGCGATGCAGAGGTAGTCGACCTCAGCCGATTGGTCGCCGTAGGTGAACTTGACCGAGTCCGAACCGACCTCGACGTTCTCCACCGGCGCGCCGGTGGCAATCGTGATGCCCTGTTTTTTGAAGGCGCGCTCGACCACACGGACCACGTCCTTGTCCTCGGCTGGGAGGATCTGGTCAAGCATCTCGATCAGGATCACCTCGGTGCCGAATCGCGCGTAGGCGGATGCGAGCTCGGCACCGGACGCACCGGCGCCGACCACGGCGATCTTCTCCGGCTGCTGCGGCAACGACCAGGCGCCCCAGGTGTCGACCACGCGGTCGGAAAACTCGACGCCCGGAATCGGCAGCGCAATCGAACCAGTGGCGAGAATAACCGCGCCGGCCTCATATGTCTCGCCGTCGACGACGACGTTTCCGTCTGCGTTCAGCGATCCCTCGCCCTTGATCACGGTGATCTTGTTCTTCTTCCAGAGCATCTCGACGCCACCGGCGAGGGTGGCCGAGACATCGGTGCGGCGCTTGCCGAGCGCCTCCCAGTCGAGCTTGACGTCGTTGCCGACAACTCCAAGATCAGCGCTGTTGCAGGCATGGTCAAAGACCTCTGCGGTGTGCAGCATCGTCTTCGCCGGGATACAGGCGTAGTTGAGGCATCGTCCGCCCGCGGTGTCCTTCTCGATCACCGCGGTCTTCTTGCCAAGCTGGGCGCAGCGGATTGCGGCGACATACCCGCCGGGCCCGCCGCCGATCACGATCACATCAAAAGATTCGGCCATGGGTCTGAGCGTATCGGACGGTTGATGCCTCACACCACCCGGCAGCCGGCCGTTATTGGCGGGCTCTGCGCTCCGGCATCTGAATTCTGGCCATTGCCTTGACCATCGCGTAGAAGAGCGTTCCGAGAACCGCAATCAGGCCGGCCGTGCCGACAATCTGTAGGACTGTGGAGGCGGTGAGCAGTCCAGCGACGGCGGCGACGAGGAACAAGGCCAGCAGCATCTGAAATCCGAGCACGGCCCAGTACTTCGCCTTCCACATGCCGACCGCCATCGTCACCATCACCGCGGTGACGATGAAGAGCTGGCTGATCTGTCCCGAAGTCGGGTCCTGTCCATTGATCTTGCGGCTGGAGATCAGCGCGAATATCGCCGAGCCAAGCGCCAGCAGCGCGACAACCCCGGCGAAGAACGCGCCGATCGTGACCGCCCGCGGCCGCTCTCCATCCGCCAGCGGTTCAAGCGCATCGCGTGCCGCCTGGTTTCGCTCCGCGGACTTCGCGTAGCCGCGGGACATCCGATCCTTGGGCTGTTCCGGATGGTCCTGTTCGGGCTCAGCCACCCGGCGCCACGCTTCCACGGCCCCGCTTGAAGGCGTTACGCAATTCGCAGGCGACGGCGTTCGGATCGGCCGCATTGCGGATCGCACGGACGACGCAGAGCCTCGATGCGCCCGCGGTGACCACCTCGTCGACGTTGCCCGCGTCGATGCCGCCGATCGCGAAGAAAGGGACCTTTGCGTTGTCCCTTGCGTGGTCGATCAGGTCGAGGCCGGTTGCCGGGCGACCCGGCTTGGTCGGCGTCTCCCAGACAGGCCCGACGCTTATGTAGTCAACGCCCTCGGCCGCCGCGATCTGATCCTCGGAATGGGTCGAGAGCCCGATGATCGCCTCGGGTCCGAGGATCTCGCGTGCCTCGGCAACCGATACATCGTCCTGGCCGACGTGGACCCCATCGGCATCGAGGACCTTTGCCAGCTCGGGGTCGTCATTGACCATGAACAGGGCGCTGTAGTTGTCGCACAGGCGCCGGAATGTGTATGCCGATCGCTCGAGAGTGCGCTGATCCACATCCCGGTCGCGGATCTGAACTATGTCGACCCCACCGGAAAGCGCCGCGCTGAGCAGGTCGGCTGGATCCTCTCCGCCCGGGCGTGCATCGCATACGAAGTAGAGCCGCGAAGTCCGCAGCCGCTCGCGGCGAAGCGGCCCGGCCTGTTCGGGAAGCGAGAGGCTCATCGGCGATTCTCCTCTGGACTCATAGATCGATTATCCCAGTAGCAACACGACGCGATTCGCCAGGGTGGATACCATCGTCCATATCGGGAGCCTGGAGGCCACGGGCTGAGAGGGCGGCTACGGCGCCGCCGACCGTCTGAACCTGATCCGGATCATGCCGGCGCAAGGGAACGGGCCGAGGCTCCCACGGTGAACCAGATGCCTGGAAAAGACTCGGAACAGACCTATGACGCGATCATCATCGGGGCCGGCCTGATCGGCCTCGCGACGGCCTGGGAGATGAGTCTTCGCGGGGCAACCGTCGCGGTCGTCGAGGAGGCGGATCTGGTCGCACGAGGTGCGAGCAACGTCGCAGCCGGGATGCTGGCGCCGATCGGCGAGCTCGAGTTCGGCGAGGAGGGCCTGCTGGAGATGGGTATCGCCTCGGCTGGGGCATACCCCGAATTTGTTTCCCGTCTGGAGGGGGCCACCGGCATCAGCGTCGGCTATAACCGCTGCGGCGCGCTCCACGTCGCGCTCGACCGCGACGAGGCCTCCGAGCTTCGCCGACGTCTCGACTTCCAGCGCGGCAAGGGCCTCGAGGTCGAGTGGCTCGGGCCATCGGACTGCCGTGATCTGGAACCCGGGCTGACACCCTCATTCCATGGCGGCGTGTTGGTGCCGGGGGAGGCATCGGTCGATCCAAGGGCGCTTTGCGCCGGCCTTTCAGCAGCGCTCGCAGGTGCGGGAGTCGAGGTCCACACCGGGGCCACGATCGCCGGCGCACTCGGACCCGAGGACAGGCTCGAGGGTGTGCATCTCGCCGACGGGCGGGAGTTTCACTCCGAAAGTGTCGTGCTGGCCGCAGGCGCGCGGTCGGGCCAGGTCGAGTGGCTTCCGGCCGAGGCGAGGCCGGCGGTGCGCCCGGTAAAGGGCCAGGTGGTCGAGCTGCGCGGTGACCCGGACAATCCGATCAGCAGCCGGATCCTCGGGTCCGAGCGCGTCTACGTGGTCCCACGCCCGGACGGCCGGGTGATCCTCGGCGCGACCGTCGAGGAGATGGGCTTCGACACGGCGGTCACCGCCGGCGGCGTCCACGAGCTGCTGCGCGAGGCCTACCGCCTGCTTCCCGACATCGTCGAGCTGGAGATGCTGGGCGCAGTCGCAGGCCTGCGTCCCGCCACCCCCGACAACATCCCGATCATCGGCCGCGGGGCACTGGCGGGTCTGATCCTCGCGACCGGCCACTACAGGAACGGGATCCTGCTCGCCCCGCTGACAGCGACCTCAGTTGCCCAGTTGGTCGCAACCGGAAGGTCCCCCGAGATCATCACTTCGGCGTCGCCGCTGAGGGAAGCACTGAATACCACGAAGACCGCAGCGTGAGGGTTCAGCTCAACGGAACCCCGCGGGACCTTCCCGATGACGCAACGGTTGCCGACGCGGTGGTCGAGGCGGGCGCGCCGCCCGATGGCCGGGGTATCGCCGTGGCCGTCGATGGCGAGGTGGTTGCCCGGATCACCTGGGCCGGGACCCGGCTCGCGGACGGCCAGCGTGTCGAGGTCGTCGCCGCGATCCAGGGTGGCTCCGACCAGAGCTGGGATCTCGGCGGCAAGACCTGGAGCTCTCGTCTGATCGTCGGCACCGGCGGCTTCCGATCGCTGGTGGCCATGGAGGCGGCGCTCAGGGCCTCGGGTACCGAGATCGTGACGATCGGAATGCGTCGCATCGACCCTGAGGCAAAGGGTTCCGTCATCGATGTCGTCGATCGCCTCGGACTCTTCGTATTGCCAAACACCGCCGGCTGCTTCACGGCGCGCGATGCGGTTCGCACCGCCGAACTCGGACGGGAGGCCTTCGGGACCGAGTGGATCAAGCTCGAGGTGATCGGCGACGACCGGACCCTGCTTCCCGATGCGGTCGAGCTGCTGCAGGCGGCCGAGTCCCTGGTTGCCGACGGCTTCACCGTCCTTCCCTACACGAACGATGACCCGATCCTCGCCCGCCGACTCGAGGAGGCTGGCTGCGCCGCGGTGATGCCGCTCGGCTCCCCGATCGGTTCGGGAGCTGGAATCCGCAATCCGTACAACATCTCGATCATCGTCGAACGCGCCACCGTCCCCGTGATTCTCGACGCCGGCATCGGCACCGCGTCCGACGCGGCACTGGCGATGGAGCTCGGCTGCGACGGCGTCCTCCTGGCAAGTGCCGTCTCGCGTGCCGAGGACCCGGAACTGATGGCAAAGGCGATGCGCGACGCCGTCGAAGCGGGCCACGCTGCCCGCGAGGCCGGCCGGATCCCCAAGCGCGTCCACGCCGAGGCATCCACACCCGAAGAGGGAATGCCCGACCTCGGCTGAGCCCCACGCACGGCAGCGGCGTCGGTGGCTACGATCACGGAGCCCCCGTAGCTCAGGTGGTTAGAGCTGCAGGCTTTTAACCTGTGAGTCGTCGGTTCGAATCCGACCGGGGGTATTCCGGCATCTGGTTCCGGCGCGGCCGCATTCCAGCGGCCGAAAGCACGTCCACACACGCTCTGTGGCTGCTTATACGCGTAGAGCACGTATAAACAGCCAAAGAATCGATTTCGGTGCTGTCGAAGCGGGCGCGATCGAGCGGTTGACACGGATCCGGCGCGGGTGTAGGACAGGACAGCCCGGGCAGACGGACCCGGCATCCGAGATCGGAGGTGTACACATGGGCCGAGTCATGGCCGACTGTCGTCGCTGGGAAAGCGTCAAGAACTGCTCCTTGACGATCATCGGTGAGGAGGACGAGGTGATCGAGGCGGCAGCTCAACACGCTGCGTCAGCGCATGGGCACACGGACTCAACCGAGATGCGCGAAGGGATGCGCACCCAGCTTGAACCGGAATCGGCCTATCAGTTCGGCTCGCGTGAGCCGGAACCACTGCCGAACTCCGGTTTCTGACCGGGACCGAGGGGCGGATCGAGGACAGCTCCGGTCGCGCGGGGCGCGGCCGCAGTGTCTTCGGCTTCGAGTCGGACGCGGGTCTTGCATCACCCGACACTGCGATGTCGCGGAGGCTGTCCTCGTCAGTGCCGGAAGTGGCGGTGCCGGGTGAAGACCATCGCGACGCCGTCGTCCTCGCAGGCCGCGATCACCTCGCCGTCGCGCTTGCTGCCGCCGGGCTGGATCACGGCGGTTGATCCTGCCTGGATCGCGAGTTCGGGTCCATCGGCGAAGGGGAAGAAGGCGTCGGATGCGACGGCGGATTCCGCGAGCAATCCATCGGCGTCATCCTCGCGGGCATCGCGGCACTTCTCGACTGCGAGTCGAACCGAGTCGACGCGGCTCATCTGCCCGGCTCCGATCCCGAGCGTCGCACCGTCCCTGGCGATCACGATGCCGTTTGAGCGAACGTGGCGGACCACGGTCCAGGCGAACTGCATGTCCTGCCACTGCTGCTCGGTGGGCTCGATGCCGGTCACGACCTCCATCAGCTCGCGCGGCTCGGGGTCGCCGTCCCGGTCCTGGATCAGCATGCCGCCGTGGACCCGTTTGAAGTCTCGCTCGGCTGCATCGGGCTCGCGATCCTCCTCGTCGCAGAGGATCCGGATCGCCTCCTTCTGCTGGAGTACCTCGAGCGCCTCCGGCGAGTAGCCGGGCGAGATCAGGACTTCGACGAAGTTCTTGTGGAGTTCGACGGCCAGGTCGGCGTCGATCTCGCGATTGAGGGCGATCACGCCGCCGTATGCAGACATCGGATCGCAGGCCAGCGCCTTCAGGTAGGCCTCGAGCGCGTCCTCGCCGATCGCAACGCCACAGGGATTGTTGTGCTTGACGATCACGCAGGCGGGCTGCTTGAAATCGCCGACCAGGCGGCGCGCCGAGTCGAGGTCGAGCACGTTGTTGAAGGACAACGCACGCCCGTGCAGCTTCGAAACGCGGGAGAGGACGTGGACACCCGCGCCGGTTTCCGAGTAGAGCGCCCCGCGTTGGTGTGGGTTCTCGCCGTAGCTCAGGTCGAGCACCTTCTCGTAGCCGACGACCAGGTGCTCGGGGAAATCCTCGTAGCTGGTTGAGAACCAGCGGCTGATCGCGGCGTCGTAGCGGGCGGTCTGGGCGAAAGCCTCGTTGGCGAGCCAGTGGCGCGTCGACTCGGAGACCTCGCCGCCCGACTCATGGAGTTCGGCCAGCACTGCATCGTAGCTCTCCGGCTTGACCACGACGGCCACGCCCCTGTGGTTCTTGGCTGCGGCGCGGATCATCGTCGGACCGCCGATGTCGATGTTCTCGATCGCGATCTCGGGGTCGACATCGCGGTTGGCGATCGTCCGCTCGAAGGGATATAGGTTGACGCAGACCAGGTCGATCGGCTGGATCTCCTCGCGCTCCAGCGTTGCCATGTGCTCGGGGTCATCGCGCCGAGCCAGCAGCGCCGCGTGAAGTCGCGGATGCAAGGTCTTGACCCGCCCGTCGAGGATCTCCTCCTGGCCGGTGAACACGGAGACGTCGGTGACCTCGATCCCGGCCTCGCGCAGTGACGCGGCGGTGCCACCGGTGGAGAGGATCTCGACTCCCAACTCGGCGAGCCCTCGGGCAAAGTCGGCGACCCCGGTCTTGTCGGAGACCGAGACCAGCGCCCTGCGTATCCGGACTGCTCCGTCAGACGGTTCGGTGGAGCCTTCGGCTGGGTTGCTTGGCTCGGACACTCGAGGCGCCGAGTCTATAGACGGGGAGCGAGCCGCGGCAGGACGCGATTCAGGTGATCCGGACCCGCCGGCCATCGAGGCTGACCCGGCCCTGCGCGATCATCCGGATCGCTTCGGGGTAGAGCCCATGCTCGGTCCCGCGGACGACCTCTTCGAGCGCCTGACGGTTGCCGCTTCTCGGAACCTCGACCGCGCGCTGGACGATGATCGGCCCGGAGTCGACGCCGTCGTCGACAAAATGGACCGTCACTCCGGTGACGCTGACCCCGTGTTCCAGGGCCTGCCCGATCGCATCAAGTCCGGGGAATGAGGGGAGCAGCGCCGGATGGATGTTGATCACCCTGCCGGTGAAGCGGGAGATGAAATCCGCGGAGAGAAGCTGCATGTACCCGGCCAGCACCACCAGATCCACCTGTAGTGCCTCGAGCCAGTCCGCGATCGCCTCGTCGCGGACCGCGCGTTCACCAAATGCATCCCGGGGGAAGGTCGCAGTGGGGATATCCGCTGCCCGGGCGCGCTCCAGGGCGCCGGCGGCCGGTTGGTCGGATCCGACGCCGACGACCTCAACGACAGGCCCGCCGGGCCCGGCCTCGTAACCGTGCGCCTGGTCGATGATCGCCTGCAGGTTGGTGCCCCCACCGGAGGCGAGAACAGCGATACGAAATCCGGGCCCGGCCTCGCTGACGCTCGCATTGCCTTGCACGTGCTGCTCAGCGAGCTGCGGGGGTGACTGCGATCTCTTCGAGATCGAACTTGCCGTCGGCGTTCTCATGGTCGTCGCCAAGCGGGTAATTGCCGGTGAAGCACGCATCGCAGTGGATTTCGGCCGGAGTGCCCACCGCTTCGTAAACGCCCTCAATCGAGAGGTAGGCAAGTGAGTCGGCACCAACTTCGGCTGCAACCTCGGCGGGAGTGCGGTCATGGGCGACCATCTCCTCCGGTTTCGACATGTCGATCCCGTAGTGACAGGCGTGGCGTATCGGCGGCGCGGAGATCCGCAGGTGGACCTCGCTGGCGCCGACATCACGGAGCATCTTGACGATCTGGCGGGTCGTGTTGCCGCGGACGATCGAGTCGTCGACAACCACCACGCGCCTGCCCTCGATGATCTCCCTGAGCGGGTTGAACTTCATCCGCAGGCCGTGCTTTCGAAGCTCCTGGCCGGGCTGGATGAATGTCCGGGCGACGTAGCGATTCTTGATCAGCCCGTCGTCCTGCGGGATGCCGGATGCCCGCGCGAAACCGTTTGCGGCCGGCTTTCCGGAGTCGGGAACCGCGATCACGAGGTCGGCCTCGACCGGCGATTCCTCCCAGAGCAGCTCGCCCATCCGACCACGGACCTGCTGGAGGACACGGCCCTCGAGGCGGGTGTCGGGCCGGGAAAAGTAGATGTGCTCGAAGACGCACTGGGCGTGGCGCTCGCCCTCGATCACCTGGCGGGTCTCGATCCCGCGCTCGGAGAGGGAGACCAACTCACCCGGGCGGATCTCGCGGAGCAGCTTGGCGCCGATGATGTCGAAGGCACAGCTCTCGGAGGCGACGACGTAGCGATCACCAAGCTGGCCGAGTGATAGCGGGCGGACCCCGTGCGGATCGCGGAAGGCGACGATCGCGTGCTTGGTCATCGCGACGGTCGAGTAGGCGCCCTTGAGGCGCGGCATCACGTCGGCTACCGCGTCCTCGATGTAGCGGCCCTGGTTGGAGGAGAGAAGCGCCGCGATTATCTCGGAGTCTGTGCTGCCGCGGAACTCGATCCCCTTCTTGCGCAGATCGCCCCAGAGCTCGACCGCGTTGGTCAGGTTCCCGTTGTGGGCCAGTGCCAACTCACGGCCATCGTCGCGCCAGACCGGTTGCGCGTTCTCCCAGCCGCCGGAGCCGGTGGTCGAATAGCGGACGTGGCCGATCGCCATGTCGCCCTCGAGTGCCTGCAGCCGCTCCTCGTTGAAGACCTGTGAGACGAGACCTGTATCGCGCATCGTCGTGATGTGGCCGCCCTCGCAGGCCGCGATCCCGGCTGACTCCTGCCCGCGATGCTGCAGCGCATAGAGGCTGAAGTAGGCGAGTCGGGCGACCTCGTGTCCGGGGGCGAATATGCCAAAGACGCCGCACTCATCGCGCGGTCCATCCCGGTCATCGAGAACCGGCTCGGAGAGGGGTAGCGGAGGCAAGGAGACCAAGGATGAGATCGGTCGGGTGGGTCGACTACCTACCGAAACAGGGTAGCAATGGGTTCGGGCGAGCGCGCTGCGCGAGGCATGGTCGGCGGAAGGTCCCGCCAGGCTGTTTTGACTTGCCGGCCAGGTTCTTCAGTCTTCGGCGCGTTGCGCAAGCGAGTCCCACGCCTGCGAGGCCTCGGCAAGCAGGAGGTCGATTTTCTGCTCACCGACCTTGATCACGACCTCTTTGCCGGTGGCTGTGCCGAGCAGGATCATCTCGACGCCGTGCCCGCCGATCCGCTCGAGTTCCGAGCGATCGCCGGCGATGACGAAGCCGCCAGGCCCTTCGCCGAACAGTGCATCCGCGGGCGAGCAGTCACGCAGCGAGGCAAGGGTCGACAGGTCGACGTTGCAGCCGACATCGGAGGCGATTGCGCACTCGGCAAGCGCACAGGCGGCGCCGCCGTCGCTGATGTCGTGGGCCGTCTTTGCAAGACCGGAGCGGACAGCTTCGCGGATCGCGATCAGCGCCTCCCCGATTGCGCCGATGTCGTGGTCTGGTAACCCCGGGCCGAGCCGGCCGCGAAGCTTCTCGAGTTCAGAGCCGGCAGGAGACGGATCAAATGGCCCGACCAGCGCGATCGAGTCGCCGTCCTTCCAGGCGATACCGGCGGCGCGCCCCGGGTCGGGCACCTCGCCGACCATGCCGATCACCGGCGTCGGGTAGATGGGCCCATCGGCGCCCTCGTTGTAGAGGGAGACATTGCCGCCGACGACGGGCAGGCCAAGCGCCGTGCACGCATCGGCGAGTCCGGTCACGGCCTTGGTCAGCTGCCAAGCCTGGGTCGGCTTCTCGGGGTTGCCGAAGTTGAGGCAGTTGGTCACCCCCAGCGGCTCGGCGCCGACGCAGGCCAGGTTCGCGGCGCACTCGAGCGTCGCCTCGACCGTCCCGGTGTACGGGTCGCAGGCGACGCGGCGGCCGTTGCCGTCGATCGCGACCGCGATCGCCGTATCCGCCTCGGGGATGCTGAGCACAGCCGCATCCGCGCTGCCGGGGCGCCGGTTGGTCCGCGATCCGACCATCGAATCGTATTGCTCATAGGCCCATCGCTTCGAGGCGATGTTGGGTGAGCCGAGCAGCGCCAGCAGCGTCTCGTCGGCGGAGATCTCGTCGCTGATCTCGGCCCGGTTGCCGTAGATCCAGCCCGAGGGCTGCGCGGGATCCAGGTCATAGAGCGGGCAGCCATCGACGAGCACGCCGATCGGCATGTCACCGACGACATCGCCGCCCTTTAGAATCCGGATCCGGCCGTTGTCGGTCACCTCACCGATCACCGCTGACCCGGTCTGCCACTTCTCGCAGATCCGCAGCACCTCGGACACGATCTCGGGCTCGACGACCGCGAGCATCCGCTCCTGGGACTCGGAGACCATGATCTCGAACGGCTCCATATCCGCCTCGCGAAGCGGCACCCTTGCGACATCGATGTCGATGCCCACATCGCCTGCAGATGCCATCTCCGCGGCCGAGGAGGTCAGCCCGGCGGCACCGAGATCCTGGAGCGAGACCAGCAGTCCGAGCTCGAGCAACTCGAGGCAACACTCGAGGACCTTGGACTCCTCGAACGGGTCCCCGATCTGAACCGTCGGGCGCTTCGAGTCGCCCGCGTCCCCGAGCTCGGCGGAGGCGAGCACCGAGGCGCCGCCGATGCCGTCACGACCCGTCGACGCGCCCATCAGGACAACCTGGTTTCCGATTCCCGCAGCCGCGGCCCTGACCATGTCATTGGTCTGGGCAACACCGACACACATCGCATTGACGAGGCAGTTCTGCTCGTAGGGCGCCTCGAAGTAGATCTCGCCGCCGACCGTCGCAACCCCGATCGAGTTTCCGTAGTGGCCAATCCCGCGGACCGCGCCGTCGAGCAGGTATCGGGAGCGTGCCGAGTCGATCTCACCGAATCGCAGCGAGTCGAGGATCGCGATCGGCCTGGCGCCGAGCGCAAAGACATCGCGGAGGATGCCGCCGACCCCCGTTGCCGCCCCCTCGAATGGCTCGACCGCGCTCGGGTGGTTGTGGGACTCGACCTTGAAGGCGATCGCATATCCGTTGCCTATATCGACGGCGCCGGCGTTCTCACCGGGCCCCATCACCACCCGCTCACCCTCGGTGGGCAGAGCACTCAGGAGCTTCTTCGAGTGCTTGTAGGAGCAGTGCTCGGACCAGAGCAGCGAGAACATCGCCAGCTCGACTCCGTTCGGCTCGCGGCCCAACTGCTCGCAGATCAGCGCGTACTCGGAGTCGGTCAGTCCGAGTTCGACGTGCTTGCTCACGCGGCGACCATGCCGAGCGCCGCGAACAGCCTCAGCCCGTCGGCGCTGCCGCCGGCTCCGATATCGACCGCGTGCTCGGGATGCGGCATCAGCCCGAGCACGTTGCCGGTCTCGTTGGTCACACCCGCGATGTCGCGCAGCGAGCCGTTGGGGTTCTGCCCCGGCGCGTAGCGAAAGGCGATCTGACGATTCGCCTCGAGCCGGTCGAGCGTCTCCTCCGGGGCGAAGAAGCGGCCGGTCTGATGCTTCGCCGGTATCGAGAGCCGCTCGCCGTTTTCGATTCCCCGCATGAAGGGCGAGTCGGAGTCACCTGCTATGAGGTCAACCTGCAGGCAGTTGAATCGAAGGTTCTCGTTGGCAAGCAGGGCCCCGGGCAACAGCCCGGCTTCGCAGAGGACCTGGAACCCGTTGCAGATTCCGAGCACCGGTCCTCCGGCTGCGGCGAACTCGGCAACAGCACCCATCGCGGGAGAGAACTGAGCGATCGCTCCGGCCCGGAGGTAGTCCCCGTATGAGAACCCACCAGGTACGACGACTGCATCGATACCGCCCAGGTCGCGATCGTCATGCCAGACGAGCTGCGCGTCACCGGCGAGCGAGCATGCATTGAGGGCGTCGCGCTCGTCGCATGAGCCTGGAAACTGGAGTACGCCCCACGTCACGCCCATGCTCAGGACTCCCCGATCTGCTCGATCTCGTAGTCCTCGATCAGCGGGTTGGCCAGCAGCTTCTCGCAGAGGGACTCGAGTTGGTCGGCGTTCTCGATCTCGAGTTCGACCAGGCGACCAATATGAACTCGCCCGACGCCTTCGAAGCCCAGCGCGGGCAGCGCACGCTCGACCGCCTTGCCCTGCGCGTCGAGAATTCCCTCCTTGGGGCGGATCAGAATTCGTGCCTTCACTTGGTGAGTCCTCTCGCTAGAAGGTGAGGCCGGTGATGCGCTCGTAGGCCTCGACGTACTTCGCCCGGGTCTGTTCGACCACATCTGCAGGCAGCTCCGGTGCCGGCGGGGTGTGATCCCAGCCCTCCCCATTCGCCCAATCGCGGACGTACTGCTTGTCAAATGACGGCTGGGTCTGCCCGGGACTGTAAAGATCGGCCGGCCAGAAGCGGGAGGAATCCGGGGTCAGGACCTCGTCGCCGAGGACTACCTCGGCACCGGCGTGACGGCCGAACTCGAACTTGGTGTCGGCGAGGATGATCCCGTGCTCCGCCGCGTGCTCCGCCGCGAACTTGTAGAGCTCGATCGAGACTCCTCGAAGCGCGTCCATGATCCCGCGGTCCCCGACGATCTCGGCCGCCTTCTCGAAGTCGACGTTCTCATCGTGGTCGCCGATATCGGCCTTCGTGGCAGGCGTGAAGATCGGCTCCGGCAGCCTGTCGGATTCCTGGAGACCGTCGGGCAGGGCAACCCCGCAGATGGCGCGATTCGCCTGGTACTCCTTCCAACCGGAGCCGGAGAGATAGCCGCGGACCACGCACTCGACCGGGTACATCTCGAGCTTGCGGACCCGGATCGCGCGGTCGGTCACCTCTTCGGGCACATCGATCGAGATCAGGTGATTGGGGACGATCTCGGTCGTGTTCTCGAACCAGAAGTTCGACATCCGGGTCAGGACCTTGCCCTTGTCCGGAATCGGCGTCGGCATGATCACGTCGTAGATCGAGATCCGGTCCGAGGCGACCATCAGCAGGTCGTCGTCCCACTCGTAGATCTCGCGGACCTTGCCGGAGGAGTGGAGCTTCAGGTCGGAGAGGGAAACAGTCATCGCCTGCCCCGATGCTAGCTACCTGCCGGGCGGATCGGGGTGGCGCCTTTTGGCTCCGGGTGCAACTCTATGTATGTGGACTTCCCGCCCGGCCCGACGATCCCGCCCTACCTCCAGACCCTTCGCTGGTTCTACAGGCCGATCCCGTTCATGCAGCAGGCCCGGAGGCAGTACGGCGAGACCTTCAGCGTCACCTTTATCCGATTTGAACGTCCGATGGTCTTGTTCTCGGATCCTGCCGCGATCAAGGAGCTCTACATAAACCCCGCCCACACACTCCCGCCCGGGCGGGAGCTGCTGCTCGAACCGGTGATGGGTCCCCGCTCGATCCTGCTGCTCGAGGGTTCCGACCACCTCTCCCGGCGCAAGCTGATGTTGCCGCCTTTTCACGGCGAGCGGATGCGCGCATACGAGGACGTGATGGAAGAGGTGATCCACGCCGAGGTCGACAGCTGGAGGATCGGCGAGTCCTTCCCGATCCACACCCGGATGCAGGCGGTGACGCTCGAGATCATCCTGCGGGCCGTCTTCGGTGTCACCGACCCTGAGCGGCTCGTCAAGTTGCGACAGGTGCTCGGCCGCGTGCTCGAGAAGACCGCCTCGCCGGGACTTCAACTGCTCGGCCTCACGACACGCAACCTCAAGCGCGGACCGTGGGCCCAGTTTCAGGCAATGCTGCGAGAGGTCGACGTCGTGCTCCACCAGGAGATCGCGGAGCGCCGCAACGACCCGACTCTTGCCGAGCGCGAGGACATCCTCTCGCTGATGCTGATGGCCAGGTTCGAGGACGGCGCCCCGATGAGCGACGACGAGCTTCGCGATCAGCTGATGACCCTGCTGCTTGCCGGTCATGAGACCACCGCGACGGCGCTGGCCTGGACCTTCGACCTCCTGCTCCGGCATCCGCAGGTGTTGGGCCGCCTGCGCGAGGAGCTGATCGACGGCGGCGAGGAGTATCTGCGCGCCGTGATCGCCGAGGGGCTTCGCATCCGGCCGGTCATCCCTCTCGCCGGGCGCCGCCTGACCAGCGAGCTGGAGGTTGACGGGATCGTTCTCGAACCCGGCACCGATGCAACCCCGTGCATCTGGATGACCCACACCCGCGCCGATATCTACCGGGATCCATTCGCCTACAGGCCGGAGAGATTCCTCGGCGAGGCTCCGGACACCTATGCATGGATCCCGTTCGGCGGCGGCGTCCGCCGCTGCCTCGGCGCCGCCTTCGCCGAGTTTGAGATGAAGGTCGTTCTTCGCGAGGTGGTCGGCCGATGCGCACTCGAGGGCGTTGATCCGAATCCGCAGCGGATCGCGCGCCGCAACATCACCCTCTCACCGCGGGATGGAACGCCGGTCGTGGTCAGATCGCGGCGCGACTCCGCGGTCGGAGCCCCCGCACCCGCCTGATCAAGCCCCTTCCCGTTGCTGGTACGCGCCCGGCTCGGGTACGCTTTCGGGCGGATGAGAAACGGCCCATGTTGGGGTCGCATTGGCGCTGATGGGAATCAATGGGGAGGCAGTGATGAAGGCAGGGGGAGATCGAGGCGCGTCTGGCGAGTCGAAGCACGTTGGCAGCCTGACCGCGGCGGCGGCCTTGGTCGCGGTGGTCCTTTTCGCGATCCTGGCGCCATTCGCCGGTGCAAGCCCGAAGAAGACAAAGGCGAATCTCTTCGACGTCGGGACCGCTGTCGTCGACATCACCCCAACCGCCGACCACCCCCAGTTCCTCGGCGGCTACGACAATATGGACGTCCCCACAGCGGTTGCGCACGACCCGCTTCAGGTCCGGGCCTTCTTCGTCGGCAAGGGCAGGAACGCGGTCTGTTTCGTGATCGCCGACACGCCCGGCTGGTTTGCCTCGTATCAGGAGGGTCCATATGGAGCCGTCGACGCAGCCAACGAGGCCGCCAAGGCGCTCCGCAAGAAGGGCTACAAGGCCACTGACGGCTCGGTGATCGTCTCCTCCACCCATTCCCACTCGGCCCCGACGCTGATGGGACTCTGGGGGGCGACCGAGACCGACTACCTGATGCGCGTCCACGCGGCCGCGGTCCAGGCAGTTGCGTTGGCCGAGAAGAAGACCAGGAAGGCGAAGCTGCGGTCGGCAAACGGAGACGTTGCCTCACTGCTCAACCAGAATGTTCAGGGCACCGACCACCCGGATGGGTGGAACGCCGACTCGGTGATGCCGGTCCTCTGGGCCCGGGCACCGAAGACCGGGGCGACGATCGGCACATACGTCAACATCCCGATCCACGCCGACCAGTACCGGGGCTCCAAGTGGTCGATGATGTCGGCCGACACCCCCGGCAACGTGCGGGCGAGGCTCGACAAGGCGATGGGTGGCACCGCCGTCGTCGCGATGGGCACCCTGGGGCGGCAGGAGTCACTTGGCGCCGACAACGACTACCCCGAGGTTGACCAGCAGGGAAGGTTCATCACAAACCAGGTCTATCGGGCGCTGGGCAACGCCCGGCCGATCAGGGGAAACCAGGTGGCGGGTTCCTACACGCACTTCTATACACACGCGACCAACCCGGAGTTGCTCGCCGCGATTCGTCTGAATGAGAACGGGTTCCAGTGTTTCGACGGCGATTGCACGGTCGACCGCTCGCTCGATCCGCCATTCATGCTCAACGACAGCACGGACTCTGTCGGCACCTACGTCTCGGTGGTCAGGATCGGCGACCTCGCGTATGTCAGCGAACCCGGCGAGGCCTTCCCCGAGGTCTCCAATGCGATCCGCAACTCGATCCGGGGAATGCGCTCGGTCAATGTCGTCGGCATGGCCTACGACGAGCTCGGTTACTACTGGCCGGAGGGCTTCTACACCGCAGCCGATTTTGCCTCGAGTGATTTCGACAAATACAAGATCAGCCCGAAGCTGGCCCAGGAATCCGTTGACGCGGCGACGGCTTCCGCCAGGAGGATCGGCCTGAAGACGGCACCGGCAACGGCGGCTCCCGATCACCTGGTCCCGAACGCCCTGTCCCTTCCGGGTATCCAGTTCTACCCGACGATCGTCGAGTCAGCCGATCCGACTGTCGAGTTCTACCCATCCGCCCGAAAAGCCTCGCTGCCGCCTGAGTCGGGTGACCCCGCACGCTCGATCACCCAGATCGCCTGGGACTTCGGCGACGGCACGACCGCAAACAGCGATCCGTCGGTCCGTTTCCCACACACCTTCCCAGGACCGGGAACCTACGACGTCACCGCGACGGTCACAGGCGAACTCCTCCAGACACGTCAGTGGAAGCAGGTCGTCGTGATCAACGATCCCCCGGCGGCCAAGGTCAGGATCAAGAGGAGCGCCAGGAAGGTCTTTGTATCCGCTGCGGTCACCGGCGGCTCCGGAAAGGTGATCTCCGCGCGCTGGACGAAGTGCGGAAGGCCCACCGCCACCGCCGGGACGAGAATCGCCTTCAATCGCCGCAGGAAGAGGTCCAGGATCTGCCTCAACGCGAGCTTCGTCGATGGTGCAGGTAACGTTGCGATGATCGCCGAGAAGAAGGTCGGCATCCCACAGCTCCAGGAAAGGCCACGGAACCGAGCCCGATGATCAAGAAGCTCACCACATCCATCAGCGTCTTCATTCTCCTGTTGGCCTGCGCCTCCTTGGCGTCGGCAGCACCTCCGAAATGCGTTGGCGCATCGACGCCCAAGACGCTGTACTCGGACCAGGGGTCGCTGGAATCGGTGATCGTCGGCAACTCCGGTCGTCTCTACTTCTCCTCAAGCCCAACCGAGGATCCCACGGTGAGCCGGTTGCTCAGGGTAAATCGACCCGGCGCAAAGCCGAGGACCCTGCTCGATGGCCCCGACGGCCCGGGCGGCCTCGCCTGGGGAGGCCGCAAACTGCTCTGGGGTGTCGGCAACACTTCGGAGAACGGCAGCGTTGGTGATGTCACTCCGCATGCCGGCCTCTACCGGGTCAGCCCGGTGACCGGCAAGCGCAAGGTCCTGGCCACGACTCTCGGGATGGCAAATGGGATCATCCGCGCCCCGGGCGGCGACATTTTCGCCTCAAATGACCTCGGCACGACGCTTGACCGAATCTCGCCGACCGGCGTGGTAAAAAATCACTGGGCGACCGTGGCAAGCCCGAACGGGATGACCGTCAGTCCCAATGGCAAATACCTCTTCGTGAATCAGACCTTTGTGGCCAGCTCGTCGGTCGCGCGGATCAAGATTTCCAACCCCAGCGTGGTCACCACCTACTTCCAGAGTCCCGCCGACGACGGCAACTCCATCTTCGACGGACTCACCCGTGACGCGAAGGGCAACCTCTACGTGGCTTCATGGGGGACAGGCGAGGTCTGGAGGATCGACACCAGGAAGCGCGCCTGCGTTGTCACCGCCGGCCTCGATCGCCCCTCGTCGCTGATCTTCGGCCGCGGCAAGAAGCGCTTCAAGGCCGGCAACCTCTACGTGGTCGGCTTCGGCGGCGACATCGTCAAGGTCCCGAGGGCAATCAAAGCCCGCTTCCCGGGCTGACGCCGGCCCGCATTCGCCAGATCACGCGGGAAGGTTCGAATCGGGCCCCCGCTATGTTTGTCA
>JBBQZL010000008.1:0-25437 GCA_038207745.1 Solirubrobacterales bacterium
CTGCGGCACTCGATCTTTCGCTTCGACAGTCACGGACGACGCTTGCCGCAGCACTTGGCCGCGAACCCCGCCCGGTCAACTTCGTGGTCTCGATGCGGCTCTCGGCGGGGCCCGATCAGAATTCCTCGATCGAGCCGATGCTGAAGCGCCTGAACAGGTACCCGGGCCAGAAGTTCAAGCTCGACCCGACAAATGACTGGGACGATGAGCTGATCGCGGCCCTGGTCGAGACCAATGCGGTCGACTCGCTCGACCTCAAGGGGCAGTATTCGGGGACCCCGGTCGACGTGACCACCGACCCCGAGCTCTACAGGAAGCTGGCCGAGGCATTTCCGGACGCCTGGTTGGAGGATCCGGACCTCAATGCCGAGACCGAGAGGGTGCTGGAGCCATATCGGGACCGGATCACCTGGGATGCGCCGATCCACTCTGTCGCCGACATCGAGGCTCTGCCGTTCCCGCCGAAGATGGTCAACATCAAGCCGTCGCGGCTGGGCGGTGTCAAGTCGCTGCTCGACACCTATGACTACTGCGCCGAACGCGGGATCGGCAACTACGGCGGCGGGCAGTGGGAGCTCGGCCAGGGTCGCGGCCAGATCCAGTACATGGCCTCCCTCTTTCATCCAGGCACGCCAAACGACACTGCCCCCTCGGGTTACAACGACCCGGGCGTCCCTGCCGGGCTCCCCCTGAATCCGCTTCAACCGGCGATCTCGGAGACGGGGTTTCGCTGGGACGGATGACTCCCGCGTGGATGGGCTCAGATAGATTTGGACGAAATCGAGTTACCGAGGAGAGATGGTTGTGGCCAATTTTGCAAAGAAGCTGAACGAGCAGGTCGGAAATGAGTTCGGCGCCTCCCAGCAGTACATCGCGATCGCGATCTACTACGACGCCGAGACGCTCCCTCAACTCGCAAGCTTCTTCTACCGGCAGGCGGTTGAGGAACGCAACCACGCGATGATGCTCACCCAGTACCTGCTCGACGCCGGACACGACGCAAAGATCCCCGGCGTGGCGGCGCCGCAGACGGAGTTCAGCGACACGGTCGCACCGGTCGCGCTGGCGCTTGCCCAGGAAAAGCGCGTGACAGAGCAGATCACCGCGCTCGCCGGGGCAGCCCGCGAGGAGGGTGATTTCCAGGGCGAGCAGTTCATGCAGTGGTTCATCAAGGAGCAGACCGAAGAGGTCTCCAGCATGTCCGACCTGCTCAAGATCGTCGAGCGCGCAAAGGACAACGCGCTGCTCGCTGAGGAATATCTCGCTCGCGAACAGCTCGGCGGAGAGGCAGTCGACCCGACCGCCCCCGGTGCAGCCGGCGGCGCCCTCTAGCCGGGTCTGCGCAGTTGGCTGATCGAAAGCCCGATCACCCCGACTCCGCTGAAGACAAAGGCACCGAGGCCTAGGCCTCCGGCGACGTCGGAGAACCAGTCGCGGCCGAGGTAGACGGTCGAGAGGGCGACGAGGGACGCGAGCACGACGCCGGCAATCAGCACCACCGCCCGATGCGAGAAGCGCGGCAGCGCGTGACGCAGGGCAACGGCGATCGCAACCCATACCGTCGCGTATGCACCCTCGCTTGCCGGGTATCCATCAAGGCTGACCCCCGCGGCCGGAGCGGGACGCTCGACGATTCCCTGGCTGAGCTCGACTCCAAGCACGGTGACCCCGAAACCGATCAATAGTGCCACTCCCTCGAGCGTGTGGCGACGGAAGATCAGGACGCCAGAGGTCACTGCGAGTGCAACGCCGGCGACAGAGATGGAGCCGAGTTGGGAAATCGCCCGGGCCATCTCAGTCAGCATGGCGTTCTGGATCGCCCCGGACCAATCAAGCCCCCGTTGGTCCCCGGGTGTGAGCACACCATCGCCGAGCACGATCATGTTTCCGAAGAAGACGAAACTCGCGACTCCCGCCACCGCCAGAAGCGTCGTCGCCTCCAGCCCGAAGCGACCTCCCGGGGTCACGCGGTCTGCAAGGAAACTGGCCGGGCGCCTCGCACTTTCTCCCGCCGCAGCCAGGAGCCTCACCGTGCGACGATCGTGATGATCATCCAGCCATTGGTTGATCTGGGAACGGTTCTCCGGGTTGCGAATCCACCGGACGGCGATAACCACGGCGACAATGATCGCGATCGTCGCCCCGAGAGCCAGCGCGCCCTGTTTGACCAGGGCCAGAACCTGATCGAGCGAGCGCCAGAAGAAGAAGCCGATCAGGCACAGCATCGTCGTCTGGAGGCCGGAGCCGAGGATCTCGTAGGGGACGAAGCGCTTCAGCTCCATCCTTGAGGAGCCGGCCAGGAATGGTGAAAGCGACCGGACGATGCCGACAAAGCGGCCGATGAAGATCGCCTTGCCGCCATGCCGGGCAAAGAAACTCTCGGCCATCTCGACCCGCTGACGACTGAGCCCGAAACGGGGACCGTACTCGAGCAGGAAGGGTCTGCCAAGGCGCCGCCCGAGCGCGTAACCGGTCATATCCCCCAGAAATGCCGCAGTCCAGGCGATCGCGATCAGGGCGATGATGTTGATCTCGCCCTGGCCTGCGACGACACCCCCGACGATGATCCCGGTCTCGCCGGGGATGATCAGACCCAGGAAGGCCGCCGCCTCCATGAAGGCCAGGAAGGCAACCAGCAGATAGGTCCAGGGTCCCAGCGCCTGCCCGATGTTCTCGAGCACCTTGCTGAGATTCGGGATCTCGACCACACCGGCCCCGTATGCGACCATGCCAACGGCCGCCACGGCGCCCGCGGCGAGGACCGGCTTCTCCAGCTTGTGGCGACGCGCGACCAGGGAGGCGAGAAGCGCCGCGGCAGCGGCAAACCAGATCGGCTTCATCGAGTCGCTGTGCTCAGAGGCCGGCTCTCTCCAGCGGCTTTCTCCGCGGTCGCAATCCGGCTAATCGCCGGTCTCGATTTCTCCATCAGGTTCGATTCCGGCGTCGGAGAGCATCCGCCTCAGGTCGACAACCATCTGCACGTCGATGTCCTTGCCCTGCGGTTGCCGCATCACCTCGATCTCGGAACCCAGGGTGATCTTGAACTTGCCGTTGTGTTCTTCCTCGACCGCCCCGAGTGCTTCGAGCAGCGAGAGGACCTTTCGCCACTCGATGTTGTGGCTCGTCGGGTGCCCAAAGATCTCTTCAACTGTCCTGCGGTGATGATTGTTCAGATGCGTCGGCATACACGTCCTTCGTCGGGGGGTTCCCAATCCTGACTGATTGATCGCCGGGAAGTCCGTTACGGATCACTCGGCGGATGCGTCGCGCAGCGCGAACCAGGTCGCAACGGCGGCAAATCCGAGCAGCGAGATGCTGACGACAAGGGTCAGGTGCATCCCGTGCATGAAGGCCTCGCGGGAGGCGTCGAGCAGCCGGGTGGCAACCGCGTCCGGAAGGCCGGTGGCAACATCGACGGCTCGGCCGAGCGACTCCCTCGAGGCCGAGAGATCGACTGCGTTGATGCCCTGGATCGGCGCGAGCGCCGCAGTGTAGGCAACCGCCATCACGCTTCCAAGCACCGCGACACCGAGGCCACCGCCGAGTTCATATGCCGTCTCCTCGATTGCCGACGCGCCCCCGGTCCGTTCGGCCGGGACCGAGGAGATGATCGTGTCGTTGGCCGCGACCAGCGCAACCTCGATGCCGAGGCCGAGCGCGATGAAGGGCCCAACCAGGGTCCAATAGTGGTCGACGACTCCGAGCGCCAGCATCGGAACCAGGGAGAGCGTTGTGAGCGCCAACCCGCCGGCGATGAGTATCCGGGTCCCGAGCCTTCGCAGCAACGGCGCCGCGATCAGCCCGCCGACGATCGTCGCCACGACAACCGGCATCAATCGGAGAGCGGCGTCGAGTGGATCGAGCCCCAGCACGAGCTGGAGGTACTGGGCGAAGAAGAGCTCCAGACCGACGAGTGCAAACATCGAGAGCAGCACGCAGGCGACCGAGGCGCTGAAGGGGCCGGTCGCAAAGAGTCTGATGTCGAGCAGCGGCATGCGCGCCCTGAGCTGACGGCGGGCGAACCAGGCCAGAAAGACAATCCCGGCGATCATCCCGATCATCCCAGCAGGGTCGAGAAGCCCATGCCTGGCGCTCTGCTTGATCCCCAGCGCAAGCCCGAGCACCCCGAGCGCGCAGAGGATGACGCTCGGAAGATCCCACGGCGCGGCCTCGGGCGATCGACTCTCGGGGAGCAGGCGGACGGTCACCGGGATCAGCATGATCAGGATCGGGACGTTGATCAGAAATGCGGCGCCCCACCACCAGTTCTGGACCAGGAAGCCGCCGAGAATCGGGCCGATCGCGGCGCCTGCTGCGCTGACCGCACTCCAGATGCCGACCGCCATCACCCGCTCCTCGCGGTCGCGAAAGACGTCGCGCAGAATCGACATCGTGCCGGGAAGGATCATCGCGCCGCCGACCCCCATCACGGCGCGTGACGCGATCAGCATCGTGGTTGTGGTCGAAAAGGCCGCCGCGGCAGACGCGACACCGAAGATCACGAACCCGATCACCATGATCTTCCTGCGTCCGATCCGGTCGCCCAGGGTCCCGAATGCGACCAGAAGCGGCGCGACCACGAGCGAGTAGATGTCGATTATCCAAAGCAGACCGAGGGCGCTCGGCTTCAGGTCCTCGGTGATGCTCGGCGCCGCGACATGGAGGACCGTGACGTCGATGACGACGACCAGCAGCGCGGCGCAGAGCACCGCGAGAACAACCCACCGATTGGTGGTCCTGGGCGAGGCCGCGGTGGACACGGCAACTCAGCCCGGTTTGGCGGTGCGTCGAAGCGTCTCGAGGACGAGGGGAACGATCCGATCTCGTTCGAGCTGACCGGCCTTGGCCCGCCAGGAGGCGGCGATGATCAGGTCGAAGGCCATGTCGGCCAGCCACCAATCGGGTAGCTCCGGGTCCACCTCACCTGCGGCCTGCCCACGGCGGATCAGATCCCGCACCGGGGCGAGGGAGTCATCGAACGCTCGTGAGAGGGCGGGGTCGCCATAGTCGGCCGAGGGTCCGGCGACCAGGATCGTCTGACGATCGGCAACAGCGAACAGCGCCTCGACCACAAGTTGCATCCCGTGCCCGGTGGTCTCGTCCTCGAGCGACGCGGCTGCGAGCGCCTCCTCGAGCGAGTCGAGAGCCCTTGCGTAGACCGCGTTGACCAGCGCTTCGCGGGTCCGGAAATGCCGATAGAGAGTGACTCGCGTCAGCCCGCACTCACCTGCGATCTCCTCGAGCGAAGCAGAGGTATTGCTCGCCAGCACCCGTGTCGCGGTTTCGACGATCCGTTCGCGATTGCGGACAGCGTCAGCGCGAACAGACGTGGTGGCGGTTGATCTGGTTCCGGATCCCGGCATCAATTAACTGTAGCAACTGCGCTACATTTACCGGATGTTGCCAATTCTGGTGGCGAAGGCCAAGATCGGCAGCCGCTTGGCTTCGGGGTCTGGACGATCCCATTCCATAGAGTCCAAGGCCCTGGAAACAGCGCGATCAGCGCAATTGCCATGAGCGACCAAACTGACAACAGCAACCACATCGAGAGGCCAGGCATCAACCCCGCGGATCTCGATGCTGCAATGCGGGTGATCGCCGAGGCCGAGGCGCTGTCGACCGAGCATCCCGACTCCGTCGCGCTTCGCCGCGCCACCGCCGGTCTCTACAAGACGGTCAAGAAGCAGCGGCGTGTTGAACGGCGTGACAGGGTCCTTGCCAACGACGAGGCGGTGACGGAGGCGACCGCAACGGGTGCCCCCGGCCGGATCGACGACGAGACCCAGGGCCTCCCGCTTGTCTCGAATGCGGCGGGAGCCACCGCGGGCACGCTGCTCCAGCCCCGCGCCTGTTACATCTGCAAGAGCCGCTTTACCGAGGTCGACGCCTTCTATCACCAGCTCTGTCCGCCCTGTGCGGCGAAGAATCACCGACGGCGCGATGCCCGCGCCGATCTGGCCGGACGCAGAGCGCTGCTGACCGGCGGCCGGGCAAAGATCGGCATGTACATCGCACTCCGCCTGCTCCGCGACGGTGCCCACACGACGATCGCCACGCGCTTCCCCCGCGATGCGAGCCGGCGATTTGCCGCAATGCCCGACAGTGCCGAGTGGCTCGACCGTCTGCGGATCGTCGGAATCGACCTGCGTGACCCCGCCCAGGTGGTCGCCCTCGCCGACTCGGTTTCCGAGCAGGGCCCGCTCGACATTCTGATCAACAATGCCGCGCAGACGGTCCGCCGCTCGGCCAAGTCCTATGCGCTGCTCGCCAGAGCCGAATCCGCGGAGCTGCCCGAGGGTCCGCTGCCCGAGATGACCAGCTTCGGCCGGACCGGGGACGCCCACCCGGCGCTGCTTGCGGAGGCGGATGGCGAGCATTGGGCCCCCACCCCCCACACGCTTTCGGAGATCGCCCTGACCGCCGGGTCCGCCTCGCTTGACCGGATCGCGGCGGGCAGTGCAATCGATGCCGGTGGCCTGGTGCCGGACCTGCATCCCGACAACAGCTGGAGCCAGAAGGTCGATCAGGTGGATGCCCTGGAACTGCTCGAGGTCCAGCTCTGCAACATGACTGCGCCGTTCATCCTGGTCGGCCGGCTGCGCCCGGCAATGGCCGCGTCGAGCTTCCGCCGCACCTACGTCGTCAACGTCTCGGCGATGGAGGGACAGTTCAGCCGCGGCTACAAGGGTCCCGGCCATCCCCACACCAACATGGCCAAGGCGGCGCTCAACATGCTGACCCGGACCAGCGCCGAGGAGATGCTGGAGGCGGATGGGATCCTGATGACCAGCGTCGACACCGGCTGGATAACCGACGAGCGCCCGCATCCCCAGAAGATGCGTCTTGCAGACGCCGGATTCCACGCCCCGCTCGACCTCGTCGACGGCGCTGCGCGGGTCTACGACCCGATCGTCCGTGGCGAGTCCGGCGAGGACATCCACGGCTGCTTTCTCAAGGACTACGAACCGTCGGCGTGGTGAGCAGGCTGAGCCTTGTAGCCGCGTTGTTCGCTCTGTTGATCGCCTCGATCGGAGCCGTGGCCGGGGCACCTTCGGGCGACGCCTCGACAGCACCGTCCGGGGCTTATGCCGGCGCCGCGAGGTCTGCCGCGCGTACCGGATCCGGAAGCGCCCGTCGGCCGACGATCCACGATTGGTTCATCCCCTTGCCCGCGAAGCGAAAACATGAGATGGCGGCCTACTCCAAGCGCCACTACGGCGAGCACACATGGCGACTGCGCAACCCGAAGGTGATCGTCGAGCACGTCTCGCAGACGCCCAGCGCCCGGTCCGTCTACGACACCTTCGCGCCCGATCTCCCGGATCCCGAGCTTCACGAGCTGCCCAATGTCTGTGCCCATTTCGTGATCTCGTCGTCGGGCGACATCGATCAGCTGGTCCACCTTGACACCCGCTGCCGGCACACCGTCGGGCTCAATTGGACCGCGATCGGAGTCGAGAACACCGGCTACACGGACGGCGATGTGCTCGGCAATCGTCGCCAGATGCGCGCCTCGCTGAAGCTGACGAAGTATCTCCGCTGTCGCTACAAGATCAAGATCAAGAACGTGATCGGACACGCGGAGAGCCTCAGATCCCCCTACCACCACGAACTCGTCGCAAGTCTGAAGACCCAGACACATGGCGACTTCAGGCATCAATCGATGCAGGTCTACCGCAGGCGGCTACGACACATGGGCCAATGCTGAGCGGCGGGGGCGATCAGACCTGGTAGATCTGGATCAGATTGCCGCAGGTGTCCTCAAAGATCGCGACCGTGACCGGTCCCTGTTCAGTGGGCTGCTTGGTGAAGGCAACACCAAGGCCCTTCAAGCGTTCATACCTCTCCGCGACATCGTCGACAGCGAACGCGGTGAATGGGATGCCGTCCTCGACAAGAGCCTTCTTGAACACCTTCGCCGCCGGGTGCTCGTCGGGCTCCAGAACCAGCTGGATATCGACCGGCCCATCCGAGGGGACGACGGTGAGCCACCGAAACTCGCCCATCGGGATATCGGTGTGCTTGATGAATCCAAGCACATCGGTGTAGAAGGCGAGCGCCTTTTCCTGGTCGTCCACGAAGATGCTTGTCAGTTGGATCTTCATCCCTGCCCGTGATTCTAATCGGGCTACCATCGTCAGATGGAAATAGTCATTGCCGGGGGCCACGGGAAGATCGCGCTCCATCTCGAGCGGATGCTGAGCGACAGGGGTCACAGCGTCAGGGGGCTGATTCGCGATCCCAGCCAGGGCGTCGACTTGAGCGGCTCGGGCGCCGAGCCGGTGATCTGCGACCTCGAGGCCCTGGAGAGCGACGCGATCGCCGATCTGATCGGCTCTGCCGACGCCTTCGTCTTCGCGGCCGGCGCCGGCCCCGGAAGCGGACCGGAGCGAAAGTGGACCGTGGACTACGGCGGCGTGGTCAAGACCATCGAGGCCTGCAGGAAGAACGGGATCGACCGTTACGTGATCGTCAGCGCGATGAGAGCCGACCCCGACGCTGAGGATGACGGAGGCTTCGGGACCTACCTGCGGGCAAAGGGCCGGGCAGACCAGAAGCTGGCCGAGAGCGGCCTCGGGTTCACGATTGTCCGACCGGGCATGCTCAACGACTACCCGGGCACGGGATCTGTCGAGGCCGGCACGAAACTCGACCGCGGTGACATCCCCCGGGAGGACGTGGCCGTGGCGATCGCCGAGGTGCTCGAATCCCAGCGAACCAGTGGGATCAGCTTCGATCTTGTCGGTGGCGACACCCCGGTCGAGATCGCCATCTCCCAGCTCTCCGGAGGCTGACACGCCTACGACTCCTCGATCGAACAAGATTCCCATCTGGGCTGCCCTGGCGGTCACCTTGTTCGCGACGCTCGCCTTCTTCGCCTTCCGGACGAACGCGGCCCCGGAGGGCAAGATCGTCATACACGGCGCCAACTCCGGCTCGCACCTCAGGCTCACGGTCAGCGGCAGGTCAATCGTGGTCCGTGGCTACCTTGCTCCCACCAAGCCGACTGGGTGCCGTGTCACCAGGAAGCGCATGGTCGCGGTGTGCCCTGTGGCCGGGGTCAGATTGATCGAGCTCAACATGGGCCCCTCCGGCGACAAGATCGAGGTTCTGGATTCGCTGCCGATTCCACTCGTCACCCACCTGGGCAACGGTTCCGACAAGTTGATCGGCAACAACGAACGGGACACCTGCTTCCCAGAAGGCGCGAGGCGCAATCGCTGCATCGGCGGTGGTGGTGACGACATCTGCATCATGGGCCCGGGTCACGACGGCTGTCACGGCGACGGCGGCAATGACCGGCTCTACGGCGGCTCATCCAGCGACCAGCTCTACGGCGGCGCGGGTTTCGACTACTGCGACGGTGGCCCGGGAATCGGCAAGTCACACAGCTGTGAAGCCGGCCCGGGGCACTGAGGACATTCCGAAAGGCCCTCGACCACGAGACCCTGAAGGTCGCGGGTTCCTGCGCCTGGGGCGGATCGCTCGAGTACGTGCTCTGCCGCAGCCGGCTGTGTGAAAACACCGGTTGTGGGCGAGGCGGGTGGCGTAGATCACGTGGACATGGGTATGCAGGACAGTGCCGGTGGCATGCAACGGATTCTCGCCTTGGTCGTGGCGGTCGCGCTGCTGATGCTCATGCCCGCAATCACGCAGGCTGCGCTTCCGCCCCGGCCGCCGTTGATCGTGTCCAGCTCGGTCGGCCTCGACCAACATGTGGACGGTGCGCATTTCATCGTCCATTACGCGACCAGCCATGGCACTCCGTCCGACTGACTGTCGACGGCGAACGCCGGCACGCTGCTCGCCGACGCCGAGAAGGCCAACCTGTGGGAGGTCACCCAGTCGGGTTACCCGGCGCCGGTCAACGACGGTGATGGCAAGACCGAGATCTACGTCTTCAATACCCCGGCCCCGCTCGGCGGAGCCGCCACGGGCGCTGACTCGAGCGGCGTGTCAATTCCGATTACGCGCCGGCTTGCCCGCGCCGCCGGACGAGCTACAACCCGAGGGTTTCGCCATGTCGTGGCGGTCCGGGCGGGTCCGACGGGTCCCAGGAATGGATCGCGAGGCCTGGGTTCTCACTTGAGTCAAATTTGGGAGCACGGGACAAATCAGAGCGAGCGGCAGCAATTCGTCGGGCTCGTGTTCGGCAAGATCGCAACAGACGACGTCGGGATCGTCGATCTGAAGTCGCGGCCAGAGAACGCACCGCTCACAGCGGAGCGGCCGGGTGCGCATAACGGGAGCGACGGGACTTGAACCCGCGGCCTCCGGCGTGACAGGCCGGCGCTCTAACCAACTGAGCTACGCCCCCGTGGAACGTGAGTCGGACCGCGAACGGTCCGGGCGGGCATTATCCCAGGGAGCGACAAAACAGGTGGCGCGGGGTCAGGCGTAGGATTGCCGGAATGAAACTCGTCACCTATGAGAGTCGTGACGGTGCCCGCGCCGGAGTGCTCACCGATGCGGGAATCATCGACGCCTGGCGTGCGCTCGGGGAACCTGATCTCCACAGTCTCAGGGAACTTCTCAAGGCCGACCATGTCGGCGCCCTCGCAGAGACGCTCGACGGCAGGAGGGTTGATGCCCCCGCCGATGCGCGACTGCGAACCCCGGTTTCCGATCCCGAGAAGATCATCTGCATCGGCCTCAACTACCGGGCCCACGCCGCGGAGGCCGGCATCGATGAGCCGACCAGCCCGACCATCTTCGGCAAGTTCCGCAATGCGCTGGCCGCGCCCGGCGCGACGGTGACCCTGCCGAGGGCGAGCTCTAAGGTCGACTTCGAGGCCGAGATCGCAGTGGTGATCGGCAGGCAGGCAAAGGAGGTCAGTGAGTCGCACGCTCTCGAGCACGTTGCCGGGTACATGCTGCTCAACGATCTCTCCGCCCGCGACCTTCAGTTTGCGACACCGCAGTGGATGGCGGGCAAGGTCTTTGACGGGTCGGCACCGACCGGCCCGGCGCTGGTCACACCAAATGAGGCAGGCCCGCACGACCGCATCGAGTTCGCGCTGACCCTGAATGGCGAGGAGATGCAATCGGCCAGCACCTCGGACCTGATCTTCGGGATGCCGCGATTGGTCTCGCACCTCTCGACCCTGATGACGCTGGAGCCCGGCGACATCATCGCGACCGGAACGCCCTCCGGGGTCGGTGGCGCCCGCACACCGAGGGTCTGGCTGAAGGACGGGGACGAGATCGAGATCACCTCGCCGACGCTCGGGACCCTCCGGACCAAGATCGCCCGCTGATCCGAGCCCGCCAAAACGTCAGGGGCGGCTGATCGCCAACCTGACGGGTCCGCCGCGCCTGCCAATCCGTCGGACAACGGTCCGGAGCTTGCGCTGACCACAGATCGGGAAGCTCATGGCCTGCCTGTTGTCCCGGCCGGAGCTCGACCGGACAAGGCTGCCGCTCGAGTCACGCAGGAGGAGCCTTATGCGGGTGCCCGGCTTGCCCCTCGCCGTGATCGAGACGTCGCCGTCGAGGTGGGTCTGAAACGAGATCGACTTCGATCGCGAGGTCTGCCGGCTCAGAGATACCCGCGCGACCGAGGTGGAGCGCTGCTTCCAGGGCGAGTAGACGTCCTCCTGGATCGCCGCGAATGCCGCGGCATCCGGCTCCAGATAGCTGGTCCAGAGCCACCTGACCCCGTCGGTGGGAAAGACCATCTCCGCGTAGGCCTCCGCGAATGCCTCTCCGGGATTCTTCCAGTAGCCGGTGTCACCCTCGGAACCCGGGAACAGATCGCCCTGGCGCTGCCCCCGGCAGACCTGCTCCTCACTCATCCAGTGGATGATTCCCCAGGAGAGAGCGGGATTCAGCGGTGTCGGATTGCTGCGGCTGCGTTCGATGTGGTGCCCGTACTCATGTGCGACCACGTACTCCCGCGAGGGGTTGTAGGGCGGGTCGTTGACGGCATCATCGCCCGAGATGATCATCGTCCGGTTTGACGAGTAGCAGGCGAGTGCGTTTGCTCCACAGGAGTCGGTCAGCTCAGCCGGGGTGAGCATCTGAACCTCGAGGGTGCTGATCTCGGAGCCGTGGGGAAGCGTGCCCAGGAAGTTGGATATGTCGGTTGGATTGGCGTCGGTGCATGTGACCTGGCAGGCGACGCTGACCCCGATCTCGACGGTTCTCCCCGCGCCATCGTGGACCGCGTAGCGCTGGGTCGGGATCGAGTCGAAGGCGGATGCGGTTGCATCGCGATCTCTGAGGATTGTGTCCCTGACCGGGATCGGTGACGCCGAAGCAGAGGAGGAGCCGACGCAGATGCAGGCAGCGGCGGCTGCCAGGACAACAGAATAGATGCGGTTCACTTCGGTCCCGGGCCGATCTCATATGCCTTCGCGGGCATATCGGCCGAGGCAGGCGCGTTTCCTGATCGAGGCGAGGCTCCGTCACCTGAAGCCCGGGCGACCCGGTCCCTGCTCGGAGAAGACCAGCGGATACGGACCGGCTTGACCTTGAGCAGGCGACGCCAGGTTGCGTTGCCGATCACACCGTCAGCCTCGAGGCCCCGGCTGCGCTGGAAGAGGATCACTGCCCTGCGGGTCTTGCCGGCGAAGACGCCGGTAACCGGCAGGCCCGGATCGACCGCGCGAACCAGGTGCTGCTGCGCCCAGACGACAAAATCGCCGCGGCTCTTCTTCCTCAACGACGGATAGCCGGTGATCCGCTGATAGTCAGGGATCCGGGTGAGGCGCTTCGCGGCAAGCGCCTTCCAGCCCTTGTCCGGCGTCTCCTGCCATGACCACCAGCTCGGGGCAGCGCCGTAATTGATCGAGAATCGGCGGAACTTCTTCAGGTCCCTGATCGAGGGGTTGAGATAGGTCTGGCCAACGGGATAGATCGTTCGACCGTAAAGCATGTTGTAGAGGTAGGTGTGCTCGAAGACCTCGCGTACCGATACTCCGATCGTCTTCCAGTACATCTGCGGCTGGTTGTACTGCGCGGCCCCGGGGCCGAGGAAGACGGAATACGGGAAGCCCGGATGGTAGTCGGCGTAGGGGAAGGCCGCCAGGGCGACCGGGAACGATGCTCCGATGCGATTGCGAAGCACCCTCATGTAGCGATCCGCGGAGGCATATTTGCCTTCATACTCGGCCTCGGCGTCGATGGCGAGGCAGTCAGCACCCTTGGCGACCGCGCGGGCACCGACCTTTGCCTCAGCGGTGGGCAGCGTCCCGTAGATGTACTGCCAGGCGCAGACCTTCAGTCCGCCGTTGTGGAGACGCCGGATCAACGACGGGGTGAACTGGCTCCAATCGTTATTGCTGTCACCGGCCTTGATATAGAGCGTCCCGATACCGGAGCGCTTCGCCCGGTGAATAATCCGGGAGACCTTGCCGCCATGCGAGGCATCGACGTACCAGATCCACATTCCGGGCCTGTCGAGCGCGGTCCTGCCGCCGCGGTTCGTGGTCGACGTGTTTGGCGCCGGTCCGGTGATCGCCTTTTGCCTCGCAGGGACACCGCCCGGGGATGCCAGGGCCGTGGTGCAGCCAAAGGCCATGGCGGCAACTAGAGCGGCCACCAATATGCCTGACCTGCGTGGAAGGGCGCAGAACATCATCACCACTGCAAACACGGGCGGTTGGCAGCGGGTGCGGTGTCCGCCGTCAAGGGCGGAGGAAAGGTGTGGTCGGCGGAATCTCGAGCGAACGTAATATCTCTCTTTTACTTCCTGGAAAGGCAGACCCCCGCCCCATGGCCCTGCTCCGCAAGATCCCTCTCATCGCGCTGGCAGTCGTGATCGCGGTCAGTATCTCGATAGCCGCGGGCGGCGGGTCCCCGATCCGATTCAACGGCGGGGACGTGGCGCAGGCAGGGCGGATGGTGTCCTTCTCACTGACCGCGAGGTCGGATCTGGACCTTGATCGGCTCAATCAGCTGCCCGATTTCAGCGACAGGAGCCAGCCGTATGTCTGCTGGGGGCTGCGCCTTCCCGGGAACCCGGACGAGAAGCGACTCTGTATCGGCGGTTCGAAGAACCCGGATACCTCAGCGGGGTTGACCACGGTCGATCTCAACGGCCGGACGGTCGGCCAGCGCGAGACGATCCCGGTGGAGATGACCAATGCGGACCCCAGGTCGATTGCCCTGAAGGTAAAGATGGCGGACCTGGGCATCGATCCGTCGACCTACGAGTGGCGGCTGATGGCCCGCCAGGGCTCGCCGGACTGTCGCGACGGCGGAAGGGAGTCCGAGTGCACGAACCAGTATCCGCCGCAGGACCCCGGCAGTGTCCGGCTTCGGGGCTTCCACGTGATCGGATGTGAGGGTGGAACCACCGGCGAAGTCCGAAACGGTGCGCGCGACCAGAAGATGGTCGCCCTGACCTTCGACGACGGGCCGGGGGACTACACGCGGAGATTCGTCAGCCTGCTGAATCGCAAGCACGTCCACGGAACATTCTTCGAGGTCGGCACCAACCTGAATCCGTCCGAAGGCGACCTCGTCCGGAACATGCTCGTCGAAGGGCATGAGGTCGGCAATCACACGATGTTCCACACGCTCTACCCCGTCTATGACGAGCTGCAGGAGGCGAGCAACAGGATCGAGTCGATCACCGGATTCAAACCCTGCCTCTTCCGCCCGCCGCAGGGTCTGGCAAGCACGGGGACCATCGCCGATGCTGACCGCGCCGGGATGAAGACGGTCGCCTGGGATGTCGACACCGATGATTGGGAGAAGCCGGGCGCCGATGAGATCCGGCGGCGCGTCATCGATGCGATCCAGCCGGGATCAATCGTGCTCATGCACGACGGCGGAGGCGATCGCAGCCAGACGCTCGAGGCGCTGCCACAGATCATCAGGAGCCTCCGACGGCAGGGATTCACGATGGTCACGGTCTCCAAATTGCTCGGCGAGAAGATGATCTACGAGATGGACGACTGATCCACCAGCCCGCTCAGGATCGGCGGACACTCCAATACGGTGAGAGTCGGTGAGGACGACCGCGAGCTCTGGATCGACGTCGGCTTCATCGTCCACATCGACGGGAACTACCCCGAGTTCCGGTCGCGGATGCGCGAGATCGACGTCGAATTTCGGCCCTCTCGGATGAGCTTTTCGGTCTCCGACGGAAAGGGCAGGTTCGAGTATGCCGGCACACCGATGGGACTCTTCGCGCGTCCGTCGAATCTGGTCCGGCCGAAGTTCCTCGGGATGCTGCGTGATTTCCTCCGCTTCAATCGCGAGGCGCGTGCGCTGAGATCAACGGCGTCAACCGGATCCGCTTCTGCGGTGCCTATTGGGGCTTGGGGGTTCCGCAACGATGGCGTCGTCAGCGCCCTTCGCGCGCTCGAGGGATTCGGCGCCGAAGCATCGCGGGAAGACCTCCGGTGGGAACCTGAGGAAGAACCGCAGGTCTTGGCCGCGTCAGCTCCGCGTCCGGCCCGGCCGGGTCCGCCACCGGATGTCCATGCCCGATCTCAACCAGGCCACGGACTCGAGGCCCGGAGGGTCGGTTTGCATGTTGGCCAACCTCAGGTACTTCGGCCACATCTTCAACCCCGTCGCGTTCTACTATTGCCATGGAGCGTCCGAGGAGGAGACCGAAGCCGTGATCGCAAGCGTGAAGAGATTTCCAAGGGGAGAGCAGCTTCCCTATGTGCTTGCCCGGGGTGGGCGCACCGGCCCGGTGCTGAGCGACGAGATGCCGAAGGCCGAGGCGAGCATGTCCCGGGTCCTGGCCCGCCATCCCGCGATGACGATGCAGGTTGTCGGCCGGATCTACGCGCAGGCCCTGCGCCTGAAGCTGAAGGGCGCAAAGAGCTTTCCCCATCCGCACGACGCCCGCCCCAAGCCGCGGGGATTGACCTCACCATGATCGAGAGGGCTGCCAAGCCTGCCGTCACGACCCTGTTGCGAACGATCAAGCACGGCAGGATCGAGATCGATGACGGCTCCCGGCGCACCGCATACGGGCCCGCCGGATCAGACCTCCGCGCGGAGGTTACGATCAGGGACCCGGCAGCGTGGTCAGAAACCCTGGCCGGCAGTTCGGGCCTCGGCAAGGGATATGTGGACGGGCACTGGGAGACGGATGACCTTGTTTCGCTGATGCGGATCGCCGCCCGGGAGGTGGCCCGGCTCGACTCGGTGCGAGCCTTTCAGGCATACCCCCGGGCCTGGATGCACCGGGCACGCAAGCTGGTCCCGGTCAACACCCGCACCGGTGCCCGGGAGAACATCTCAGCCCATTACGACCTCGGCAATGACCTCTTCTCGTCCTTTCTCGATGACTCGATGATGTACTCGTGCGCGATCTTCCCGAGCCCGGATGCGACGCTGGAAGAGGCGCAACGCAATCGCCTCGGCCGAATCTGCCGGCAGCTCCGGCTTGGCCCCGAGAACCATCTCCTCGAGATCGGGACCGGCTGGGGCGGTCTGGCGATCCACGCCGCCCGCGAGCATGGATGCCGCGTGACGACGACGACGATCAGTGTCGAGCAGCGAGAATTGGCGCTCCGGCGGATAGCGGATGCCGGGCTTGCGGACCGGATCACCGTCCTGCTCGAGGACTACCGGGACCTCACCGGCAGCTTTGACCGGCTTGTCTCAATCGAGATGATCGAGGCGGTCGGGTGGCAGTATTTCGACAGCTTCTTCAAGGTCTGCGGCGACCGTCTATCGGATGACGGCCTGATGTTGCTCCAGGCGATCACGATCGACGACCAGCTCTATGAGATCGAGAAGGCAACCCGGACGTTTGCCAATACGCATGTCTTCCCAGGTGGGTGCCTGCCATCAGAATCGCTGATCAGTCGCGGAATCCAGCGCGTCACCGACCTTCGCCCGGTCTGGATGGAGGATATCACCGACCATTACCCTCCGACGCTCGCAGCCTGGCGGGGCCGCTTCCATGCAGCCTGGCCCCGGATCAAGCACTCCGGAGCAGGATACGACGAGCGCTTCACGCGACTCTGGGACTTCTACCTCAGCTACTCGGAAGCGGGCTTCGCAGAGCGACGGATCGCAGACCTGCAATTTCTCTTCGCGAAGCCGGGCCGCCGCGTCTAGATCTCGCCACTGATGCTTGACCACCGCAGAGTTGGCGCCGGACCGCCTCTTGTCCTGATTCACGGCCTCGGGGGCACCGGGTCGATCTGGGATCCGGTCATCGACCTGCTTCGGCACAGGCGCGAGTTGCTCATCGTCGACATGCCAGGCTTTGGTGCTTCGCCGAGACTTCCCGAAGGCACGCCTGCCACCGCGATCAACCTCGCAAGGAGCATCTCCGAGCTCACCGCCCACCTGGGCATCGAGTCACCGGGCGTTGCCGGCAACTCCCTGGGTGCATGGGTCGCCCTGGAGATGGGACGCACGGGCGACGCGAGCTCGGTGACCGGATTGTCCCCGGCCGGACTCTGGCTGCGGGCGCTCGGGCCACGCGGCTTCAACGCGCGACCGATAGCTCGAGGACTTCGACCCCTGGTGATGGCGGCAATGGGCAGAGAGTCCGGCCGAAGACGCTTCCTGGCGACCACGGTCGCCCGCCCCGAGATGGTGCCCGCGTCCGAGGCACGCCAGATGGCCTCCGCATGGATTGACTCGCCCGGATACGACGACGCGAATGCCGAGATGCGCTCGATCGTCTTCGACCCAACGGGATACCCGGAGATCCCGGTGACCATTGCCTGGGCAGAGCTCGACCGGCTGGTCGCACCACCGCGGCCGGAGCGAATGCCGGCCGGAGCGCGCTACATCGTCCTGCCGCAGGTCGGCCACATGCCGACCTGGGACAACCCATCGCTGGTTGCCGAACTCCTGATCGAGGGTAGCGACCGGCAAACCTAGATTCAGCCCCGCCGATCGGGTGGGTTTACGATGAGTGCGTGAGCCAACCAGGTCCCGAACGCTCCAGGCAGCTTCCTCGCGGAAGGCACGGCCTTCCGCGCGAGGTCGTGGTCCGTTCCCAGCGCGAGCGCCTCCATGAAGCGATGCTCGTCTGCGTCGCTTCGCGCGGCTATGCCGCCACCACCGTCGCCCACGTGATCGGCTGGGCAGGCGTTTCGCGTGCAACCTTCTACCAGCTCTTCGACGACAAGGAGGACTGTTTCGTCGAAGCTCACGCAGACATGGTCAGCCAGTTGGTCGGCCGCGGGGTGATGGCATACGAGAACCACAGGTCGTGGGAGGATCGGATTCGCGGCACGATCAGAGCGATCATCCGCTTTCTCGCCGACGACCCGGCGGGAGCCCGGGTCGGTGTCGTCGAGGTGATCGCCGCCGGGCCAAAGGCACGCCAGACCTGCGAGCGCGGCGTCGAGGCATTCATGCCGCTGCTCGAGGAGGGTCGGCCGACCGACGAGGTAAACGAGAATCTGAGTCCGAGGCTGGCGAGAATCGTTGTCGGCGGAATCAACGCGCTGATCTTCCGCGAGGTTGTTGACGGGCGCACCGTGTCGCTGCCGACGATGCTTCCCCAACTGGTCTACGTCGCAACGGTCCCGTATGTCGGACACAAAGGGGCACTCCGTGCGATGCGCGACACGGAGATCGATTGATGGCCCCAGAAGGCACAGCGCGCACCGACGCCCCCGAGCCCCAGCGGCTCCCGGCAGGTCGCCATCAGCTGCCGAGAGAGTTCGTAGTCCGGTCGCAACAGGATCGGATCATCGATGCGATGGCGCAGCTCTGCGCGGAGCAGGGATATCTCTCGCTGACAATCTCGGACGTGGTTGGACGCGCCAGAGTCTCACGCGCGACCTTCTATGAATTCTTCCGTGACAAGGAAGCCTGCTTTCTTGCCGGATACGACGACATCCTCGCGCGCTTCCTCTCGGCGATCATCTCGAGCTCGAGAAAGATCTCCGGTCCCTGGCCGGACCAGATGCGCGAAGGCATGATGGCACTTCTGAGCTTCATCGCCGCCGAGCCCGCCTTTGCCCGCATGTGCATGGTCGAGGTCCTTGCGGCCGGCGACGCGGCCATCGCCCGCTACGAGTCGGCGATCCGGCTTCTCGCCAACTTCGTCGACCAGGGTCGCATCTATTCCGACTATGGGGAGGAGATCCCGATCAGCATGGCCACCGCGATCGTCGGTGGAGGGGCATCCCTGCTTGACGGTGAGATCCGGGGCGGCCGGACCGAATCGGTGCCCGCGGTCCTGCCGGACATCCTCTACATGGTGCTTGTCCCCTATTTGGGACAGCAGGAGGCCCTGAGACGGGCGGCGGAAGCCGAGCAGATCTACAGGGAAGCTCGCGAGTCCCAGACCAAGTAGCCGGGCAAACGACAAAGCGCCCTGAACCTACCTTGCATTGCTGAATTCCTCCCTGTGGATGATCTTCTGGTCGTCGCGGGCACTGGGGCATTGCGTACCTCACCGGAGACCCCTGTCCCCCTACCGATCGAACCGGGTCCCCGCCAATGAACGAGGACGTTTACAGATCGCTATTTGTAACGGACGGGAGCCCGGCTGTCAAGCTCCCGGCCGTCTGTTTTCCGGAAGTCCTGCCTGAGGATCAACCACCGGGCGACCGCAACTGCAGCCCGCTTGCGATTTTAGATCTTCCTGCGGGCTGTCGATGAGCTACCACTGATTCCAGTGTGGGATATGAGTCCTGCCCCGAACCCGCAGCGTCCGAAACAACCAGAGAGTTTCAGCCAATGTCCGAACTCGCCGGGAAGCCGGCCGAAACCAGGAAGCGCGCGCCAACTCTGCCTGACGCGGACAGATTGGCTGCCCGTGCCTTCGACAGCGCGATGATCGGGTTGGGGATCATGGGCTTCGACGGACGCTGGCTTCGCGTCAATGATGCCTACTGCCGAATGCTCGGATACAGCTCCGAAGAGCTTCTCGAGATGAACGTTGCGGAGATCACGCACCCAGACGACATCGCAGCGGATCTTGAGGTCCTGAGCCTGGGAAAGGCCGGGAAGGTCGAGAGCAACGTGCTCAGAAAGCGATACATCGCACGCAACGGATCGATCGTGACAGTCGACCTTCATGCCGAGTTGCTCAGGGATGCGGACAGCAAGCCCCAGTGCTTCGCGACACGTGTCGTCTACGTCACCGGTCAGGCGGAGGCGGAGGCGGAGGTCGAGCGCGTCGGGATGGAGAGAAAGCTGAGGCGCTCCGAGTTGCTGCACCGGACGTTGACCGCAAACATCCCCGAATCCACGATTTTCATGCTCGATCAGGACATGCTCATCCTGGCGGCCGAGGGAGAGGCGATGCGATCGCTGTCATGGTTCGATCAGGACCTTTTCATCGGACGCAAAGTCAACGAGCTCTACAAGGAGGTGCCGCCGGAGATCCTCTCGATCTGTCTCGAGAGCTATCGGGCCACCCTGAATGGGGAGCGGCGCAAGTTCGAGTTCGAGAGCTGTGGCCGCACGGTCGAGGTGATGTCTGTGCCGATCCGTGACGATGAAGGTGCGGTGGAGAGTGCGCTGGTGCTCGCGCGTGACATCACGGAGACAAGATCCGGCGAGCAACTTCTCGCCGAGCGGGCGCGTCAACAGGAGGCCGTTGCCCGTCTCAGACAGACGGCGCTGAGGGACCTCGATCTGCAGGCTCTGATGGATGAGATCGTCGAGACCGTGGCCAAGACGCTCGATATCGAAACCTGCGCGGTGATCGGTCCGCTGGACGACGAGGAGGCAACGGATGTTCTCGCCAGTGTCGGTGTTTCACGAAGCCTTGATCGGCGTGGCGGAGTCCCGAGAGCAACGGACTCTCAAATCGAATACCTGCTCAAGACGAAGGAGCCTCTCGTCGTTGACGACCACGCGCAGGAGACCCGCTTCATCTCGACCGAGTGGCTGACGAGACTCGGCGCGACGAGCAGCGTGAGTGTGATCATCGAAGGCCGCGAACGGCCCTTTGGCGCGCTGTTTGCCCACTCGACACAGCAGCGCAACTTCAATACCGACAACGTCAACTTCCTGACCGCGGTCGCCAACCTCCTCTCGTCGGCAATCGAGCAAAAGCGCGAAGAGGAGGCAGGCCTGCGGATCGAGGCCTCGCGCTCCCTGATGGTCGAGAGCGCGCTGGACGCGATCATCGCAGTTGACCAGAATGGGATGATGACCGAGTTCAACGGTGCGGCCGAGAAGCTCTTCGGTTACTCACGTTCGGAGGTGATGGGCAAGGACGCGGGGGGCCTGATCGTCCCCGAACGGTTTCGAGAGCAGTACCGGGATCAGTTCCTGGATGTCGCCAACCATGGTTCGGAGGCGATCCTCGACAGGCGATTTGAGACACCGGTCATCCGCAGCGATGGAACGGAACTCGAGGTGGAGTTCTCGATCGTGCGCAGCAGCGAATCACCGCTCACGCTGACCGCGCTCATCCGTGATCTGACCGGGGAGCACGAGGCCGAACGGGCAAGACGCGAGGCCGAGGAGAGGTTCTCCCGCGGGTTCGAGGATTCGGCGGTCGGCATGGCAATCGTCAGCATGGACGGTGGCCATCTGAAGCTGAACCCTGCGATCTGCCAGATGGTGGGATACACAAACGAGGAGTTGACCCGGCTCGGTTTCCAGGCTGTGTCCCATCCCGATGAGCTGGAGCTTGAACTCTCGATCCTCGGGGCGTTCCAGCGAGGTGACGTCAGCTTCGACATCAGCGAGCGGCGATACATTCACGCCGACGGACACGTCGTCTGGACCCTTCGGACGGCCAGCGCCATCACCGACGACGACGGTAGGCCGAAGTTCATTTATGTGCAGAACCAGGACATCACCGAGCTCAAGAAGGCAGAGGACTCGCTGGAAGCTGTCCTCGGCAGCCTCGCCGAGGGCGTCTATGCGACTGATGCCCAGGGGCGGATTACCTTCATGAATCCTGCGGGCGAGGAGATGCTGGGCTACGAGAAGGACGCGCTGCTCGGCGAGTTTTCCCACGATGCCTTCCACTACGAAGACGAGGCCGGCAGGGCGCGTCCCGAAAGCGAGTGCCCGATATTGGAGGTGCACAACAGCGGAGAGTCGGTGCGCATCGAAGACGATGTGTTCGTCCGCGCAGATGGAGCGCTCCTCCCCGTCGCGTACTCGGCGGCACCCCTGGCCGAGTCGGCGACGGGAAGGCATGGTGCAGTCGTCGCGTTCCGCAACAACGCTCTGCAGAAGGCTGAACGCCTCCGCATCAAGGCAGAGGCTGACCGGCTTGTCTGGGTCGAGCGGATAACGCTCGCGCTCGAGGACGACCGCTTCACCCTCTTCGCACAGCCGATCATCGACCTGGACAACGGTTCTGTGGTCGCCGAGGAGCTCCTGATCAGAATGATCTCGCCAACCGGTGAGACACTTGCCCCATCCATGTTCCTGCCGACGGCGGAGCGCTACGGACAGATCTACGACATCGACCTCTGGGTGATCAGCCGGGCCACGGAGATTGCCGCAACAGGACGGCCGGTGACAGTCAACCTCTCCGCCGACTCGGTTGGGCGGATGGACGTCCTTCACCACATCGAGGAAGCCCTGGAGAGCACCGGCGCCGACCCGAAGGACATCGTCTTCGAGGTGACCGAGACGGCGCTGATGGACAACATAGAGGCCGGCCGAAAGTTCACCGATCGGGTGGTGGAATTGGGCTGTCGCTTTGCATTGGATGATTTCGGAACCGGCCATGGCTCCTTCACATATCTCCGTGAGCTTCCGATCAGCTTCCTCAAGATCGACGTCGAGTTCGTCAAGAACCTCCCGGCCAACGAACGAGATCAAAGGCTGGTCGAAGGGATCGTCGGAATCGCACACGGACTCGGTCAGAAGACGATTGCCGAAGGCGTCGAGGACGAGGAGAATCTCGAATTGCTCAGGAAGCTCGGCGTCGACTTCGTCCAGGGCTTCCACCTCGGGCGACCGACGCCGGTCGACTTGGCGCGCTGACCGCGTCGCGCTCGGCGCATTTCTTCAGGTTCAGGAGCTGCTTTCGCATCATCACGAGGTCACCGATCACAAGCGGCACCGCGACCCGGCGGGGCATGGCGAAGACGACCCGGACGACGAGGCGCGGCCCTGAGCTGACAGAGCCGGCGGAACACGATTCCGACAGTCGCGTCGATCGAGATTGCGCGATCGGCGATCGAAGCTCCCGGCGGGGCGAGGGCATCACAGGGCTGCCCTGAGGCGACCTCGGCGGCAGTCGCGCCCCAGCGGTCTGCGATCACGCGCGGCTCGCGACTTGCCGCAGCAGGCGCCGGGTGACGATCCTGTGGCCACCGGTTCCGATCACCGCCGTGCGGTAGAGGCGGCCGCGCAACCCGGGGAAGGCCGCGTGCGTCCGCGCGACCAGGCGGTCACCGTCGAGGATGAAGGTGAGGCGATAGCGCGAGAAGCGATGGCTCCCCTCCAGGGTCAACCGGCGGCCTCGTTCCGCCCCGGCAACGCGAAAGCCCGGCAGCGTCTGTCCGGGTCGGGCGTCGAACTCCGCGCTCCGCTTGGCCGGTTCGCAACGCAGCAGACGGGCGATCGGCGCGCCGCCTCCGACTCCGAGATCGTCGCGCAAGACCGAGGCCAGCGCCTTCCAGACGCGACCGGACGGCGCATTGATGACTGTGAAATGCTCATCGATGTAGGGCACTTGCTCCATATAGAAGGATCATTCCATATATGGCACCTCCACGCAAGCACAAGACGGACGACATCCTCGATGCAGCGCGGGCGCAGGTCCTCGCCGAGGGACCCCGTGCGACCACGGTTGCCGCAATCGCAGAAGCGAGCGGCGCGCCCGTCGGCACGCTCTATCACCGCTTCGGGAGCCGCGATGGCGTGCTTGCCGCCGCATGGCTTCGCGCACTGGAGCGATTCCAGGCCGGGGTTCTGGCGGCCGACGAGGCCCACCCGGATGACCCGGTCGAGGCCGGCGTGGCGATGGCCGTCACCTCGCTGGCATTTGCCTCCGAACACCCCGAAGACGCCCGGCTGCTGCTTGTGATCAGGCGGAGCGACCTGCTGGACGGCTCAACGGACGAGTCGCTGCAAGCCCAGCTCGACTCGATGAACGCGCCGCTCCTCGAAGCGCTGAATCGGATCGCAGACGCAATCTACGGCCACACCGGAGTCCGCGCCATCGATGCGATCACGCGCGCCGTCGTAGATCTGCCGACCGCGGCGGTCCGCCGGCACGTCCGCAAGACGGGGGATCGCCTTCCCGAGTGGCTCGAAGAGGACGTTGCCGACGCCACGAGAAGACTACTCACCCGCCGGCGCCATCTGTCCCACCCGCACACGTTGTGAACGTCTGAAGAAAGACCATCCCGGGCCCACCGGGGCCGCTTCGTCTCTCGCCACCACCCATGGCTCTTCCGCTTTCCGCGGCATCTCTGCCGCCTCTATGCGTCAAGCGGGAGCGGGCGGCAGCGTGACGGCCCTCCACCCGGTAGGCGGTTGCGGTCGACGCGGAGTCAGATCAGATCTGGTGGTCCTGCTATTTCGTGCGAGTCTTTTAGAGAGTCCTGCCGCCGCACTTGGCGGGTTCGCCCGGCCTCGGGAAGTATTTGACTACGCCCTTCTCCCTGCCGCCCGATAGGAACCTGCCCTTAACCGTCGCCCTCCAGGCGCCTTCGGGAATCTGCGCCTTGACCTTTGCCGTGAACCTTCCCGCCTTGATCTTCGCCGGCTTGGAAGTCTGGGGTGGGGGCGGGCCGCCCGCTCCGCACTTGTTCGGAATGTATGGCTTCACCCTTACGCCGATTACCCTCTTGCCGGACGCGGAAACCCTGAGGGTGACCGTCGTCTCCGATTGACCCTTCAGGTGGCCCGAATACTTGGCGCCCTTGACAGGCGCGGCCGCGAAGGCGATGGCGGCGACAGCCCCAACCGCGAGAACCGCGAAACCGACAACCCGGCCGGTCCGAGATCTTCCTTTGGCTGCTGTCATCGGACACCCCTTTCGTGGGGAAGGCGTTGAAAAGGCGTTGGATCAACTCGACCGCTCTATCACTGCCGGCTCAGAAGGATCCGATCCCCGGGGCGCGGCGGGAGACCGGGCTCGGGCCGGGCCGACCGGCCGGGATCTGTTGCAGGTCCCGCTGGACCATCTGGAAGGTCATGCACCTCCGCGGCCTCTCGCGCCGGCGTCGCTCTCCTCGCGAGACCTACCGCCGCTACGAGTCGTCTCGGCCGGGTGCCGGGCGAGTTCCCCGGCCCGGTCTGCCGTACACGCACCGTGCAGAGCTACATCCCTGCTTCCGCCGGCGCAGTGCCGGTGGCCGCTTCGTCGTGGTACCAGTGGCGCGACAGCCAGAGCGAGACATAGACGAGACCGACCAGGGCTGGTACCTCGATCAACGGCCCGACCGCCCCTGCCAGAGCCTCGCCTGAGGTCGCACCGAACACTCCGACAGCGACGGCAATCGCAAGCTCGAAGTTGTTCGATGCCGCCGTGAACGCGAGCGAAGCCGCATGGTCGTAGGGGAGGCCGATCGCCTTGCCGAGCGTGAAGCTGGTGAAGAACATCACCGCGAAGTAGAG
>JBBQZL010000009.1:0-25389 GCA_038207745.1 Solirubrobacterales bacterium
CCCGCCCCCACCCCCCCGCCGGCCGGGGCCCCCGCCCGCCCCCCCGCCAGGCGGTCGATCTGCTTCTGTTCCAGCGACGGATCGATCTTCAGGATCGGCACCTCCTCCTCCTCGTGGAGATACTCATTGACGCCGACGACGATCCGCTTTCGCTCACCGAGCTCGGTCTGGTACCGGAAGGAGGCATCGGCGATCTCGCGCTGCGGATAGTTGTGCCGGATCGCCTCGACCATCCCGCCAAGCTCGTCGATCTTTGCGAAGTACACGTATGCGGCCGTCTCCATCTCGTCGGTCTGCTTCTCGACGAAGTAGGAGCCGCCGAGCGGGTCGGCGGTGTTGGTGACCCCGGACTCGTGGGCGATGATCTGCTGGGTGCGAAGCGCAACCCGTACGGCCTCCTCGGTGGGCAGCGCCAGCGCCTCATCGAAGGAATTGGTGTGCAGCGATTGGGTGCCGCCAAGCACGGCCGCCAGGGCCTCGAGCGAGGTCCGGACGATGTTGTTGAGCGGCTGCTGTGCGGTCAGCGAGACACCCGCGGTCTGGGTGTGGAACCTGAGTCGCATCGATTCCGGTTTGGTCGCGCCGTAGGTGTCGCGCATCTCGCGTGCCCAGATCCGGCGTGCGGCACGGTACTTGGCGATCTCCTCGAAGAAGTCGGTGTGCGCGTTGAAGAAGAAGGAGAGCCGCGGCGCAAAATCGTCGACATCCATGCCGCGCTCGATCGCATGCTCGACGTACGTGAAACCGTCCTTGAGCGTGAATGCGAGTTCCTGGGCCGCGGTTGATCCAGCCTCACGGATGTGGTAGCCGGAGATCGAGATCGGATGCCACCTCGGCATGTTCTCTGTGCACCACTCGACCATGTCGGTGACCAGGCGCATCGCCGGATCGATCGGGAAGCACCACTCCTTCTGGGCGATGTACTCCTTGAGGATGTCGGTCTGGATCGTCCCGGCGAGATGCTGGGGTTGGACGCCCTGCTCCTCACCGACGAGGACGTAGAAGGCGAGCAGGATCGCGGCGGGCGCATTGATCGTCATCGAGGTCGAGACGTCGCCGAGCGGGATGCCGGCGAAGAGCTGTTTCATGTCGTCCACGGTGTCGACGGCAACGCCCTCGCGTCCAACCTCGCCGAGGCTGCGGGCGTGGTCCGAGTCGTAGCCCATCAGGGTGGGCATGTCGAATGCGGTCGAGAGGCCCGTCTGCCCGTGACCGAGCAGGTAGTGAAAACGCTCGTTGGTCTCCTCCACCGTGCCGAAGCCCGCGAACTGGCGCATCGTCCAGAGGCGACCTCGGTACATGGATGGGTATGGACCCCGGGTGAAGGGAAACTCTCCGGGGTAGCCGAGGTCGTTGTCCGGGTCCGCGGGTCCGTCCTCAGGTGTGTAGACCGGCTGGATCTCGCGCCCCGAGAGTGTCGTGAACTCGACATCGCGCTCCGGATACCTGGAGTAGACATTCTGGATCCAGGCATGCTTTCGCGTCTTCGAATCTGGTTCGACGGCCATGGTGCGGATTCTAGAGGCAGGGATCTGGCCGACCGCGCGACGCTGGTTGGGGAGCCGCCGGGTCGGCGGTTCCCCAACCCGCCAGATCAGTCGTCCAAGAACCAGACGAACTGGCGCTGGACCATCCGCAGCCTGCTCAACCTGAGGTTGAGCTCACGGGCGCAATAGCCGTCCCGCTTCTTGATCTTGAGCTCCGCGATGAAGCCGTTTCCGGACCTGCGGAGATTCCTGATCATCGGCTCGCCGGTCCTGACGCGAATCCTGAACCTGCCCTGCTTCCTGAAGTTGCGTTGCAGCGTTCCGAGCGAGCGACCCTTGCCGCCCCCCGCCTTGGCCTCGAAGAACCTGACCGTCACCTCGTCCTCAACTGGCGAGGGATAGCGGGCGACCAGGCGATAGACCTTCTGCTTTCTGAAGACGAAGAAACGGGCGCGGCTGACCCGCAGCTTGCAAGCCGGCGGAATCGGCGCGAGCGGGCCCCAGTCAGCGGACTCGGTGCGATCGGTGCCGGCGACAGCTGTGGCGGCACCGGATCCGTCTGAGTTGACGACCGCGATCTGATTGTCGGCGGAAGGCAGGACAGCATCGGCGTTCATCGTCCAGAGCTCGGAGAATCTCCGGAAGGCGATCCGAAGGCCGTCGGGCGAGAAGACCGGCGCGGAGTCGACGCTCCCGCTCGTCAACTCGACCTCGCCTGTGCCATCGGTCCTGATCTTGTAGATCCGGCGGACGCGAGGATTGTATCCCGCGATCCGCTCCTGTCTACCGGGAGAAGCGACGAATTCTGGAGCTGCTCGATGGCGATCTGGGCAGCAGGCGACTACCAATTCCGCCAACGGTCGCCGCAACAACCAGACCCAGACCGATTGCGAGTTGCTTCTGGAGCTTGTCGAAGCGCATCACCTGCCAACCATGTTCGGACGCCACCTTCGTCAGCTCGCGATCCGGATTGACGACGACAGCGTGCCCGACCGCATTCAGCATCGGGAGATCAGATGAAGAATCCGAGTACGCCCAGGACTCGGCGAGATCCAATCCGTGCTCGGCCGCGTAGCTCTCCATCGCCGTGACCTTTCCCGCGCCGTAGACCAGCGGTCCGCTCAGGCGCCCGGTCATCATCTCGTCGGCATCGACCTCGTACCGCGTGCCGATCCCGCCCTCCATGCCGAGGACGGTCGCCAGCAGGCTTACGATCTCGTTGCCGGCGGCGCTGACGATGAAGGTCGCCCGCCCGTTGTCCTGATGCTCGCGGATCTCATCGATCATCTGTGGGTAGATGCGCGGAAGGATCGCTGCCAGAAGCTCCGGGGTGAGGCGCTCCATCTGGCGGGCGGGAACGCCACGCAACAACTCCTCCGCCTCCTTGAGCGCCTGCCTTGTCGAGTCGTCGGTCGAGCCGTGGAGGCGAAACCGCAGGTGATCCACCGCCCAGCCGGCGAGCTGCCTGCGCGAGACCATCCCCTGGCGATACGTGGCGCGGACAAAGAACATCGCCGAGCTGCCCGACATCAGGGTCCGGTCGAGGTCAAAGAAAGCCGCGGAGCGAGTGCTCATCGCATCTACGTTAGCGAGGGTCCCGCGTGCGCTCGGCTGGTCCGCGAGTAGAATGTCAGGCTCGATGGTGACGATCAGGAGGGGACTACCGCATGGGAATCAGGGTCCGAAGGCCGCGCGTCATATCGGCTGTCGGAGCATCGCTCGTTCTCGCGCTGCTGCTTGTTGTTGCCCAGGCGTGGTCTGCCGGGGCAGCACTGAAGGCGACCGGGGGCCCGGTGCCGAACTGGCGAGAGGTCTCGAAGGAGACCTTCGTCGGCCTCGAGGGGATCCACCGGCAGCAGGGCGTCGCCACGGACGGCAGGAGCATGTACTTCACCTACAACTCCGGGGTGATCCGGACGAAGCTCGATGGGACCACGATCGAGGCCGAGAACCTCGACGCGATTCCGGACGAGCTCAAGGCTCTGGGCAGCGGTCACATCGGAGATCCGGATGTCTACAAGGGCAAGCTCCTGCTTCCGATCGAGAACGACGGCTTCTCCCATCCTTTCATCGCCATTTTCAATGCAAAGAACCTCCAGTACACCGGCGTCAAGTACGCGGTACCGGGAGGTGGCGTCGATCCGCAGATTGACGGTCACATTGGCTGGATCGCGGTCGACCCGGAGCGCGGATACGCCTACTACTCAAATTGGACCGGGGCTGGTACCGACGTCTTGAGGGTTCTCGATCTGAATGACTTCAGCTTCGTCAAGAATGTGCAGCTGAGCCAGATGGTGGAGCACAACCAGGGTGCGGCGGTCTACAACGGCATTCTCTATGCCTCCCAGGATGTCTACCCCGAGTATCCGATCCTTGCGATCAATCCGGACACCGGTTTCGTTCAGACGGTCTTCAACAGGAATTTTCCCCCGTTCGTCAGCGGCGGCTCGCAGTCGAAGGCAGAGGCGGAGGGTCTCGCCATTCTCGATACCGGCAAATGCGTCGCGATGTATGTGATTGAAGTCGCCGGCGCCGGTGGATTGAGCCTCCGCGGCTACACGCCGAATGGGGTGCCGATTCCCAAGAAGCCGGGTACCCGCCCCCGGATCACCGGCCTGAATCTGAAGCCAGGGCGGGTCAGGCGCGGTAAGACCACGCAGATGCGTTTCAAAATCTCCAGGCCGGCCTCGGCGACCGTACGGATCTCCAGGTACAAGGCGGGAAGCGACCCGTGCGCGAAGACAAGGACGCTTGGTGTGGTCAGCAAACATCAGATCAAGAAGGGAAAGGCCAGGCTCAGGATCCGGACAAGGATCAAGGGCAGGAAGCTGGCCCCGGGTGCCTACCAGCTATCTCTCACCGCCACAGACAGGGCGGGCAACATCAACGACTCCAAGAAGTCGATCCTCTCAATAGTCCGCTAGCCGCTAGCCGCCCCAGGTTGATCCCGTGGTGGAATTGCCGTGGGCGGCAACCGGCGGGCTACTCCTCGCGCGAATGATCGAAGTCAGGGCGGAGCCAAGTGCGTGTGGGTCGGGTTGGGTGGTGCTCAGCAAGCTTCGTTTGCCCCGCAGGGGCCGCAGGAGCTTGCTGAGTGCCGCCCGACCCCTGGCGTGGACCGGGTTTTGGTTCGCCCCGCTCAGACTTCGATCAGGATCGCGTCGCCCTGTCCGCCACCTGAGCAGATCGCCGCGCAGCCCAATCCCCCGCCACGACGGCGAAGCTCGTGGACCAGCGCGCCGATGATGCGTGAGCCCGAGGCTCCGATCGGGTGTCCGAGGGCGATCGCCCCGCCGTTGACGTTGACCTTCTCCTCGTCGATGCCGAGCAACCGGATCGAGTTGATCGCGACGGAGGCGAAGGCCTCGTTGATCTCCCAGAGATCCACGTCCGAAGGTGACCTGCCGGCCTTCTCGAGCGCGGCCACCGCAGCCCCGGCCGGCGTCCTGGCAAGGTAGGCGAAGTCGTCGGCGACCATCCCATAGGAGACGACCCGGCCGAGCGGCTCGCGGCCGTTCCTGGATGCCCACTCGTTTGATGCGATCACAACCGCACCGGCGCCATCGTTGACTCCGGGTGCGTTGCCTGCGGTGTGCGTCGCGTCGTCGTCGCCGATCGCGCGGAGCTTCGAGAGCGACTCAACCGTGGTGTCGGGCCGGATCGCCTCATCGGTGTCAACCACGGTCTCGCCCTTGCGGCTCTTGACGGTGACCGGGACGATCTCGTCCGCAAGCCGACCGGCCTCGGTCGCCTCTGCCGCAAGCTGGTGCGAGCGGGCGGCGAGACGGTCCATGTCGGCGCGGGTGATCTCGAGTTCGTTCGAGACCTCGGAGGCCTCGTTGATCATCTGCTTGCCGGTGAAGGGATTGGTGAGGCCGTCGTGGGTCATCGCGTCAACGGTCGGCTTGTCGCCCATACGAAAGCCGAAGCGGGCACCGGGAAGCAGATACGGGGCGTTGCTCATCGACTCCATGCCGCCGGTCACCGCGACCTCGATATCCCCGGCGCGGATTCCCTGGTCGGCGATGCCGAGCGCGCGCATGCCCGAGGCGCAGACCTTGTTGACGGTTTCCGAGACGACGTCCTTCGGGATGCCGGCCTTGATCTGGGCCTGGCGCGAGGGGATCTGTCCCTGGCCGGCCTGGAGCACCTGCCCGTAGACGACCTGCTGGATCTGATCGGGTGCGACTCCCGCGCGCTCGAGTGCAGCGCTGATCGCGGCGCCGCCGAGTTCCGTCGCATCGAGGGTCGAGAGTGCGCCGCCCATCTTTCCGAACGGTGTTCTCGCGCTTCCAAGGATGACTGTGCTGGGCATCTGAGCCTTTCTCCGTGGCTGGGTGAAGTCGGTACTGAGGACGAAGGTGCGCCAGTACGGGCGCGGAGTGGGGACGATACCGACCGGCCGCGGCCACACATCACATCCCCCGCGGTCTTAGACTCGCAACCCATGAGAATTACGGTCAGTGACTCCACGCTCGGTGACAGCGACGCAGACCTCGTTGCAGTCGGGATCTTCGAAGGAGAGGAGCTTCCGGAAGAGCTCCGCGAGGCGCCCGGCGGCGCCGGGGTCCGCAGCGGATTCAAGAAGATCGCGTCGCTCTTCCCGGCCAAGACGGGTCGTCTGATCGTCGCCGGACTCGGCGGCCGCGAGGAGATCGACGCGGAGCGGATGCGCTCGGTCGCGGCAGTGGTTGCCCGCGAGGCGGAATCTTCCGGCTTCTCCTCGCTGGCCTGGGTTGTCCCGGATGCCGCCCCCCTTGGGGAGCTTGGCGCCGGGATAGTCAGCGGAACAATCCTCGGGACCTATCGGTTCGACCGCTTCCTCGGCAACAAGGGTGACTCTGATCGGGCTGATCTCGAGAGCCTCACCCTTCTTGGCCCGAGGGAGATCGCCGACCGGGTCGAGGCAGAACGAGTGGCGGCAGAGGCACAGAATCGTGTCCGCGACCTGCAGAATCTTCCGTCAAATATTGCGACGCCAAGCTTTCTCGCCGCGCGCGCCGCTGAGATCGCCGCCGAACACAAGAGTGTTGAAGCCGAAGTTCTCGGGCTCAAGGAAATCACCGCGAAGAAGATGGGCGGCCTGCTCGCGGTCAGCCAGGGTGGACCGGAGAAGCCGAAGCTGATCACGCTGCGCTACAACGGCGGCGGCGATGGCCCGACCCTGGGTCTGGTCGGAAAGGCGGTTACCTTCGACACCGGTGGCATCTCGATCAAGCCATCGGCCTCCATGGAGGACATGAAGATGGACATGTCCGGCGGCGCAGCGGTGATCGAGGCGGTCGGAGCGATCGCCGGGCTCGGCCTCGAGATCAACCTCGTCGCGGTCGTGCCGTCGACCGAGAACATGCCGTCCGGAACCGCGATGAAACCCGGCGACGTCATCACCCAGTACAACGGCAAGACAGTTGAGATCAACAACACCGATGCAGAGGGACGCCTGATCCTGGCCGATGCCCTGACCTACTGCGAGGAGATCGGCGGCGAGCAGATCATCGACCTCGCCACGCTCACCGGCGCCGTCCTGGTTGCACTCGGATCGACCTACGCCGCGCTGATCTCCAACGACGATGACCTTGCCGCTGAGGTCAGCGCGGCCGGCGAGAGCACCGGCGAGATCGTCTGGCGACTACCGCTGCATCCCGAGTACAAGGCGATCACCAAGGGGACGATCGCCGATCTGACCAACGCCTCCGCCAAGCGAAAGGCCGGGACGATCTACGCCGGCTCCTTCCTGGAAGAGTTCATCGACAAGGTGCCGTGGGCTCATCTGGACATAGCGGGGACGGCATGGGACACCGAACGCGATTACATCGGGCGCGGCCCCACCGGCTTCGGCGTCCGGCTGCTTGTCGATCTCGCAACAAGAAAGGCATCCAATGCTCGGTGAGCCACAGCTCGCAACGCTGAAGGCGGTCTGCGACACCGTCGTGCCGGAGATCGAGCGAGACCGGGACCCCGACGGCTTCTGGGCCCGCAAGGCAAGCGACACGGGTGCCGACCTGGCTCTTGCAGAGCGGATCGGGTCAGCGCCTCCCGAGCAGCTCGCGGGGATCGCCCAACTTCTGGATGGCCTTTCCGCAAAGGGTTTCGGCACAGCCGACCAGACGGCGCGCGAGCAGATGCTTGCGGCCTTTGCAGGATCCAGCCCCGAAGCCGCGGCGGGTATCTCCGCCCTGGTCAGCGGCTCACTGTTCTTCACCTACAGCCTTCCCGATCCGGAAACCGGCCAGAACCCCTTCTGGAAGACCTTCGGATACCCGGGGCCGATTGCGGCGGAGCCCGCTCCCGAAGAGAGGATCCCGCTGGTCGTCCCGGAGCGTGATTCAGAGTCATATGAGGCAGATGCCGTCGTCGTCGGCTCGGGTGCCGGAGGCGGCGTGATCGCAGCCAGACTGGCGGCGGCGGGTCTCAGCGTGGTCGTCGTCGAGGAGGGCCAGTATCAGGAGGGATCCGACCTTCAGATGCTCGAGCTGCTCGCCTACCGGGATCTCTTCTACCGCGGGGGACCGGCGCCGACCGCCGACGGAAACGTCTCTGTCCAGGCCGGTTCCAGCCTCGGTGGCGGTACCACGATCAACTGGACCAACTGCCTCAGAACGACGCCGTGGGTACGCGAGCAGTGGGCAGGCGAGCACGGGCTCGAGGGTCTCGATGGACCCGAGTTCGACCGGCACCTCGATGCGGTGACGGCGCGGATCGGCGCGACCCAGGAATGCAGCGACTTCAACGGGCCGACGCTGCGACTCAAGGAGGGCGCCGAGAAGCTCGGCTGGGAATTCAGCCGGGTGTTTCGCAACACCGACCCATCCCGATACAGCCCCGAAACCGCCGGGTATCTGGGTTTCGGCGATCGGACCGGATCCAAGCAGAGCACGACCCGGACCTTCCTCCGCGACGCCGCCGACGCGGGGACCCGGATCCTCGCCAACACCGGTGCGCGTGAGATCATCACCGAGTCGGGCCGAGCTGCCGGGATCAAGGCGATCTACCGGGACCCGGTCACCGGTCGCAGCTCAGACGTGACGATCCGTGCCCCGAAGGTGGTTGTTGCCGGGGGTTCACTCGAGTCGCCCGCCCTGTTGCTCAGGTCCGGCATCGGCGGACCCGCGGTCGGGACAAATCTCCACCTGCACCCGTGCACGGCGATGATCGCGATCTATGAAGAGGACCAGCGCTCCTGGTGGGGCGCACCCCACACCGGTGTGGTCGAGGAGTTTGCGAACACCGGCGACGGCTGGGGATTCCTGATCGAGACCGCGCAGTACACGACCGGGGTCGGCTCCTCTGCCTATCCGTTCAACAATGCCCTGGACCACAAATCCCTGATGGAGCGATTCCGCTTCTGCTCGACCTCGATCGCGCTGCTCCGTGACCGCGGCTCGGGTCGGGTGACAATCGATGCAAACGGCGAGTCGGTTGCGACCTATTCGATCACCGACGAGACCGACATCAAGAACGCCCAGCTCGGGCTCGAGGCCCAGGCCGCGATCCACGAGGCCGCCCGCGCGGTCGAGCTCAGGTCGCTGGCGCCGGGTCTCGCACCCTGGAAGAGAGGCGACGACCTCTCCGCGTTCATCTCATCGACCCTGGCTCCGCAGCTCGCCGCCGGGGGGCAGCTGCTCTTCTCGGCCCACCAGATGGGCACCTGCCCGATGGGCACGGATCCGGCTACGAGCGTTGCCGGACCACGGGGAGAGCTTCACGACACCCCGGGTGTGTGGATCGGCGACGGAAGCGCCTTCCCGTCCGCCTCAGGCACCAACCCGATGATCACGATCATGGCCCTCGCCGATCGAACTGCCGACGCGATCATCGCCTCCTGAAATCACCCGGTATGAGCTGACGGTGACCGAAACCGTCATCCACATCGGATTTGGAAGTCTCTCGATCTCGGCGCTGAGGCCGCCGGGGTCCGTGTGCCAGGCACTCGGCCCCATATCGACCAGGTTGCGGATCTCGGCCGGCTCGAGGTGGATCGTCTGCTCGTGAAGCCGCGCGCCGATCTCCTCGAGCCCCGGGCCAAGTGATCGCTCGAGTCGCTCGGGCTTGCGGGGATCCACGTTGAGCATGCCGAGCCGCCCGATGATCTCCTGCAGGTGATACGCGGTCGGTGTGATCACGACCAGTCCGCCGTCCTTCCTGAGAACCCTGGTCAGCTCCGGGCCGTTGCGCGGCGCAAAGATGCTCAGCGCGATCGCTGCGGAGTCGGATGCCACCGGGAGATCGCCCCAGGCGTCGCAGCAGACGGCACCGATCCTGGGATCCGCCCGGGCTGCGCGGCGCATCGCGAACTTCGAGATGTCAAGCGCCAGACCCGGCCGATCGACCCGGCCGACGACGCGGGAGAGATAGTGGCCTGTTCCGGCGCCCAGATCAACCACGCATCCGCCTCTCGTGCCGGCCGCCAGCCGCTCGGCCTGATCGCAGACCGCCTGTTCGATCCCGAGGTAGTGACCGGCGCCGAGGATTGCCTCGCTGGGGCTGACCATCAGTGCGCTGTCGGCCGTCTTCGCCCGACCCGGGCCGCCGAGCATCGAGACGTATCCCTGGCGCGCGAGGTCGAATGAGTGACCCTCCGGGCAGGCGAGTACCCCCTCTCCACGCCGGAGTTCCCGGTGGCAGAAGGGACAGCGCAGAAACTGGGTGACAGCATCGATCAAGATTCGATCCTACCCCCGGGATACCGGGCGACGTGGCCTCTGGCGGCATCACTACGCTCCCGCCCATGAACTTCGATCTCACTGACGAGCAACGCCTTCTGCGCGACACGGTTCGGGATTTCGCCCGCAATGAAGTCGCCCCGGTTGCCGAAGAACTCGACCGCACAAAGTCCTTCCCCTACGAGCTGGTTGCGAAGATGGCCGGGCTCGGCCTGATGAGCATTCCGTTTCCCGAGCAATACGGAGGAGGTGGCGCCGACACGCTCTCCTACGCGCTTGCAGTCGAGGAGCTTGCCCGGATCGATTCGTCGGTCGCGATCACGATGGCGGCCCACACCTCGCTCGGGACGATGCCGATCCACCTCTGGGGCAGCGACAAGCAGAAGGCCGATTGGATGCCCGCACTCTGCGCCGCGGAGAAGCTGGCCGCCTTCGGTCTGACCGAGCCCGACGCGGGATCGGACGCCGGGAACACCCGCACCACGGCGAGCCTTGACGGTGACGAGTGGGTGATCAACGGCGCCAAGCAGTTCATCACCAACTCAGGAACCGATATCTCGGGCTGCGTCACGATCACCGCGGTGACCGGCAACGAGGGCGGCCGTCGCGAGATCTCGAACATCATCGTCCCGAACGGCACGCCCGGATACGAGATCGGCGCGCCGTATCGCAAGATGGGCTGGAACGCTTCCGACACCCGGCCGCTGACCTTCAGCGATGCCCGCGTCCCGAAGGACAATCTTCTCGGCCCGCGGGGCGCCGGCTTCAAGCAATTCCTCCAGATCCTCGACGGCGGCAGGATCGGTGTCGCCGCGATGGGCGTCGGCCTCGCGCAGGGCGCCCTCGACGAGGCGATCAAGTACGCGAAGGAGCGACGGGCGTTTGGCCAGCCGATCTCCAAGTTCCAGGCGATCCAGGCGAAGATCGCGGATCTCTCCGCCCAGATCGAGGCGGCGCGCCTGCTTACCCACCGCGCAGCGCTCGAGAAGGACCGTGGAGACTCGTTCACCCTGACCGCAGCGCAGGCCAAGCTGATCACCGGTCGCCTTGCCGTCCGAGCTGCCGAGGAAGCTGTCCAGATCCATGGCGGTTACGGATACATCGAGGAGTACCCGGTCTGTCGCTTCTACCGCGACGCCAAGATCCTCACGATCGGCGAGGGAACCGACGAGGTGCAGCAGATGGTGATCGCAAGGATGCTGGGATGCTGAGCGACGTTGACCTGAGCTGAGCTTGACCGGCTTCGACGAGAAGACTCTCGCGCTCGTCGGTCTCGGTTTCGGGGTGATCATCTGCGTTGTGGTGCTGGCCAGCTGGAGGATCTGATCGTTTATCTGATCTGGGACATCGAGGACTGGTTCCGCGAGAAACGACCGGTTTGGATCGTCCTCGGATCGACGCTGGCCGGGTTTGCCGGGACCTTTGTGATCGTGATCGTCCTCTCGCTGCTGCTCGGGCAGAAGGCGATCGTGATCGGCTCCTCGAGCATGAAGCCGACGCTGGAACCTGGTGACCTGGTCCTCGAGCTTCAGCGCGGCCCGGCGAATGCGAGCCCCGGTGAGATCGTCTCCTTCTCGGAGCCCGGATCCGGCCGCACGCTTACCAGGCGGGTGATCGCCGGCGCCCCCGAGGGCCGCCAGGTCCGTCTGATCGCCAAAGCCGACAACGCCGATACGATCGACAACATCACCGTCCCAAGGGACGGGTTGATCGGGTTCCCTCTCCGAAGCATTCCATGGGGCGGTCGGGTGGTCGAGGCCCTGGACAGCCCCGCAGCGCTGCTGATCATCCCCGGGTTGATCGTCCTTCTGATCGCCTTCTCGGATCTGAGAAGGCGACGTGAGGAAGTGCCCGGCTCAGGAGCCTTCTGACGCCTCCGTAGCCGGCGCCTGGGAGGTGATCGCGCCTGCCTCCCGGCCGCGGACCTGGGATGCGCGACCCTGGTCGATCTCGATCGCGTAATGCTCGCAGATCGCCAGCTCCTGCTCGCGGTTGAGGGGATGCCCGGGATCAACGGTCGGGGCGGTCTTGATCACGTCCTTCTCATGGGCGACCCATACGTATCCGATCACGCCGGCGCAGTCGTGCGCGGGCACCGGTATCACCCCTCCAAATCTGCTCAGCTTGACCAGAAGCCAGGCCGGCTCACCCGTTACCTGGTCGACGAACATCCCCTCGGCACGGCCCACCCCGGCACCATCGATCTCGTCGACGCGAAAACCGTTCCAGGCTGCAACCTCGTGGTAGCTCGGCGTTCTTGGCAATCCCATGCGTGTGCTGGTCTTTTCACTCATCTATATGTCGCTCCAGAAGCTCCGTGGCCGCAGTGGCCGGGTCAATTTCGCGGCTGACCACGCGGTCAAGCAACGCAGAGATCTCGGCGTTATCTTCGACGACCTCCTCCAGACGCCTGCGCATCCGTGCCGTTGCAATCCCGATCACCTCACTGCGGAGATTCCTCGCCCGGCGCTTCTCGAGGGTTCCGTTGGCCTCGATGTGGGCCCGGTGCTCGCTGATCTTCTCGAGCAGCTCGGGGATCCCCTCGCCGCGGATCGCCTCGGTGCGGAGAATCGGCACGTGCCAACCGTCCGGGTCATGGGCGAGCGCCAGGACCCCGCGGACCTCCTTGATCATCGTGTCGGTCATCGGGTGATCAGCCTTGTTGACCACAATCACGTCGGGGATCTCCATCACGCCGGCCTTGAGAGCCTGGATCGAGTCCCCCGAGCCCGGCATCAGAGCGAGCACGATCGTGTCCGCGTGGTCGACGATGTCGATCTCCGCCTGGCCGACGCCGACCGTCTCGATCAGCACGTCGTCCTTGCCTGCCGCGTCCATGACCAGAGCCGCCTGCAGCGCGGCTTCGGAGAGACCGCCGAGAGCGCCCCTCGAGGCCATCGAGCGGATGAAGACCCCCGGGTCAAGAAAGTGCTCGGATAGCCTGATCCGGTCGCCCAGCAGGGCGCCCTTGGTGAAGGGAGATGAGGGATCTATCGAGAGCACGGCAACCTGGCGGCCCAGCTTGCGAAGCTCAACGGTCAATGCACCGATCAAGGTGCTCTTGCCGACCCCGGGGGGGCCGGTGAAACCGATGATCCTCGAGGTGCCGGTACGGGGATAGACCTGTTTGACCAGCTCCCACCCCGCGGGGTCGTCGGACTCGATCAGCGTGATCGCCCGCGCGAGGGCACGTTTGTCACCGGCGACCAGGCGCTCGGCGAGTGTTGCTCCTTGTCCTGTGGCGGTCTCAGGCACTGGATCCTGAGTGTAGTTGGAGCATTCGATCAATCGCGACGAGCCTGGGACCGGCAGTGGCGACTAGAGTGCGCGCCGAAGATGGCTTCAATCAAATCGCTGTCCAGGAAGGGAATGCTCAACTGGCGCTACGCGCGCCTTCTCTGGCGCTACCTGTGGCGCCGTATCCTGACCACCGGGGGCCGGCGCTGGTCAACCTCTGGTCCTGTCTTCTTTGGTCGCGGGCTCTCGATCGAGATCAACAGGCGGGCGACGATTCGTTTCGGTCGCTATGTCTGGATCGGCGACAGGACGAAGCTCCGCTGCCACGAGGGGGTGGTCGAGATCGGCGATAAGACCGTGGTCGGGCAGGAGTGCACGGTCTCCGCCTTCCAGCGGGTTCAGATCGGCGAGCAATGCGTGATCGCCGATCGCGTCATGTTCATCGACTTCGACCACGGGATCGTCGATGTCGAGAAGCCGATCCGTGCCCAGGGCATCTACAAGCGTGATGTGGTGGTCGGCTCCAACGTCTGGATCGGCTACGGGGCCTGCATCCTTCGCGGCGTCACCGTCGGAGACAACTCCGTGATCGGTACCAACGCCGTGGTCACCAGGGACGTACCGGCCAATGCCGTGATCGGCGGAGCACCCGCGCGAGTGATCAGGGTGAGAGACGCTCCGAGTTCCCTGGCCTGGCCAAACCCCGTTGAGCCGCAGGCCGGGGCACCGACCACGATGCCGATCCCCGGGTAGCCGCGCCATCGGCAGGTCGCACGCTCACCGACACGTCGATGTTGCCCCCTGGTTGAAGCTGCCCGCCGGTGGGCGTTGCCCGCGAGGCCTACTCGGGTGTCACATAGGCGCCTGAGAGGCCGCCGTCGACCATGAAGGCCGAGGCGGTGACGAAAGAGGAGTCGTCCGAGGCCAGGAAGAGTGCGCTCTGGGCGATCTCACGAACCTCACCGAAGCGGCCCATCGGGATGTGGACGAGGCGCTTCGAGGCGCTGGCCGGATCGGTGGAGAAGAGCTCCTCCAGAAGCGGCGTGTTCACCGGCCCCGGGCAGAGCGCGTTGACGCGGACACCGCGGCGGCCGAACTCGACCCCGAGCTCCCTCGACATCGAGAGCACGGCGCCCTTCGAGGCGGTATAGGAGATCTGCGAGGTCGCGGCGCCGAGGATCGCGACAAACGAGGCGGTGTTGATCACCGAGCCGCCACCGGTCTCGATCAGGTGCGGGATCCCGTATTTGCAGCAGAGGAAGACGCTGCGGACATTGACGTCCTGGACGCGCTGCCAGACATCGAGCGGCGTCTCGAGGACCGATTCGTCGTCCGGCGGGTTGATGCCGGCATTGTTGAAGAGCACGTCGATACGGCCATACCTGGCCCGGACCTGCTCGTACATGTCGCGGACCTGATCCTCGTCGGCGACATCGACCTCGAGCGTGAACTCACCTTCGGAGCCCGGGGATAGATCCACCCCCACGACGATCGCGTCCTCATCGCCGAACAGGCGGGCGGTCTCGGCGCCGATCCCGGAGGCTGCACCGGTGATCACACAAACCTTGCCTGGAAGTCGGCCTGGCATCAATCTGCCTCCTCGGTTGCGTAGTAGACGTTCTTGACCTCGGTGTAGTAATCGGTCGCGTTTGGCCCGAGCTCCCGGCCTATGCCGGACTGCTTGAAGCCCCCGAAAGGCGTTGAGACCCGGACCGAGCTGTTCGAGTTGATCGAGAGCACACCGGTGTCGATGGCCCGCGCCACCCTCAGCGCCCTGCCGCCGTCGCGGGTCCAGATCGAACCGGATAGCCCGTACTCGGTCTCGTTGGCGATCCGGACCGCCTCCTCCTCCCCATCGAAGGGGATCACACAGGCAACCGGGCCGAAGATCTCCTCCCGGGCTGCGCGGTCCGCATTGGACATCGGTGAGAGAACTGTCGGCGCGAACCAGTAGCCGGGTCCATCCGGAACACTGCCGCGGATCGCGACCGGGGCATCATCCGCGACGAACGATGCGACCGACTCACGATGGGAAGCCGAGATCAGGGGACCCATCTCGGTCGATTCATCGAGCGGATCACCGACCCGCATCTGCGCCACGGTCGATTCCATAGCGGCCAGGAAGCGATCCACCTCCGATCGCTCGACCAGGATCCGCGAGCGTGCGCAGCAGTCCTGGCCCGCATTGTCGAAGACCGCATACGGGGCCGCGGCGGCGGCCTTCTCGATATCGGCATCGGCGAAGACGACGCTGGCCGACTTGCCGCCGAGCTCGAGGGTGACGCGCTTGATCGTCGCCGCCGCGCCGGCCGCGATCCCCCGGCCGACCTCGGTCGACCCGGTGAAGGCGATCTTGGCGATATCGGGGTGCTCGACCATCCTGCTTCCGCAGCTGCGCCCGGGCCCGGCGACCACGTTCAGCACGCCCTCCGGCATTCCGGCGTCAAGTGCGATCTTCTCAAGCTCGAGCGCGGTCAGCGGCGTCAGCTCTGCGGGCTTGAGCACGATCGTGTTGCCGGCAGCCAGCGCCGGGGCGACCTTCCACGAGGCGATCGCAAGCGGAAAGTTCCATGGCACGATCAGACCGATCACGCCAAGCGGCTCACGGAAGGTGAAATCGACTCCCCCCGCGACCGGAATCGTCTGACCGAGCAGTCTCTCGGGCGCACCGGCGAAGTAGCGGAAGGTCTCGACGACCATCCCGATCTCGCCGCGCGCGCCGGTGATCGGCTTGCCGGCGTTCCTGGCCTCGAGCCTGGCGAGCTCCTCGAGCCGGCCCTCGACTCCATCGGCGACCCTGCGCATCAGCGTCGCGCGATCGGGCGGGCTCACCGCTCGCCAGGACGGGAAGGCGGCCTTTGCGCGCGCCACGGCGACATCGACATCCTCGACCCCCGCCCTCGGGATCTCCGCCATCACCTGTTCTGTCGCGGGTTCGATCACCGAGAGCATCAGGACCCCATCTTCGCACGGGCGGCTTCAACCAGAGCCGCGATCAGCGGGTCGTCGGCATCCTCTTCGGGATGCCACTGAACGCCGAGCGCAAACGACCGATCCGGCACCTCAATCGCCTCGGCGATCAGATCGGGAACCGCGTATCCGGTCACCGCCAGCCCGTCTCCCATCCGGGCAAGCCCCTGATGGTGATGGGACTTGACCATGATCCGCTCAGCCCCCCAGAACGTCGCCACGCGTGAACCCTGGACGAGATCCACCTCGTGCTCGTCGAAGCGACCGGGAATGCTCCTGTGGCGCTCGTGTCCGACCACGTCGGGCAGATGCTGCTCCAGGGTTCCCCCGGCCGCCACGTTGATGATCTGGAACCCACGGCAGATTCCGAGCAGCGGCAGATCGCGTTCGAGTGCGGCGGCCGCCAGCGCGACCTCGAATGCATCACGATCGGGACGGTGGCCGATGGTCGTCGGGGCGGCATCCTGACCGTAGGTTGCCGGGTCGAGATCGGCACCGCCGGCGAGGATCAGTCCGTCGAGCCGGTCGAGCAGGCGATCCGGGTCCCCGGCCACCGCCTCGTCGGCCGGCAGAACTACCGCGACGCCCCCCGCCTTCTGAACGTTCAGCGCGTATCCACGGGGGGCGAGGTCCGCAAGTTGATCCCATGCGCCCCACCGCGCCGGCTCGATGGCCGCCGTAACCCCGATCACGCAGGCGCCGCGAGCACCCACTAGAGCCGCTCGAAACCCCGGAAGCGCTCCCAATCGGTGACCGCCGCCTCGAAGGTCTCGATCTCGAACTCGGCGCGATGGACGTAGTGGCGAACCATCTCCTCGCCGAAAGCCTCGTTTGCGATCTGGCTGTCCCTGAACAGATCACGCGCCGTGTACATGTTCGACGGCACCTTCTCCGCGCCAGAGGTGTAGGCATTGCCCTCGCACGGGGGCGGGAGCGGGAGCGCGTTGTCGACGCCGTGCAGTCCGGCGGCGATCATCGCGCTGATCGCCAGATACGGGTTGACGTCGGCGCCGGGCAGCCTGTTCTCGACCCGCAACCCCTCACCGTGGCCGACAACCCGGAACGAGCAGGTCCGGTTGTCCTCTCCCCAGGTCACCGAGGTTGGGGCGAATGAGCCCTCGGCGAAGCGCTTGTACGAGTTGATGTGCGGCGCGTAGATCAACGTCATCTCGCGCAGGCAGGCAAGTTGCCCGGCGATGAAATGATCAAACATCCGCTGATCGGCTGCAAAGGCGTTCCTACCGTCCCGATCCGCGAGCGAGAGGTGGATGTGACAGGAGTTGCCCTCTCGCTCGTCCCACTTCGCCATGAATGTGATCGAGCACTCCTCCTGCGAGGCGATCTCCTTTGCGCCGGTCTTGTAGATCACGTGCTGATCCGCTGTCTTGAGCGCGTCCTCGTACCGGAAGTTGACCTCGTGCTGGCCCAGATTGCACTCCCCCTTTGAGTTCTCGACCACCATTTCGGCGGCGCCCATCTCGTTGCGGATCCGGCGTATCAGCGGCTCCACCCGGGCGCTGCCGAGCAGCGAGTAATCGATGTTGTAGAGGTTGGCGGGCTCGAGGTCGCGGAAACCGCGCTTCCAGGCATCCTCATATGTGTTTCGGAAGACGATGAACTCGAGTTCCGTCGCCGCATTTGGGATCAACCCGCGCTCCTCCAGCCGGTCGAGCTGGCGGCGGAGGATCTGCCTCGGTGAGGCGATGACCGGTTCCCCGTCCAGCCATGCGACATCCGCCATCAGGAGGACCGTGCCCTCGTGCCACGGGATCGGCCGCAGGGTCGAGATGTCGGGATTCATCTCGAAGTCCCCATAGCCCTTCTCCCACGAGGTCATCTCATAGCCGCCCACCGTCTCCATGTCAGCGTCGACGGTGAGCAGGTAATTGCATCCCTCGGCGCCGTTCGCGAGCACCTCGTCGAGGAAGTGCGTTGCGGCCAGCCGTTTGCCCTGGAGCCGTCCCTCCATATCGGCAATCGCGAGGAGCACGGTGTCGACCGTACCCTCCGCGACTGCCGTGCGCAGCTCGTCCAGCTCCACCTCAGGTACCGGGCGTGCCCGGATGTGGAGGATCGACCGGGCCTGTCGGGGATGGCGGATCGCCTCCGCCTCCGTCCCCTCCGGCCATCTCACCCGCGTCGATCACGCGGCCGGTGTCATCGGTCTGGACCTGACGGATCGGCCCGGTGAAGTGATTCTTCGCCGAGATCTGCCACCAGAGCCCGACTGCGATGATCACAATCAGCACCGTGACCGGCGCGTAGTTGAAGTACTTGATGTCGAAGGCGCTGTCCCACGGCACCGAGACCGGCGCGGTCGGGAGGCTGAAGATGATCACGCAGATGATTACCCAGACAAATGCGATCGGGTTGACCCACTTGTACTTCTTGCCAAGCGTCCACGGCCCGGGCACGAAATCGTCGCCCTTCCGCCAGCGCAGATAGACCGGGATCACATAGGCGATATAGAGGCCGATCACAGCGATTGAAACCACGGCATTGAATGCAAAGGCGATCCCGTCCGTGTCACCGATCAGCGCCGGAAGTGTGATCACCAGGGCGCAGGCGGCCATGAAAAGAACCGAGAGGTACGGGATCCGGTGATGGTTGAGCTTGGTCCATTGCCGGTGCCCCGGAACAGCCCGGTCACGCGAGAATGCGTAGCACATGCGCGACGAGCTGGTCAGGCAGGCCATACCGCAAAACAGCTGACCGATCGTGGCGATGATCAGGACCATTTTCGCCGCCCATGACGAGAGCGCCAATGTCAGGATCGACGATGCGGTGCCAATTCCAAACAGCGCCCCGTCCTCGGTCCCGTTCACCGCCCCAACCAGATTGTCGGAGACTGCAAAGGTGATCGCCAGCAGAACCAGCCACCCGATCGTTCCGGCCCAGAAGACCGAGCGCCAGACTCCCTTGGCCGCGCCAAGCGCGGCCCCCTTGGTTTCCTCGCTGATATGTGCAGATGCGTCGTAGCCGGTCTGCGTGTACATCGTCAGCAGGAACCCAAGCGGCAGGATGTAGAACCAGAACGCCATGCCGGTCGAGGATCCATTGAACAGTCCGGTGTTATTGAAGGTCTGCGTGAAGACGAAGTCGAGGCTTGCGTGGTGGGCCGGTACGAAGATCAACAACCCGATGATGACCGCGACACCAAACACGTGCCACCAGACCGAGACGTTGTTGAATCGCGCCACCAGCGGTGAGGAGAAGATGTTGAACAGCGAGTGGAACGCGAGGATGATCACGAACAGCCCGAATGTCTCGGTCAAAAAGTGATCGGCATCGCCAAAGTTGACGAAACCAAGATCGAGACCGTAGAGCTGAAGGACCGTGTTCAGGAAGGCCGCCGATCCATAGACCACCGATGCCGTTACGCCGACCAGACCGATCAGGTTGAACCAGCCGGTGAACCAGCCCCAGGTCTTGCCACCGAGATCCGACGCCCAGTAGTAGATGCCGCCCGCGGTGGGATATTTAGAGACCAGCTCCGACATCGAGAAGGCAACAAACAGGATCAACCCGCAGATGATCGGCCAGCCCCATGAGATTGCTATCGGCCCGCCTGCGTTCCAGGCAAATTGATAGGTCGTGAAGCAGCCGGCGAGCACCGAGATTATCGTGAACGAGATCGCGAAGTTCGAGAATGAACTCCACGCCCGATCAAGCGACTGCTTGTAACCCAGTTCGGCCAGACGCTGCTCGTCTGTCGTCTGCACCTGGGACGAATCCGTCATGCAACCCTCCAATTGTCGAACACAGACACCTTCTCCGGCCAGACACCCCCGATGCCGCCCGGCTCTCCTCGGTGGCGAGCTTAGGCGCAGGGACGGACGTCCGTCAAGTGGAGATTTCCGGAATTGCCTGTGCGCGCGCCCCTTCGGCGTCGCAAACCTCGCGGTAGAGCGAGGCTGTGCGCTCGGCGACATCGACCCAATCGAATCGCCGGATGTGCTCGAGACCGTCGGTGACGAGCCGCTGGCCGAGCTCCTCGTCACCGAGAACCTTGATCGCAACCTCGGCGAGAGCCTCGGGATCGCGGGGGTGGAAGGTCCACCCGGCGCCCTCCGGGGGGACGACCTCACGGAGGCCACCGGTGTCTGCAACCACACACGGGCAACCCGATGCCATCGCTTCCAGCGCAACGAGGCCAAAGGGTTCATAGATCGACGGGACCACTGTCAGGTCGGCGATCTTGTAGAGCGAGTGGAGGACGTCGTCGCCGATCCAGCCCACAAAGGTGCCGTGGTCCATAAGCCCGAGTTCCTCTGCCTGGCGGCGAAGTTCGGCCTCGTGCGTCCCCGAGCCGGCGATCAGAAAGCGCGTCTCTGGGATCGCCTCGATCACCGTCGGCAACGCCTCGAGGGCGAGCTGGAAGCCCTTCTCGTAGACGAGGCGCCCGACCAGCAGCATCAGCTTCTCGTCCGGCGCGGCAAATTCGGCACGCAACCTGGTCAGCTCGGCCTCGTTTGAAGGTTGGAGGTCGTCAGGATCGATGCCGTTCGGGATCACCAGAATCCGGTCATCCTCGACTCCGAAGATGTCTGCGATCTGCTCCTTCATGTAGACGGAGCAGGCGACCACCCGATCAGATCTGTTGGTGATCCAGCGCTCGACGCCATGGATGTAGGACTGCGGATGCTTGTCGACCCAGCCCTGGTGGCGACCGTGCTCGGTGGCGTGGATGGTTGTGATCAGCGGAGCGTTGAAGCGCTTCGCGAGATGGTCGCATGCGTTCGCGACCAGCCAGTCGTGGCAGTGGACCAGGTCGAACTCGTACCGATCGCCCAGCTCAACGCCGGCGGCCAGCATGTCGGAGTTCATCCGCTCGACCCAGGTGACGAACTCGCCGAGGTCGGTTGGTCGCCTCGGCTCTCGGATTCGATGGATGTTGACTCCGCCTGCCTGCTCCTCGGCCGGTGACTCCTCCCCACCTCGGGTGAGCACGTGGACCTCGACGCCAAAACCCACCAACGCCTCCGAGAGCTTGCGGACATGGCGTGCCAGACCGCCTTCGATGAGCGGTGGGTACTCCCAGGAGAGGATGAGGACGCGGGTCACGGTCGGGTCGGTTTCGAAGGGCTTCAGACTAGGGGGCGAGCAGAGGCGAAATGGACAGTTGTGGCGCCAGAGAACGCATCTGCGGCTCGGGTTTCACCTCTGAGTCTAGGGCTTCGAGCATTGCCTCCGCATGGCTGATCGCGCGCAGGTAGGCGTAATCCCCGGCCCCACCGCGACCGTCGAGGAAGGCCCAGTCGCTCGATTGGATCGCCAGAAGCTCACGGGTGGCCCGCGCCGCGCGTTCCGGATCGATGCCCCGGCGAACCGCACGCAGCAGCCTCAGCTCGGATCGCCGGGCGCCCCAGGCGAGATCGGCAACCAGAGGGGAATCCCAGGTCCGGAAGTCCTGCTCCTCCCCCCAGGTGGATGCCTTGAGTTCTGTTTCGCGGGTGGGATGGTCGGTGACCGCCTGGTCGAGAGTCACCATCCGGAGTTCGGAATCCCCTGCGAGGTGAACCACCTCGGCAAGCCATTCCGGTCCCTCGGACCACCAATGGCCCAGCAGCTCGGTGTCGATCGCAAAGACGATCAGGCCGCGGCGGCCTCGCTCCGCGGCGAATGCGCGCAGCCGATCGGCGGCGGAACGGATGAACTCGGCGGCCTGGCGACGTGCCGCGACGAGCCCCGCCTCCGGGTCATAGGGACCACCACCGACGCGCCAGATCCGTGTACCCCGCCACGACTTGCCGGCGAACTGCGTGTATTCGGGGTCCGCCGGATAACCGTCGCTCGCCCACATCCACTGGACCGCATCCCAATCGATTGTGAAGGCGACAGGCCCCGACGTGGTCGCCACGGGAACCATCGCCTCGGTCCCCTCCTCATGCCTGTTCTGGCTGGTGCAGAACCAGCGGACGCCGTGCTCTTCGAGTCGTGCCTCGATTCCGGGCGCGTAAGCGCACTCGGGCAGCCAGAAGCCTCCTCCCCAATCAAAGCGACGTCGGTGCGACCGGACGCCGGCATCGACCTGCAGATCGAGCCCCTCCCTGGTTGCCAGCAACGGCAGGATCGCGTGGGTTGCGGCCGAGGTCGCCACGGCTATCCGTCCCTCCTCCGCCGCACTCTGGAACGCCCGCAGGGGATTGCCTCCGACCCGATCGAGCAGCTCCAGGACGCGGTGATACCTCGCTGCCTCGGCCTTCGCTGCGCGCCTGCACTCCGGTGGGACCTCGCCGGCATCGGCCTCCGCGCTGCCGATCCGGTACCGGACCAGAAACTCGCGAAGCCGCCGCTGGGTACCAGCGTCCTCGAGCTGGTCTGCGAGGACCGGCGTCAGGGTCATGGTCAGGTTCTGCGCGTGTTCGAGAACCGGCAGGTATGACCGGATCACCCCGTCGAACAGCCACTCCTCACCGAATGGGTAGGTCCCGAATCCCTCGACATACGGCATGTGACTGTGTAAAACGATCGCGAGGTCCCCGACCCCCCCGCCGCCGTCCTGATCCGCGCGAGGCGGGTCTGCCTCAGGCATGACAGACGGCTATGAAGTCCAGTGCCTGCTCGAGGCGATCGGTTGAGAGCCTGAAATCCGAGGATGTGATTGCCGGCGTGAAGCGATCGTAGAACGGCTTGGTGGCGTGAAGCGCCCTGTGGACCCGGTCCCAGCCGCATTCGATCGCCGTCTGATGGATTGCCAGCTTTCGCGCGTGGAAGAGGCCGAGAATCTCAACCCGCGAGAAACACGGCGAGAGCAGGTCCCGGTACTCCTCCAGCCTGTACTCCTTGAGATGCCATGGATTGTCCGACTTGGCCGCGCCCTCGGGTGCAAGCGTGAGCAGGTTCGGGGTCGAGACATAGGAGATCGGCGCGATTGCCGCAAATCCCTTCAACAGCTCTGCCGGCTTCTCGACGTGTTCGATGGTCTGCAGAAAGACGATCACGTCGCGCTCGGTGTCGAACTGCTCGACGAGCGAGCAGTCAAATCGGAGGTTGGGACGCTGATACCGCAGCCGCGCATGTTCATGCGCCTCCGGATTTGCGTCGACGCCGATCACGTCGTTGGCACGGGTCGCAAGCAGATCGGATCCATACCCCTCGCCACAGGCAAGGTCGACAACCCGGAGGCCCTCGCAGCGCCCCGTGATCCATTCATAGACCGCCAGATGGCGCCGGTACCAGTAATTCTCCTCTGGCACGTCAGGCAGCGTCCGCTCGCCGGTCAGTGGCAGTGGCGGCACGCCTTCGGGCTGGTTGAGTTGGATGTAGCGCTCGGTCATCAGATCCAGGTGCTTCGTGCTTTGAAATCAACGGCTGGCCCCGGACCGTAGCTAGACGGCTGCTCTGAGGCATTCACGCCGCCGATTGTCCCGGCCCGAAACGGGCCGGCATGGGTGTTCCCTGGCATCCGCTACGGGTTGTTGCTACCTTGCCTCGTGATCTGTTAGGGACACCTAACTGCCAATTTCCTCCAGCGAGATCCAGCAAGGAGCAGCCAAGACCCGATGATCCCGACACTCGTTATCACGCTCCGCGAGGGCGTCGAGGCCGCGTTGATCGTCGGAATAATCGCCGCCTTCCTCGTCAAGGAGGGTCAGCGCGATGCGCTGAAACAGATGTGGATCGGCGTCGGGGCTGCCGTGACGATCTGCTTCGTCGCCGCGGTCATTCTCCAGGTCATCGATCAGGAACTTCCCCAGCAGCAGCAGGAAGGCCTCGAGACGATCATCGGCTTGATCGCGGTCGCAGCCGTCACATACATGATCATCTGGATGCGTCGTCACGCACGGAGCATCAAGAGTGATCTCGAGGGAAGCGCAGCGCACGCGCTGCTGACGGGGTCCGCCGCTGCGTTGGTCGGGATGGCGTTTCTTGCCGTGCTCCGTGAAGGCCTCGAGACCTCGGTCTTCCTGCTCGCGATATTCCAGGATTCCAACAACACGGCCGCCGCCGGAACCGGTGCGGTTCTCGGGCTCGTGGTGGCGATCCTGATCGGTGTCGGTCTCTATCGCGGCGGCGTCCGGATCAACCTCTCCCGCTTCTTCCGTGTCACCGGCCTCGTTCTCGTCTTCGTTGCCGCCGGACTGCTCGCCACGGCCGCGCACACTGCGCATGAGGCCGGATGGATCAGCTCCCTGCAATCGCAGGCGGTCGACCTGAGCTGGCTCGTCCGGCCAGGAACCGTGACCGGCGCCCTGTTGACCGGAATGCTCGGACTTCAACCTCGTCCAACCCAGATGGAGGCAATCGTCTACCTGCTCTATGCCGTCCCGATGACGTTGTACGTCGCGTGGCCCGACCGCTGGCGCGCGGGCCGCAACGCGATCGGAGCAAGAGCCGGCAGCGAGCCGACCCGTGTCGCGGGAACCAACTCCGGCGGCGTGGCCGCGTGAAGCGCCGAGCCGGTTCGACGGGTCCGCTTCGCGGCATCGCGCGCGGCATCCCTCTGGATTGCCCTTCTCCTCCTCGGGGTCAGCGTATTCAGCGGTTGCGGTTCGAGCGTCAAGAGCGACGATCCAGGCGCGAAGACGCTCGCCTTCAAGCTCACCGATGAGGGCTGCGAGCCGCACAACGCCACTGTTGCGGCCGGCCCCGTCAACTTCGAGGTGACCAACGACGGAAGCGGCTCGGTGACCGAGCTGGAGTTCCTCGACGGTGAAACGATCCTGGGCGAGAAGGAGAACATAACCGAGGGACTTTCGCGCTCTTTCACCCTGACCCTCGACGGTGGGGATTACATACTCAGGTGCAATGGCGGCAAGGTCGGCGACGGATCCCTCACGGTCAGCGGCGGGCGTGGAACGTAGCCCAACCCGATGGAGACCCTCCTCGGCACCCTCGACGCCCTCGACGAATACATCAAGCACGTGGGCAGCGCCGTCTTCGCCATACCCCCAGAGCCTCCAAGGGCGGCTGCATCGCCGTGACCCTCTTCGATTGACCCCGACCCTGCGAACGGTCCCGGTCCATCCCCCGCAAACCGCCGCTCCGGCCCGCCGCTCCGGCTCCACGAACCGCCGCCCCATTCCGCT